>CAYGGT010000001.1:0-33180 GCA_964349475.1 uncultured Rhodospirillaceae bacterium
GCCAAAGTGACGGTGGTCGAATTCATGGACCGCCTGATGCCCGGGATGGATCTGGAAGTTTCCAGGGAGATGAAAAAAATCCTCGCCAAACAGGGCATGGAATTTAAGCTTTCCACCAAAGTGACCGGCGCAAAAATTGCCAAAGGCAAAGTGACTTTATCTTTGAATGCCGACGAAAAAATGGAAGTCGAAACCGTGCTGCTGTCCATCGGACGCCGTCCCTATACGGCAGGACTTGGCCTTGAAAAAGCGGGCGTGAAAACGGACAACCGCGGCCGCGTGACCATCGACGATCATTTCCAGACGAACGTGAAAGGCATCTACGCCATCGGCGACGTGGTGCGCGGCGCGATGCTGGCGCACAAGGCCGAAGACGAAGGCGTCGTCGTGGCGGAAATCATCGCCGGGCAATCGGGCCACATCAATTACGACGCCATCCCCAACGTCGTTTATACTTTTCCTGAAGTCGCCTGCGTGGGCGCCACCGAAGAACAGCTGAAAGAAAAAGGCGTCGCTTACAAAGCCGGGAAATTTCCCTTCATGGCGAACGGACGCGCCCGCGCCATGGCGGCGACGGAAGGCTTTGTGAAAATTCTGGCGGACGCCAAAACCGACCGCGTGCTCGGCTGCCACATCATCGGCGCGGAGGCCGGCACGCTCATCGCCGAAGTCGCGCTTGCCATGGAATTCAGCGCGTCATCGGAAGACATTGCGCGTACCTGTCATGCGCACCCGACATTGAACGAAGTCGTGAAAGAAGCAGCCCTGGCGGTGAGCGGCAGAGCAATACATATATAACGCTGACAGCCAAAAAATTCCCGCCCCGGCTTTCGCCGGGATGGCGCAGAAAAAGAGGCTATGCAAGAGGTCTATTGACCGGCGGCACGGGGGAGCGTCAGCACCTGACGACAGGTGCTACTGTTCTTCTTCGCTTTTTCTGCGGAAATTTTCCAGTCCGACGGCGTCCATCTCGCGCGATTCTTTCACGAGGCGTTCTTCTTCGGTAAGACGTTCGCGTTCTTCCTGAGCCATTTCGTATTTTTTAAGCTCGCTGAAGGTTTCCATCATGCTGTCTTTGGCTGTCGCGATTTGATCTTCCAGCACGGCTTTCCGGCTGTTCAGGGCTTGCCGCTGCTGCCCTACTTTTTCAACATAGTTGACGAAGGTAAAGTGAATGTCGCTGCTCCCGCTCAGGCCTTCTTTTTCTCGTTCAAAGGCGCGTTCCAGATCGTGCTGCGCGCGCTCCAGCAAGGTCAGTTGAGAGTAAAGTTCCCCCAGCACGCGGCGCTTTTCATCAAGCTCATGTTTATGCAGCCGGACGAGGGCGGTCAGATCGGCCATTTATTTACCTGCAAGAATCTGCGCCAGCTTCGCATAGCCCTCTTCCAGGCCCATTTTTTCCGCCGGCTTCTGAGACAGAAACTGGTCGAGCTTTGGGTAGATCAGCATGGCTTCATCCACCTTCGGGTCGCTGCCGCGGCGATAGGCGCCAAGGCGGATCAGCTCCGCCATGTCTTCATACGTCGCCATGATTTCGCGCCCGCGTTTCACCAGCGCCGCCTGCGCATCCGTCAGGCAGCGCGGCATGGAGCGGGAGATGCTGCGCAGCACGTTGATGGCGGGGTAGCGCCCCCTGTCGGCGATCGCGCGGTCAAGCACGACGTGCCCGTCGATAATCCCCCGCACGGCATCTGAAATCGGTTCGTTGTGATCGTCGCCCTCGACAAGGACGGAAAAAAACGCGGTGATGTCGCCTTTGCCTTTTTCGCCGGGTCCGGCGCGTTCGAGAAGCCGTGCCAGCTCCGAAAACGTCGTCGGCGGATAGCCTTTGCTGGTCGGCGGCTCCCCCGCCGAAAGACCGATTTCGCGCTGCGCCATGGCAAAGCGCGTGACGGAATCCATCATGCATAAAACCTGGCGGCCCTGGTCGCGAAAATATTCTGAAACGGCAAGCGTCAGGTAAGCGCCTTGTCGGCGCATCAGCGGCGATTCATCCGACGTCGAAACGATCACCACGCTTTTTTTCAGGCCCTCCGGCCCCAGTTCGTCTTCAAGAAAATCCTGCACTTCGCGGCCGCGCTCGCCGATCAGGCCGATGACGTTCACATCGGCCGCCGTATACCGCGCGAGCATCGACATCAGCACAGACTTGCCCACGCCGGAGCCGGAGAAAATTCCCATGCGCTGCCCGCGGGCGACGCTGAGAAAACAGTTAATGGACCGAATCCCAAGATCCAGTTTGTCGCCAAGACGTTTCCGGTCATGGGCGGGCGGGGGCTTGTTGCGCAAAAGTCGCGCTTCCTCCCCGTTCATCAAGGCCCCCTTGCCGTCCAGCGGCTCGCCCATCGCGTTGATGACGCGGCCAAGCCAGGCATCGCTTGGGTAAACGGAAGTCTGCGCCCCCACCACTTCCGCCCTGCACCCCAGGCCCACGCGGTCGAGCGGCCTGAACGGCATCACCAGCGCGCGGCCTTCGCGGAACCCCACCACCTCGCACGGGATAGGTTCGACACCCTTGGGCGTCAGGTTGCAACGGTCGCCGATCGACAGCTCCCGCTCAACCCCGCCGACTTCCACCAGCAAGCCCAGAATTTTCGTCACCCGGCCAAAAAGCTGATGGTTCGCCAGTCCGCCGATGCTACCGCCCAGTCTTTCGATAAAATGTTGTTCGGTCATGCTGAACCTGACTATTTTTTCTCTCTTCCGCCAACGGGAGAGAGAATTTTATGGGATTTAGAAAATACGCCCCGCACCAAATAGATTATCCCATGTTTTTTGCCATTCTCAACGTAATAAAAAAAGGCCGAAAACGCCCTCCCCCTCTCACGAGGGAGAGAGAGTTCTGCAAGCAAATGTGCAGATTGGTGAATGGTCATGTATAAACTCACGCTTTTACCAGCTCCAGCCATTCATCTTCCGACAGGACGGTGACGCCGAACGCCGCGGCTTTTTTAAGCTTGGACCCAGCGTCTTCGCCCGCCACGACGTAATCGGTGTTTTTAGAAACGGCAGAGGCAACTTTCGCGCCGAGAGCTTCGGCCTGTGCGCCTGCTTCCGCGCGGCTCATTTTGATCAGTTTGCCGGTGAAGACGACGGTTTTGCCGGTGACAGCGGATGGCGTTGTCTTTGGCCGCGCGGCATTTTTGATGGTCAGTTCTTTTTGCAGATCCTGCAGAACCCGTTTGTTATGCGGTTCGGAAAAAAACAGCACCAGGTCTTTGGCAACAACAGGGCCGACGTCGGCGATGCCGAGGAGGTCTTCCGATACGCCTTCTTCCATCGCTTCCGTCAGGCGGTCGAAACTTTCGTAATGCTGCGCCAGCTTCTTCGCCGTCGCCTGGCCGGTCTGGCGGATGCCGAGCGCGTAAATGAAACGCTCAAGCGGGATAACGCGCCGTGCTTCGATCGCCGCCAGCAGGTTTTTGACCGAAAGCTCCCCCCAGCCTTCGCGGTCTTTCAGGGCATCCGCATATTGCGCCAGGCGGAAAATATCGGCGGGGGTCGTGATCAGTTTCTCATCCCAAAACTCCTTGATGATTTTATCGCCCAGCCCCTCGATATCGAAGGCAAGGCGGCTGACGAAATGTTTTAACCGCTCCACGGCTTGCGCCGGGCAGATCAACCCGCCGGTGCAGCGCCGGGCAACTTCGCCTTCCGCGCGAACGGCGCGGCTGCCGCAGTCGGGGCAGGTGTCGGAAAAAACAAACGGCGTGCTGTTCCTGGCGCGCTTTTCCGGCAAGCTTTGCACGATTTGCGGAATGACGTCGCCGGCGCGCTGAACGATCACATGATCGCCCTCACGAATATCCTTGCGTGTTATTTCGTCTTCATTGTGCAGGGTGGCGCGGCCGACGATGACGCCGCCGACATTGACCGGCTCCAGCTGCGCGACCGGCGTCAGCGTGCCGGTGCGCCCGACCTGGATGGATATTTTGTGCAAAATAGTTTCCGCCTGTTCTGCCGGAAACTTGTGCGCCATCGCCCAGCGCGGCGCGCGGCTGATAAATCCCAGGCGCTTTTGGTCGTCGAGAGAATTCACCTTATAAACAACGCCGTCCAGATCATAAGCGATCGCCGGGCGGGCGCTGTAAACCTTGGCATGGAACGCGATGAGTTTTTCAGCGCTATCGGCGACAATGCTCGGTTCGGGCACGTCAAAGCCCCAGGCAGAAAGTTTTTGACGGACGCCGTCCTGCGTTGTGGCGACTTGTGCCGAACACGCGCCCAGCGCATAGCCGAAAAAGCGCAAGGGGCGTGTGGCGGTGATGCGCGTGTCCAGTTGCCGCAGCGACCCGGCGGCGGCATTGCGCGGGTTGGCGAAAATCTTGCCGCCCGCTTCTTCCTGCGCCTGGTTGAGCTTTGCAAAATCGGCGCGGACGATATAAATCTCACCCCGCACTTCAAGAATATCCGGAACGCCCTTTGGCAACCGGTGCGGGATGGAGGGAATGGTTTTGACATTGGCGGTAACATCCTCGCCTTCTTCGCCGTCGCCGCGCGTGGCGGCCTGGACCAGCACGCCTTTTTCGTAGCGCAAACTGCACGAAAGGCCGTCGATTTTCGTTTCCGCCAGCATCTCCAGGGCCTGATCGCTGCCCAGATGCAGAAATTTCCGTACCCGGTCGTAAAAATCAATCACCTCCTCGTCGCTGAAACTATTGGCGAGCGAGAGCATCGGCAAGGCATGCCTGACTTTTTTAAATTCCTTCAGAAGTTTCGCGCCCACTTTCTGCGTCGGGCTGTCCGGGGTGACGAGCGCCGGAAACTCTTTTTCAATCTCTTCCAGGCGTTGCTTGAGCGCGTCGTAGGCCGCGTCTGAAATTTCCGGCGCGTCCTGCTGGTGATAAAGAAGGTCGTGATGCTCGATTTGCCTGCGCAATGCCACCGCTTCCGCTGCGGGGGCCGCGAGAATGTCTGTCTCTTTACGCCGCATGGCTTTCCAGCAGCTTGGCCGCCGCTGCACGCGCTTCGGCGGTGATTGTGGCGCCCGACAGCATGCGGGCGATTTCTTCCTGGCGGTCGGCCAAAATTTTGAGCGGCGTAATTCTGGTGATGACGGCGGCGTTTCTGTGCTCTGCCTTGGCGACGACCCAGTGGTGGCGCGCGCGGGAGGCCACCTGCGGGCTGTGGGTCACGGCCAATACCTGGCAGGTCTGGCTCAGTCTTGCGAGGCGTTCACCCACCGCATCCGCCGTGGCGCCGCCGATGCCGCTGTCCACTTCGTCGAAAATCAGCGTCGGCACGGAGCTGGTGGCGGCAAGGATCAATTTCAACGCCAGCATGAAACGCGCCAATTCGCCGCCGGAGGCGATTTTGTGCAAAGGCCCCGCGGGGGTTTGCGGGTTGGTGGCAACAATAAATTGCACGGCGTCCATCCCGTCCGGCCCCCATTCCAGTTCAGACGCGCCGGTGATGCACGATACCGTAAAACGCGCTTTATCAAGTTTCAGGGCAGGCAGTTCGGCGCTCACCGCCTTGGCGAGTTTTTGTGAAGCCTTCTGGCGCCGCGCGCTGACTTTCTCCGCCAGCGTCCGGTATTCCTCCCTGGCCGTCGCAACCGCTTTGTTCAGGTCGGCCAGCGTATCTTCCTGATGCGTGATCAGGCGGAGCTTTTGCGCCAGCTCGGCATGAATGCGCGGCAGATCGTCTGTGGCGCAGCGGTGTTTCTTGGCGCATTCTTTCAGGGCAAAATAACGATTTTCGAGCGCTTCAAGGTTTTCGCTGCCAGCGTCGGCATTTTTGAGGTTTTCGATTTGATAAGAAAGCTCATCGGTTTCATTTTGCAGGCGGGTGAGCGTTTCCAGCACCGCTGGTAAACCAGGCAGCCGCGCCAGCGTGGCGTGCAGTTTTCCAAGCTGGCTCTGGATGCCGCCTTCGCTTTCGAGGATTTCACCTGCCTGTTCGATAGCTCCCCGCATCTTGTCGCGGTTGAGCAGGTAACTGCGTTTTTCGGCAAGGACGATTTCTTCCCCCGGCTGCGGATCAAGCTTTTTTAGCTCCGCCACCGTGTATTTCAGGTATTCTTCCTGCAGGCGCGTTGATTCGATTTCGGTGATCGCCCGTTCGAGGTTCTCGCGCGCCTGACGCCAGGCGCGCCACGCCCCGCGCACCTCTTCCGCCGCCGCCGTGGTTCCCGCATAGCTGTCAAGCACGACGCCGTGCGTGGCGGCGTTGAGCAGCCCCTGCGTTTCGAACTGGCCGTGAATTTCAACAAGATCCGCCCCGATCTCTTTCAGCAGCTGGACGCTGACCGGCGCGTCGTTGATAAATGCCTTGCTGCGGCCATCCTTGCCAAGCGTGCGGCGCAGGATAAGCGTATCAACCGCTTCTAAATCTTTTTCCTTGAGAAGCCTGATCACCGGATGTTTGGCGGGAATATCAAAACAGGCCGTCACCGTCGCCTGTTGTTCGCCATGACGCACCAGCCCCGCTTCGGCACGCATGCCCAGGGCCAGGCCCAGCGCATCCAGTAAAATCGACTTGCCAGCACCCGTCTCCCCCGTCAGGGCGGACAACCCGGCGGCACCCTCCAGCGTCAGCCGGTCGATCAGCACGACATTGTGGATGGTGAGACTGGTGAGCATCACGTCTCCCCTCAGTTAAAAACCTTGCCAAGGGTTTTATCGTAGAACGATTTTTTCTGCGGTGTGCCCGTCGCAGGCCGCGTCAACAGGCTATAGCTGTCTTTATACCAGGGACTGTGCGCGTAATTTTGCCCCAGAATCGCCGCCGTTTTGCGGGCCTCATCAACGATGCCCAGCAACAAATAAGCTTCCGTCAGTCGGTGCAGCGCTTCGGGCACCTGGGTCGTCGTCTGGTACTGCTCCACCACTTTTTCAAAGCGGTTAATGGCGGCCTGGTATTGTTTGCGCTCCAGGTAATAGCGGCCGATTTCCATTTCCTTGCCGGCAAGGTGATCCAGCGTCAGGTCGATCTTCAGCACCACGTCTTTGGCATAGGAACTGTCGGGGAAGCGGTCCTTGACCTGACGGAGGCTGTTCAGCGCCAGCTCGGTCATCTTCTGGTCCCGGCGCACGTCTGAAATTTGTTCGTAATAGCACAGCGCTTTCAGATAGTAGGCATAGGCGATATTGTCGTCTCCGGGATGCAATTCAATGAACCGGTCGAGCGCCGGCAGGGCTTCGTCGTATTTCAAATTTTTGTAATGGGCATAGCCCGCCATCAGTTGCGCGCGCGTCGCCCAGGGGGAATAGGGATGCTCTTGCTCGACGGCATCGAACTGTTTGGCGGCTTCGGCATATTCACCTGCATCCAGTTCTTTGGCAGCCCCGGCATACATTTTTTCAACCGGTTCCTGCTTCAAAGCGGCGTCACCGCCTTTTGAGGAAGCGCAGCCCGCCATCACCAACAGCAGACAGAGGACAGGTATAAAGCGTAATTTCATTGTCATGCTATGTTTATAGCACAGGGCCGGAAAGCTGCAAAAGGACTAAATTCAGGCCGTCGCAACCGCGTCCGCATAGGCGCCGACCCGGCGCCCGGCAGGTACCGCTTCCTGACCGCGTTCCACGATTTCAAAAGCATCAGGGCGGGCGAAAAGGGCGTGCAGGACTTTGCTGTTCATGGCGTGGCCGGCCTTGACGCCATGGTAATGGCCGATGATTTGCAGCCCGGCCAGATAAAGGTCGCCGATGGCGTCCAGAATCTTATGGCGCACGAATTCGTTTTTGAACCGCAAACCTTCCGGATTAAGGATTTTGTCGCCGTCGATGACAATCGCGTTATCAAGCGACCCGCCCCGTGCCAGGCCCAGTTTCCTCAGTTGCTCGACTTCGTGCAGGAAGCCGAACGTGCGGGCGGCGGCAATCTCGTGACGATAAGTGGCGGTACTGGCCATTTCATGGGTGTATTTCTGGCGGCCGATCAGCGGATTATCGAAGGCGATTTCAAAACCGAAAAACTGTCCGGAGGAAGGGCTTAAAACGGCCTCTTTATCGCCCTCGCGGTAAGAAACGGTTTTGGTGATGCGCAGCTCGCGCCGGCTGGCCGGCTGGCGGGCGAGACCTGCGTCGTCCAGCGCCTTGACGAAACAAAGCGCGCTGCCGTCCATAATCGGGATTTCCGGCCCATCAATCTCGACGAGGGCGTTATCCAGACCCAGCGCCGCGAAAGCTGACAAAAGATGTTCGGTGGTCGAAACGCTCACGCCCGATTTATTCGTCAGCACCGTGCAAAGCCGGGTTTCCGTTACCAGGTCCCAGCGGGCCGGAATTTTATTCGGGCGGTCCTTGATGTCGGTGCGGATAAAACTGATGCCGGAGGACGGCGGGGCCGGCCTGACAGTCAGACGGGCCGCCGCGCCCGAATGCACGCCCGCCCCGGTCAGGGTGAAAGCGGTTTTGACGGTGTGCTGGTGGACAGAGTGGAGCATAGCCGGGCCATTCAGTTGAAAGTACGGAAGAATATCTACCCCCCTTTACTATCAAAATCCCGGTCCGGTATAAAGTCACTGTTTACGACAGTGTGTTACAAGGCGGTTTTTCCCTTGGCATCAGCCAGCTTCAAGCAGATTGGCCCTAAGTTTTCAGGCAAGCTTCCTGCAGCAGCAAATCCTTCTTCGACAGTTTCCCGACGGCCGTTTTCGGCAGCGGCTCTTCGCGGATGGTGATTTTTTTCGGCATTTCGATGGGCGATAACTTGTCCTGCAAAAAGGCACGAAGCGTGGCGGCATCGAGCGGGTTGCCGTCGACGGGCTTGACCCAGGCGGCGACCGCCTCTCCGCGCAGCTTGTCCGGTATGCCCGCCACGATGCATTCCTTCACGGCAGGATGCATATAGATGGCTTCCTCGACATGGCGCGGATAGACGTTGAAGCCGCCGACCAGAATCATGTCCTTGATGCGGTCAACGACATAAACGAACCCGTCCTGGTCCATGTACCCGACATCGCCGGTATGCAGGCGGCCATTTTTCATGACGGCAGCCGTTTCTGCCGGCTGTTTGTAATAGCGGCGCATCATCTGCGGCCCGGTCACGCAAATCTCGCCCTTGTCGCCAGGGTTTTTAACCGGCAGCCCGTCTTCCAGGCCGACGATTTCCACGATCGTGCCCGGCACCGGCAGGCCGATCGATCCGGCGCGGGCTTTGGCGGAAAGAGGGTTGCACGTCGCCACCGGCGAAAACTCCGTCAGGCCGTAGCCTTCGGCAAGCAGTTTCGCCTTGGTTCTCGCTTCAAAGGAAGATTTCACTTCGGCCGGCAGCGGCGCGCCGCCCGACAGGCAGAATTTCAGGGACGAAAAATCGTAGTCGGCGATTTTATCGTAGTTTGCCATGGCGATATAAACCGTGGGCACAGCGGCGAGGTAACTTGGTTTTTCATTCTGGATCAGGCCCAGCAGCTCTTTCATGTCGAATTGCGGCATGATGAAAATCTTCAAGCCGCGGATGATCGACATATTCATGACGACCGTCATGGCGAAGACGTGAAACAGCGGCAGCACGGCGACCATGCTGTCCTGCCCTTCGCGGATGTTGTGAAACCAGAAAGCGCATTGCACGGCGTTGGACACGACGCTTTGATGCGTCAGCACGGCCGCTTTCGGCACGCCGGTCGTGCCGCCGGTATATTGCAGCACGGCGATGTCTTCCTTGAAATCGACCGGGAAAGGTGCCGGCTTGCCGTCGTTGGCGATCAGGTCGCAAAACCACAGGACGAACGGCACATCGAGGGTCTTGCCGGTGTCGTTCATGTTTTGTTTGGCGGGGCAGACGATGATTTTTCCGACGCGGGTTTTTTCCAGGATGGCCGTGGCTTTTTCCAGCAGCGCCGGCGCGTCGAGCGTCACGAGGATATCCGTCTCGCTGTCTTCCACCTGGTTGATCAGGTCGCGCTCAACATAGGCGGGGTTGTAATTGACGACCGTGCCGCCGGATTTTAAAATCGCGTAATACATCACGACCGAATAGCCGGCGTTCGGCATGAACAAGCCGACCTTGACGCCTTTTTTGACGCCCAGCGTTTGCAGCCCTTTCGCCGCGCGGTCAACAAGTGCTGCCAGCGCGGCGTAAGTATACGCATGCCCCGCGAACGATATCGCCTCGACGGCGCCGTGCTTGGCGGCGGTCTGTTCCAGAAAAGCGAACAGCGGCTGTTCGGGGATTTCAATGTCCCAGGCCACGCCTTCGGGATAACTGTTCAGCCATGGCATGGCAGGGGCTTCTGCGTTTTTCAAGGCGGCGGATTTCATGGATAAATTCCTTTCATTTTTAAAAATGAGCAAGAGTTTACTGCTTTTTAATCCCCTCTTGCTCCAGAAGATCTTTCTTGGACAGTTTCCCAACCGCCGTTTTCGGCAGCGGCTGGTCGCGGAGGGTGATTTTGCGGGGCATTTCGATGGGGGAGAGCTTGTCCTCAAGAAACTTTTTCAAATCTTCTTCGGAAAGATCCCGGCCGGCGAAGGGCTTGACCCAGGCCCAGACGGTTTCGCCGCGCTCGGCGTCCGGCACGCCGGCGACGATGCACTCTTCAACCGCGGGATGCTTGTAAATGGCTTCCTCGACAAAGCGCGGATAGACTTTGTATCCGCGCACCATGATCATGTCCTTGATGCGGTCAACAAGGAACAGGTAGCCTTCATCGTCAAGATAGCCGACATCGCCGGTATGCAGGCGGCCGTGTTTCAGCACCAGGGCGGTTTCTTCGGGTTTGTTGAAGTAGCCCTTCATCACCTGCGGGCCGGAGACACAGACTTCGCCCTTTTCGCCGGCCGGCAGAACGGATATGCCGTCGTCGCGGTTGATGATTTCGATGACCGTGCCAGGGATGGGCATGCCGACGGAGCCGTTTTTGATTTTGCCGTTCGACGGGCTGAACGTCGCGACGGGCGACGTTTCCGTCAGCCCGTAGCCTTCGCCCAGGTTGCGGCAGCGCGTTTTTTCCTCGAACAGCCGCTTGACGTCGCCCGGCAGCGGCGCGCCGCCCGACATGCAGAATTTCAGGCAGGAGAAGTCAATCTTGCCGACATCGGGACTGGCGGCAATGGCGCTGAAAATCGCCGGCACCGCGGGGAAAAAGCTCGGGCGGTGTTTCTTGATCGAGGCCAGCACGTCTGCCAGCACGAATTTCGGGTGCAGAATGATTTTCATGCCAGCGGAGATGGAGCAGTTCATCACGACCGTCATGGCGAAAACGTGAAAAAAGGGCAGCACGCCCATCATCGTGTCCTTGCCCGGCTCGATGCTGCGCACCCAGTAAACCGTCTGCTGCACGTTGGCATAGAGGTTGCCGTGGGTCAGCATCGCGCCCTTGGGGGTGCCGGTGGTGCCGCCGGTGTATTGCAGCACGGCGACGTCGTTCCGGGCGTCGATCATGACCGGTTCCGGCGCGCCGGCGTTATTGACGATATCCCTGAAGCGGATATAGCGGCCGTTTTCAGGCGCCGCCGCGATATCTTTCGACCGGACCAGCGGATAGAGCATATTTTTGGGGAAGGGCAGAATTTCCGCCATGTCGCAAACAATCACTTTTTTCAGGCGCGTGGCGGCCAGCATCGGCGTCATCTTGTCCATCAGGAATTTCAGATCGATTGTGACCATGATATCGGTTTCGCTGTCCTCGATCTGGGAGGCCAGCTCGCGCTCGACGTAGAGCGGATTATAGTTCACCACCGTCGCGCCGGTTTTCAGGATGCCGTAGAAAAACATGATCAGATACGGCGTGTTGGGCAGAAACAGCCCGACCTTGACGCCTTTTTTCACGCCGATCTTTTGCAGCCCTTCGGCAATCCGGTTGGCGGTGTCGGCGATTTTTTTATAACTGAACGCCTTGCCCTGAAAATCGCAGAGGTGGTTGTCGGGATATTTTTCCGCCGCCTGATCGAGGATATAAAACAACGGCTTTTGCAAAATCGGCGCGTGCCAGCTCAACCCCTCCGGATAATATTTTTCCCACAACCACTGATCGTCCTGAAAAATCGCCATTGCGCGCGCTGCCTCGACCATCTGTTCCTCTACATTTGGAAAACCACTCATGAGCATAAATGGTTTCCTGGATATTTCCAAACAACCGTTACGATCAGGTTTACGACAACGCTGGAGTGCGGTTATGTGAAAAACAACATTGAAAGGCGAGAAAGCTGATGATACAAAGTACATATGACTTCTTTCTGGCCAGAGTTTTTGCAAACCGTACAACGGTATCCGGACGCCGCCGCCATTGAAGAGGGCGGCAGGACTGTCACTTATACGGAACTCGCTGCAGAGGCGGCGCGTATCGGCATGCACTTAAACAAGCAAGGCGTCACCGCGGAAACGCCTGTCGCCCTTGAGATGGAGAAGTCGGCTGCGTATGTTGCTGCGATGCTCGGGTGCTGGTATGCCGGAGCAGCCTTTGTGCCGCTGCCGCCGGGATTGCCGCAGGCGCGGCGGGATTACATCTTGCGGCATGCGGACATCCGCCATACCTTAACAATCCATGATTTGCAAAACCTGCCGGAGTCTTCAGCGCCGCTTCAGCCTGCGGATGTTCAGGCGGGAACCCTTGCCTATACCATCTATACCTCCGGTTCCACCGGCGCGCCGAAGGGGGTGATGATCGAACATCGGGGCATCACCAGCTTTTTAAAAGCGCAGATTGGCGCTTTCGAGACGACGGTGGAGAGCCGCTCCCTTTTCTATCTTTCTATTCTCTTTGATGCCGCTATTTCTGACATCGGTGTGGCGCTGCTGTCGGGCGCTTGTCTGGTGATACCGCCGGAGAACATGACGCGCGACGGCGCAGCGCTGGTGAAGTTCATCCGGGAACGGCGTATCACGCATATGGATGTTCCACCCTCTCTGCTGAAGGCGATCGACCGTGATGATATGCCGGAGAGCTTGAAAACAATCATTATCGGCGGCGAAGTATGTCCGCCGGATATTGTCCGTCAATGGATAGAAAAGTTCCGGGTTGTAAATGTGTATGGACCGACGGAAGCAACGGTGTGCACAAGTCTTTGTGTCTGCGGTAAAGCGTGGGACAAGCCTTTGGTGGGCGATCCTTTGCCGGGGATCTCATATGTTATACTGGAAGATGAGCTGTATATCGGCGGTATTGGCCTTGCGCGCGGATATCTGAAGCAGCCGGAGTTAACTGCAGAAAAATTTATCCAGTACCATGGGGAGCGTCTTTACAAAACCGGCGACCGAGTCCGGCGCCATACCGATGGAACACTGGAATTCCTGGGGCGTATCGACCGGCAATTCAAGCTGCGCGGGCAGCTTGTGGAACCCGGAGAGATTGAGGCAAGGCTGATGGCCTATCCACCGGTAAAAAGGGCCGCTGTTGTCAAAAGAGATGAGCGGCTTGTTGCTTTTATCGAAGCGCAGGAAGGAGCGTTGCGCGCGGGGATTGAAGCCCATCTCAGAAAATCCTTGCCGGCATGGATGATTCCGCAACATTTTATACTTCTCCAGGAATGGCCCCTCACCTCCACAGGAAAAACAGATTACGCAACATTGCAAACTCTGCCGGTGCAGGCATGTGTGCAGATGGGCGTAGCGCCTGCCACAGACAGAGAAAAAGCGCTTTGGAGACTCTGGTGCCGCTTGCTAAAACATGAAAACTTCGGCGTCATGGACGATTTTTTTGCCGTGGGCGGAGATTCGCTTGCCGTGATCCGCATGACGCTTGAAGCGGAACGGAACGGTATTGACCTGCCCGCAGAGACACTGGCCCATGGAAGAACAATCAGAGCGCTTGCCAATTCCATTCCGGATTCAACGATGGCGCAGTCCTGCGAATGGCTAAAAAAAGATGTGGCATTTGATGAAGAATGGCCGGAAATTTTTAGAAAGGCACAACAGCGACCGCCCATCCCCAAGAAAGAACCCACCTGCATTTTTTTGACAGGCGCCACAGGTTTTCTGGGGGGATATCTGTTGCGCGAACTCTTGCAAAGGACAAAGGCCGATATCTATTGCCTGGTCCGCGCGGATAATATTGCCGCAGCAGAACAAAGGCTTGGAAAGCTGATGTCAGAACGCTTGCGGGTTTTGTGCGGGGATTTGACACAGCCGCGCTTTGGCCTTGATGAACATGTATGGAAGACCCTGTCCGCGGAGGTGGATGCCGTTTACCACTGCGCCGCGAATGTCAACATGGTGCTGTCTTATGCCGACCTTCGCGCTGCCAATGTTTCAGCGACGAAGGAAGTATTGCGATTTGCCTGCGAAGGGCAGAGAAAACATCTTCACTACGCTTCGACTCTTTCTGTCTTTGTGGCAACGGACCGCAGCAAAGGGCGGCTGATGGAAACCGACCGGCTTCATTCTACGCGCAGTGTTTATGGCGGTTATGCGCAAACGAAGTGGGCGGCGGAATGGATGCTGCTGCAGGTGCCGAAAGAAGCTTGTGAGGTGACGCACTATCGCTTTGGCCTGATCACCGGCGATACGAAAACAGGCGTTTGCGCTGCGCGGGATTTTTTGGCGATGTTTGCCAAGGGAATAACCAAACTGCAAGCGGTGCCAGAAGGATTTGATGAAAAGTTTTTTGTTGATGTGACGCCTGTTGACCATGCTGCTGCCGCCATGACGCAGCTATCACTGGCAGGAAAACACGACATTTATCACATCGCCAATCCGCAAAGCCTTTCACTGGGGCATTTGCTGCAGGCGATCGGAAAAAGGGCGACGGGTGTTCGCCCTGTGCCTGTTTCAGAATGGACAAAAATTGTCAAAAATAAAGCTCTCACGGTAGAAGAAACGGCCGCATGGCTGGCGCTCTGCCGCGTTGTGCCGGAAGAGTTCGAGCGCCGCCGTGCCATGGATCTGTTTCAGGCAACAGATGTCACATTTGATATGACGCACAGAAATGCTGATTTGAAAGGACCACAGTGCCCGGAAGCATCTGAGAATCTATTGGCAACTTATATGGACTATATTTTCAAGACTTGAGCTTTGGCTTTTGAGCAAGACAGATAAAACGCGGGCTATTTTTTGTGAAGCGTCCGCCATTGATATCGGCCACCACTTTAAAGTTGGTAAAACCGCAACCTTTCAATAGACTGACCACGTCTTTGGGCGTGTAAAGGCGCGTTTCGCCGTATTTTTTGACTGTGTTTCCATCACGATAACGGTAAACCCAGGTGGATCCGCGCATGCCGCGTTTTTTGTCCAGTTTATATGTGCGCGTGAAAGATATGTCGCCTTTTTTGTAATGGATCCGTTTCTTCGCGTTTTTGATATCGCAGGTGGCATTGGAATACTCAATGGCGAACCAGCCCCCCGGCTTCAAGCTCTCATATACACGCAGTAACATCTCGATATTCTGCCGGTCATCATCCAGAAATCCGAAACTTGTCCACCAGTTGATGGCAGCGTCGCATTTCTCTGGCGTCACAAAGGTGAAAGCATCCGCCGCGCGGAACTTACAGGAAAGATCATTTTTCCTTGCCGTGGCGATATAATCTTTAGACTGGTCGATGCCAATGGTGCGCATGAATTTCCTTGCAAGCGCATGCGATATGACGCCGGTGCCGCAACATTGATCAAAAACCAGGCTGAATTTTTTCAGGCGCAGGTTTTTAACAAGAAAGGACGAAAGTTTTTTGAGTTCTGTCTTACTCCTGTTATCCCCTGTCAGCGTAAAGAAAGAGTCGTCATAAAAGTCAACCCACCACTTCTTATCCATGTCGAGCCTCTGCAAGATTAAATTTTTGTCCGATAAAAAATGTCGTCAGGAGCATCATGAGAGCCGGCTCGGCCGCGATGCGCGCGGAAGGTGTTAACGATGCAAGTTTGTCGAGCCAGATCTTTGTTTTCTTTGCATCAAAGAACGGCATTGCCGCGAAAGCGGCAGACCGGAGACTGTCTTGAATAAGCGTCTGCAATTCGGAAGAAGGCGGTGATATAAAGGGATGTTTCTGGCGCCGATAAACGGTTTCCGTCAAAACCGGGCGCAGAGCTTCCCGCAGCACGAATTTTTCCGTCATATCGCGGATTTTCAGATGCAGCGGCATCTGCCGTGCCAGTTCGAAAACTTTGTGGTCCAGAAATGGCACGCGGCCTTCAACGCCATGCGCCATCTCGCAGCCATCGCCCAGCGTTCTCAGGATATAAGTTCCAAGCGCCATTTTGGTCCAGAGGTAAGATGATTGGTTGACAACATGCCGGCCAGCGAGCTGGTTTTTGATATCGAATGAACCGGCAAGCTCCCGGTACACATCGCGGGAAGACATCTGGTTCAGGAAATCCGTCGATAAAAGGCTGTGAACACGAAAGCCAAGAGATGCCTTGGCTTTCAGGAACGAAGGTAAAAAACCAAGGGCTGTTACCATTGATTCTGTCGGCAAACGATCTCCGTGTGACAGAAACACACCGGCCAATTTGTCGTTGCTTTGATAAAGTACCTGAATTTTTTGTTCTGCCGTGGGTTGATTGCTGATGATGTCTTCGCGGAAATGGGGATAGCCTGCCAGCACTTCGTCGGCGCCTTCTCCCGTCAGCGCGACCTTGAAACCAGCCTGGCGGATAGCCTTGTTCAGAAGAAACTTTCCCGCCAGATGTCCGTTGATGGAAAGGCCCTCGCTGTAATAAGCCGCATCCGGAATATGTCGCACTATATCTTCCTGCGACACGGGGATAACGTGCAAGGCCGCTCCCATTTTCTCTGCCATTTCTTTTGCAAACGGAAGTTCGTCATAGCCCTCGCCCTCGAACTGAACGGTAAAGCAATGAGGTGATATGCCTTGCATTTTTGCGGCAGTGGCGGCGACAGCGCTTGAATCTATTCCGCCGCTGAGATGAAAGCAAACAGGAACATCGGCGCGCAGACGCAGGGCCACGGCTGTTTCAAAGGCATCCCTGAATTCCTCGATCCAGAGGCTGTCAGCCTTTTGCAAGATTTCTTCTTCACGCGGGAAGCCAAGATCCCAGTATTTGTGTGTAGAGGGGCGCCCTTGTTCAAAAACCAGCAGGTGCCCAGGCAAAAGCTGGGATACGCCCTGAAACAAAGTCCGGTCACAGGGCGTATACTGAACGCTGCAGGCATGGAAAAAAGCATCAGCATCCCAGGCTGCCTGAAACCCTGCTGCAAATATGGCCTTGGCCTCGGAAGCGATATAGAATGTGCCGTCTTTATCTTGTGCATAGCAGAGCGGCTTGATGCCAAACCGGTCACGGGCCGCGATCAGCTTTTTTCTTTTCTCGTCGTAAATAATCAGCGCAAATTCACCGCGGAGGTGATGCACGAAATCAAGCCCGTGCTGCGCGTAAAGGTGAAGCGCGATTTCACTGTCGGACGATGTGCGAAACCGGTGCCCTTGATGCTGAAGCGTGCGGCGAATATCTTCAAAGCCATAAAACTCGCCGTTGACGATGATATGGGTGTCTTCATTTTCATTGCTGATCGGCTGCGCGCCCGTGGCAAGGTCAATGATGGAAAGGCGGCGGTGCGCAAGCCCCACCCGCTGATCGCAAGAAAACCAAAATCCCTCGCCGTCCGGGCCGCGATGCGCCAGGTGATCCGCCGCCCTTTTTAGCCGGGCCGGGTCAACAGGGGCGTCGGTTGAGAGAATGCTAACGAGTCCACACATCCGGACCCGCTGCAGAAAAGAAAAGTTTCTTTGATTCGCCAAGGCGGGATTTGGCAAAAACTGATTCAAAATCTTCAAGTCCTGAAACATCGCCAAAGAGATCGTCTATTTTTAATTTTCCGCTCGCAACGAGGTCTATCCCGGCCTGAAAGTCGCCATAGCTGACGGCTTCCATCGCGATGTCCTTCATCACCAGATCCGTTATGCTGAGAGCGACCGGAATCGGCTGTCGGCTTTTGAGCACAATGCGCCCGCCCGGTTTAACGGCCTTCATCATTTTTTGAAGGGTTTCGGTCGTGGCCGATGTTTCGATGATAAAATCGTAAGTGTCTTCCGGCAGGGTTTGATTTTTGTCGCAGATGGAGATGTCAGTAAACCTTTTTGCCTTCAAAATCCGCTCGGTCAGACGGGAAATGCGGTTTTCGCCAAAAATCAGCCCTTTCTGTCCAGGCAGTATGGAGGCGTTCAACACAGCCATAGAGGCCGCGATCGGCTCCATATAAGCGCCTTCTATAAAGGAAACATGATCGGGCAGGCGGTATACGGCGGAAGCGGGAACAAGAGTGTATTCACCAAACGCGCCGTCGCAGTCAACACCCATCATCCTCGATTTCGCATAGGAAGGAATGCCGTTGCGCATGACGGGAGCGCCCTCCACAAGGAAGGGCATGACGGTGACACGGTCTCCCTGATGAAGGCCGTCCACATCACCGCCCGTTCTTTCAACAATGCCGGAGAATTCGTGGCCAAGAATAAGAGAGTCTTTGCACGGGATGCGACCAGACGCCACTTCCATATCCGTTCGGCAAAGACCTGCCAGAGCAATGCGGATCAGCACATCATTTGCAGCATTGATCCGGGGACGATCCGTATCGCAGACAGAAACGACGCTCCCTTTTTTCATCAACGCTTTCATGAAATTTTCCTTTATTTCCCGCCGCCTTTACCACCGGAAGAACGGCGCGGCAGTGGCACATATCGACTATCGTTCGATTTTCCGCCATTATCATCGGATTTCCCGCCGAAAGCATCTTGCAGGCTGCTGCCGGTCTTTTTCTTTTTCGTGGTCGCAGCGCCCTGAATGGAAGCAAGGATGTCTTTCATGCTGTCATCGACGATTTTTGAAACCCGCCCCGACACTTCATCGCCAACGTTTTCGTACACTTGTTCGCGCAAGCTGTCTTCAATGGCGCGGCGGATCGCGGGGTCGCTGATGCCACGCAGGCGGTTCGCGATGACGCGGTCAATTTCAGCTGCAAGTTTCTTTGCCAAATCGTCTTGTCTTGCCATTCTCTTTATCCTTTCGAATGCCTAAAATCATATATGCTCTTTGAGAGTATAAATACAGCAATTATATTCTTTCGTCCAGAGATTTTTATAATATATTTTTCAAAAAAAGGAAATTAATTTCCTTAAGTAAAAAATCTGTTATCGATTTTTTTACTTAAGTATATGGTTTTATTTGTTTTTTGTTGTGTGCAGACATAGGTTTTCTTGCCTTTTTTAACCTTCATGCGTGCGTTTGGCAAAGTCTTAAAAAGACAAATACCCGCTTGATGATACCCCTTCCCATCCAACTGAACAAAAGACCATCCCTTTTTCTCGATTCTGATATCTGCGATTCTCGATACAGGAATTCGACGTGTCGCCGTGATAAGAGCTTCGATAATTTTGTTCGATTCCGCAGGTTTTCGTTTTTGCCGCTCTGCAAATTCGTACGACAGCGTATATGCCGGGAACATATAAAAACGGTCTTCATTGATAATATATGCGCGGGCTTCGGTTTCCTTCATCGATGCCCGCGTTTCCTGGGTGATCTTTTCGTGCAGCCGGTCATAGGTCTTCACAAAACGCGCGGCGGCGATTTTCAGCAGGTTCAATTCCTGTTGCGACAAGACAAAATCTTTGCCGATGACCGCCATGACCGCGTCCTGATGTTGCCGGGCGATTTTATTCAGTTTTTTATGACGTCCCCTGTAAAAAAGTTCTTTCGTGCAAAGTAGTTTCATCGCGTGCGCAACAGAAAATAATTTCAACCGTTTTTGCATGGCATACAGCCGAAAGAAAAGGGAAAAATCGAAAACCGGCAGCATGACGCATCCGGTTTCTTTTGAAGAAAGGGCTTTCAGTTTTTTATAACTTTTTTGCGCCATTGGCATCCAAAGATCGCATAGCGCATCAATATCGCTCTTGTATCTTTTGTATATCTGTTCTTGATCTTTAAATCCCATCAGGTAAACAAGATTTTGGCGGATGTGCAGGAGGCGCGTATCGATCAATGCTTTCTTCAAAAGATCGGCACTGACTTTGTCTTGATTGATATGACGGTCACGGGCCAGCGCCGCCAGGATTTTTTCTTGGCCGAGATACTCGTAGCCGAAATAGTTTTCATGATGCCACTGGGTTGAACTGTATTGAGGAGACCTGCCCTTTGTCGCCGCAACCGTATCAAAATCAATCAGGTGGCCGTTTGGCGAAATATTTCCGGGCGACCATGTGCCGTGAACAATACGCTCGGTAAACTTATCCGCTTCCTGAATGCCGAAGTTTTTTGCCGTGCGGATCAAAGCGTTTTTTTTCAGAGGTGTTTTGTTATAAAAAACATGCGTGATGCGGTCGAGCGCGCCATCCAGGTCAACGCGGATGATCTTGCCGCGGCGAACCGGCTCGTCCCGCCAGATCACGTCGCATGTTTCATCCATGTCAAGAATGGCGAGAACCGCGTTCAAACCGTTTTTGAAAGATCCCTGCAGGCCGTTCGCGACCACTGTCTCCCAGATGCAGCGTTCCATCTCCAGCAATCCGTCGGAGAACCTTCTTTTCGTTGAAATGGCGAGCGGTGTTTTTTCTCCTTTGATATTGAAGTATTTGCCCATGTAATAAGCACGGCCCGAGCCCAAATTTCCGGAGAGGGAAAGGTCGAGCGGATCGGCTTGGCGGTCTACATAGGCTGTTCCCACAGGCATTCCTGTACCTTTTTCCTTTTCAATCGTGGAATTGAAGCAAGACTGAATCAAGCTTGACATTTCTTCAAACGACAGCGGTTTTTTTGGCTCAAAGAGACGGTTAAACAGATCCGCGTTGATATAAACGGGCCTGTATGTTCTTTTTGCCTGATAAAGCGGCACAGGCAAAAAAATTCTCTTCCCCAGCCGCGCGAAAGCAGCCGGGGGAGAAGAAAGAAGCTTTTCTATAGGCTCTTTGGCGGGCACAACAACATCCAATAGTTTGCATTTAAAATATGTTCACCAAGGTGGCGATTGCCGTAGTTCTTGTGTGTACTCAGCACTTGCTGCGCGCGGGCTGGATCAAGAAGAATATCCCGGTACCTGGCCTTCACATCGTCAAAAACGGCAAAAGCGCAATCGTTCAAACTGGCCATCCCATGCTCATAGAGGGTTGAGCTTGGATATTGATTCAGTATGACGCCGCGCGGCGACAGATTTTCAATGAGGCGCAAGAGACTGTCCCTCACAAAGTCCCGCGCATTGTTCAGTACAGCTTTATCTTTCTCCATCGCTGTCCAGACTTCTTGCAAGCTGTCTGAAGGAGCGTGGGTATAGGCTTCTGCCCAAGCCATGACATCCCCGGGTTCGCCGTGATGCAGGAGCATGTCATCTATAATGTGGCTTCCAAACAGGAAATCGGCCTGATGTGGCAAGGCGCTCTGGCAGTTTTTTACAGGGCTGCAAACAGAAGTAATTTTGGCCTGCGGCAACAGCGCCTTGTATTTTGGCTGTATGATTTCCAGCACGCGGCGAGAGACATCGACAAGATAAAGTTCGCCGCAAAATTCAGCTTTCGCAAGCGCATATCCAATCTTGAGTGATGTTCCGGGACCAATTTCTATAACGGTAGAACGAGGGACAAAATTAATAAGCTGAAAGAGATCACGCCACAGGCTGCCAATAAACTTGTCCCAGGCGTCATGATCCGCCAGATAAGATGCCGGCATTTCTTCGCCTGTATTTATACCGAACATAGTTCCCCTTCTTTGTCCTTATGTTATCATACATCTCATGTCTTCGAAGCCAAAACAGAAAAAAACGACTGGTATGGTCCTGGGGAAATTCATGCCGCTGCATCAGGGTCATGAACTGCTGCTGAATTTTGCTGCAAATTTTTGTGACCAGCTCCATGTCGTCACCGACTGGCAGGCGGCGATAGACGGGGAAAGGCGCTGCAAATGGATACGCGAGACCGTACCGCAAGCAGAAGTCTTCTATCTCGACAAGCCACATCCGCAAACGCCCGAAGAGCATCCGGATTTTTGGGGCATCTGGCAGAGAAGCCTGCTCGGCGCCATGCCGGAAAAACCGGACTATGTTTTTGCTTCCGAACAATACGGGCTTAAACTCGCCGAAGTTCTGGGCGCAAAATTCATTCCGTTCGATATAAAACGAGAGAGCATTTCTATTTCAGCGACCAAAATCAGAGATGACCTTTTTGCGGGATGGGATTACCTTTCAACCGCCGCCAAGCGCGATTACCTGGCGCGGATCTGCATTTTTGGGCCTGAATCCTGCGGCAAGTCGACGCTGGCCGAGCAACTGGCAGCACATTTCAGCACCTGCTTTGTGCCGGAATATGCGCGGCTTTTCATCGAAACCCGCGGCGATCCCAAAAAAGAAGATATGCTGCATATTGCAAAAGGCCAAGCCGCGCTGGAAAAGGCGATGGTGGCGCGGGCCAACCGCTATCTTTTCTGCGACACCGACCCGCTCACCACAACAATCTGGAGCCGATGGCATTTTGGTTCGGCTTCAGAAGAACTTCTCAAGCTGGCGCAGAAAAATACCTATGGTCTTTATTTGCTGATGGATGCGGGCCTGCCCTGGAAGAAAGATGCCGTGCGCTACTTCCCGGACAAGGGGAAGGAATTTTTGGCGGATTGCATTGAGACGCTTGAAAAATACAACCGCCCTTATTTTATCGTGCGCGGCCAGGGAAAAGAACGGCTCAACAATGCGATCCGGGTTATTGAGGCGGAACGAAAAAATCTCTTCAGGATATAAGCGACGTATAGTCGCAGAGGGCGCTTCCTTTTGAATGATTGTCAACATTGGGCGCGCCGAGACACTTGTGAATGTCATCCTGATGAACAACCCTAAAATCGATGCTGTAGCGTGTCAGATGGGAGAGGTTTTGGCAGTTGCCATGCAGCTGCGCGGCTGAAAAAATCACCAGATCTCCAGCCTTGCATGTGAAGCTACAGGCATCATCTTTCGGTATTTCGGCTGTTACGGTCGGGTAAAGCGTATGCAGTGTTTTGGTTTTCACTTTGCCAAAACCGCCGCCATCTTGCCACAAGCTGTAATCAAATAAATGAGATGTATTGGGCACCGGTTTATTAAAGAACGCGGGATAAAAATTGAAACCCTGCGTCGGGCGCACGTCAAAAAGGGGCACCCAGAAATTAATCTGACATGACGGATTCGCATACCAGGTATCACGGTGGATACTATATGCACTTTTGGCATGTCGATTTGTGAACCCCATATGCGGCGCAATCCGCAGTCGCAACACGTCTCTTAGGACGCGCGCGGTGTCGAAGCCGGTATCTTCCAGCACGGCCTGTAAGGTATCCTTGCCAAAATCAGGTTGACAAATCAACTGCCTCAGGTGCTGATACCGCTCCAGGAAATCTTCTGCGCCGTGTGGAATATGAATTTTTTCCAGGTCACCATTTTCATTGAAAGTCTCTTGCGCCGCTGCCATGGCATGTGCCGCAAGTTTTTTTGTTGTGGCGGTGGCTGGCAATATATAAATATTTCCGCCGAAAATACTTCGGCGGAATAATGCGTTGCTCGCCGGCAGAGCTGTTTTATATGTGCAATTCATACTTTTTTATAGCAAGATTTCCACCGAAGATGAAAAGTTGAAGCAGGTATGATGAGGTTCGAGATGGGAGGATGGTGCTTCGAGAAGGAGTCGAACCATTGCCCTCCCACCCAATTTTTATCCCTTTGAAATGTTTGATAAGTTATTGTTATATAATTGCTTTTTACCCATCAAAGATGATTTTTATTAGGCCCCAACGGGTTCTTTTCTTCTTGACAATAAGGTTCTCATTGGGTACTATAGAGATATATGATGATTACAGTAATCGAGACACAGCAGTTCATCAGCAAGGCCGGAAACCTGATGACAGGTGCGGAAAGAACCGCATTGATTGACCTGGTCGCCAGTTACCCGGAAGCCGGGGACGTTATTCCCCGTACGGGCGGTGTCCGGAAATTACGGGTGCCGGCCAAGGGGCGGGGTAAAAGCGGCGGATACAGGGTGATCTATTATTTCTACAACGAAAATAACCCCATACTGCTCTTTACTGTCTACGGCAAGAATGAAAAGTCTGATTTGACGCGCAAGGAAGAAAACGAGCTTTATAAAATTGTACAGGCCATCAAGAAGGAGATGAAGCCATGAAAAATGAAATGATCAAAGGCGCTGAAGATGCCCTCTCTTATCTGAAGGGCGATAAAACAAAAGGCCGGGCTTATAAAGTCCGCAGCCGGGACATTGACGTGAAAGCTATCCGGAATAAGCTTGGTATGACGCAGGAAGTATTCTCCGAAGAATTCGCCATTCCCGTATCCACTCTTAAAAAGTGGGAAACAAAGAACCGCGTGCCAGAAGGCCCTGCAAAGGCTTATCTCATGGTCATCGCAAAAAATCCGCGCGCTGTGCAAAGCGTTCTCAGGGCGAGCTAAGCCGTAGTTTAGCTGCGCCATTCACCAATATTCCACTTGCAATGCGCGCACAGTTTACATGCGAATATTTTCTTTTTAAAAGTGGGGACTGCCCGAATTCTCGAAGAGAGAGGATTCGCCTGGAAACCCGAAAATAGGGTGAATTTCATATACAGAGAGAGACTGTCCTGACGCCATTATCGTGCGGAAGCCCGCCAAATCGCGGTATTTTTGCTCAGTATATTCAACGAGATGATAGTTAAGGGAGTGTGGTGGTGCGCCCGGCGGGAGTCGAACCCACAACCTTTGGCTTCGGAGGCCAACACTCTATCCAGTTGAGCTACGGGCGCATTGTAGTTTTAATATTTCAAATCAATAGCTTAGATGCAAATAAAAGGCAAGCGCTTTTGTTTGCGGCGGCAAAGTCATGCCACGCACCTTATGCGGAGAATAAGCCTGTTATTCTCCGCACGGGCCGTTGGCATGATTCTACGCCGCCTTCCGCATGGCCACATTCAGGTTCGCGATCAGCTTGTCCATGAACTGCTCCGTCGTCAGGTGCGGCTGTTTTTCGCCGACCAGCAGCGCCAGGTCCTTGGTCATGTCGCCGCTTTCGACGGTGGAGACGCAAACTCGTTCCAGCGTTTCAGAGAAAGCAACCACGTCGGGCGTGGCGTCGAATTGCCCGCGGTATTTCAGCCCCTGCGTCCAGGCGAAGATGGAGGCGATGGGGTTGGTCGACGTGGGCTTGCCCTGCTGGTGCAGGCGGTAGTGCCTTGTGACGGTGCCGTGCGCCGCTTCGGTTTCGACCGTCTTGCCGTCGGGCGTCAGCAGCACGGAGGTCATCAGGCCGAGCGAGCCGAAGCCCTGCGCGACGCTGTCTGACTGCACATCGCCATCATAATTTTTGCAGGCCCAGAGAAAGCCGCCTTCCCATTTCATGGATGACGCCACCATGTCGTCGATGAGGCGGTGTTCGTAGGTCAGGCCGGCCGTGGCGTATTTGCCTTTAAATTCTTTTTCAAACACCGCCTGAAAAATATCCTTGAACCTGCCGTCATAGGCTTTCAGGATTGTATTTTTGGTTGAAAGGTAAACCGGATACTTCCGCTGCAGCCCATAGGCAAGGCAGGAGCGCGCGAAGCCTTCGATGGACTCATCTGTGTTGTACATGCCCATGGCGACGCCGGGGCCGTCGAATTTAAAAATCTCCCAGTTTTGTTTTTCGCCGCCGCCGTCAGGCTCGAACGTCATGGTCAGCTTGCCCTTGCCCGGCACTTTGATGTCGGTCGCCTTGTATTGGTCGCCGAAGGCATGACGGCCGACGACGATGGGCTTTTGCCAGGTCGTGACGAGACGCGGGATGTTGCGGCAGATGATCGGCTCGCGAAAGACGGTGCCGTTGAGGATGTTGCGGATCGTGCCGTTCGGCGACTTCCACATTTTTTTCAGCTTGAATTCCTCGACCCGGGCTTCGTCGGGCGTGATGGTCGCGCATTTGACGCCGACGCCGTATTGCTTGATGGCGTTGGCGGCTTCGACCGTCACTTTGTCGTCGGTCTTGTCGCGGTTTTCCATGCTGAGGTCATAGGACTTCAGCTCCACATCCAGATAGGGCGTGATCATTTTGGCAATGATCATGTCCCAGATGATGCGCGTCATTTCATCGCCGTTCATTTCGACCAGCGGGGTTTTGACTTTTATTTTACTCATTTGTTCTTGCTCCTGTTGCAGTTGGTTTTACATTTTCAGAGGGTGTCTTTTCAAGTTCCGCTTTTCTTTCCGCGCGCAGGCGGTCGTCACGCGCGTTTTCCCATTCTTTCATCGACTGGCGGGCGGCCGCGATGTTTTCTGGCGCAAGATCCAGATCGCGACGGGCGTTGACGGCGAATCGCCTTTTGTCCGCGTCGTCCAGGAATTCAATCGCCAGCGTATACCACTGCCAGGCGAGGGTGGGGTTATTGTCGCGCTTGGCCAGCGCCGCCAGTCGGATGAAGCTGTGGCCGTAGCCGTGGCTCGCCGATTCCTCGAACCAGCGGCGGGATTCTTTCAGGTCTTTCTTCATGCCGCCTTTGCCCTTGGAATAAAGGTCGCCCAGAATGAACTGCGCCCGCACGTCCCCGCGCCTGGCGAAAGCAAGCATATCTTCCATCGGCGTCTGGTCGTCGTCGTGCAGCTTTTGATAGATCGGATCTGGCTGGTATTGAATTTCCGCCTGCGCCACGCCGACCGTCATCAAAAAAACAATCATCAGAAAGGCCCGCATCACGCCTGCCCTTCCAGAAATTCGAGGACCTCGCGCAGCGACGCGCTTTGCTTCAGAGTTTTGGCCCCGGAGTAAACCGCATACTGCGGGGGTTTGATGATGCTGCGGCTGGAAATTTTGGCAACGGAGTAAAGCGGCAGTTCGCGGCTGGAACGGAAAACGGAAAAAACCGCCATGTCCGGCAGGCTGTCGATGGCGTAATCCTTCCACAGGCCGCTTTGTACGCGCGCGCCGTAGACCGACAAAATCTGGCTCAGCTCGCCCCGGCTGAAAGTCGTTTTGCCGTTCAGGCGAAATTTGTCGCGCAGGTAAACGAGCATCTGGATTAAGAATCCCCCCCTGTCATCTCTGCCGCGCATGTTCTGCATGCAGAATAGGCGCGGGATGACGTAGAATTTATCGAACAATTCTAGGCTGAATAGGTATTTTTTAAAAGAAAAGGATAGTTTTTTATGAAATATAACCACTGTTATCCTGCTTGAGAGCAGGGCAAAGGTAGCGTAATATCTGATATAATATTTTTCTTAAGCGTCACAGGTTTTGCATGCGTTCGTCAAAGAAGCAAAAAGAACTGATGCTGGCCATCCGGCGAAGTCTCGGCGGCCGCGTCATGCAATTGCTGGAAGAGGAACTTGTGAACCCCAATTTCCATACGGAGACCGGCATGACCCCGCTGCATGAAGCGGTCAACCTGGGCAATCTTGGCATCGTCACGCGACTGGTTGAAGCCGGCGCCGACGTGAATGGCCTCGCAAAAGACGGCACCCAGCCGCTGGACTGGGCCAGAAAAAAAAATCCCAGCGTTATCCGCTACCTGAAGAGCAAAGGCGCCGCAACCACCTTGCCCCCCCTTCAAAATCCTGCCGGAAAAAAACCCGCTGCCCCGCCGCGGCAGGTGGAGTCCCCGTTCAAAGCGGAAACGCTGGCGGATTATTTTAACGCCGAAAAATGGACCGGTCGCGTGGAGGAGATGCAGCGGGAATGGGAAAAAGTGCCGAAGACGCTCAAGAAAAAATTCGATTTTTCCTCGGCGCTGACAGAAGCGCAGCAGGAAACCCTGAAAAGCCGCCGCCGCAAGGCAACCGTCCTTAAAAAAAATCCGCCGATCAACCCGTTATAACGACGAAGGAAAGAGAAAATGAGCACGTTCAGCAAAGCAGAGATCATCCGTTTGCAAAAATATCTTCAGCAAAAATTCGCCAACCAGAAACTGGCGCTGGCGGAAAGAAGAGAAGTGAAAGACTCGATCGAAGTCACGCTCGGCGGTGAATTTATCGGCACCATCTATAAAGACGAAGATGAGGGCGAAGTATCCTATGACTTCAACATGGCCATCCTCGAAATGGATTTGCCTGTTGCGGCGTAGCGATTTTTTACCGTGAAAATATACGGACAGACTCTCCGCGAGGTTTTTGCCAAGCTGCCGTGGGCTTACAAAATCGTCGTCGCGGCGGGCAGCATTTTTTTGCTGTTTCTTCTGATCCACCTGCCCCTGCAGCTGTTGCGCCCGCTGGCGGCGCCGTCGAAAGTCGAGCCCTTGCGCATCACGCCGCTGGGCGCGCTTCCGGCAGGGGTTCTCGATCCGTCGCTCGCCTACGACCCGAAACACAAGGCGGTTTTCATGGGCTATGCCGCCGGCAGCGGCGATCTGATTCATGTGCGCATTGCGCGGTCGGTCGATGAAGGATGTAAAAACTGGGTGCAGACGCAAGGCGGGTTCGAGGCGAAATCCGACGATATTCTCGCGCCAGACGGTCAGTCTGTTTTCAGGGCCGGCACCTGGCGGATCGAAACGCCGAGTTTGGTTCACGACCCGGATGATGCGGGACGGGAATGGAAACTTTACGCTTATAAGTATTTTTGGCCGGCGGACCCGGCCTCGCGCCTCGCCATCGCGCAGCATTACGGGATGATCGTTTACAAATATGCCGCCGACCCTGCCGGCCCTTGGTCGGGGGAACAGTGGTTGTTTTCTCCCGCGCCTGATTACCCGCCGCCGCCGTATGAGTCGATGATTTTACTGCATCTCAACGGGCTTGATCCGTCGCTTGCCGACATCACCGCCTATTCCCGTCCGAGTGCGGTCTATAAAGACGGTGCCCTTGTCATGACGCTTTCCGCTTTTGTGAGTGGCGGCATGACGCCGGCGCGCGTCATTATGATCGTATCGCTTGATCACGGCAGCAGTTGGCGGTATGTCGGCACGCCGCTGACCGCGGCGGGCCTTTCCAGCCCCTACACGAAATTGGCCGGTGCTTCGCTGATCGAGCAGGACGGGAAAATGTACCTGGCGGCCGTGCCGGGGGATGATGCCCGCCGGGCCGCTGGCACGCTGATTTTCGGATTTGAAGATTTTTTCAAAGGCACATTGCAGCGTGATCCGAAAACGGGCGCGCCGGTTGTTCTCAACCGGTTGCCGCTGCAAGGCACGGCGCCAGGGCTGCTCGGCGGCGGGTTCGCCGCTTATCATGATGCTTGCCCGTTTGGCATGCTGACCGGGGAGCAAACCCCCGCCGCAGAGCAGGGCTTTCAGATTTTCAAGACCTATAAAAAACCGGTTTCACCTTAAGGAGAAATTCTTTGGCTTCACTTTATTTCAAATACGCCGCCATGAATTCCGGCAAGTCCACGCAGTTGCTGCAGGTGCATTACAACTATGTCGAGCGCGGCATGCACCCGGTCGCCATGACGGCCGCGATCGACAACCGGTCCGGCGCGGGAAAAATAACGGCGCGCATCGGTCTTGACCTTGCCGCGCATACTTTCGACAAAACGACCGATATTTTCGACTTTATCCGGCAGCTGCGCCCGCCGGCGGACGCGCTGGTGATTGACGAGGCGCAGTTTTTGAGCGAAGACCAGGTTTTTCAATGCGCGCGCATTGTGGACGAACTGGGAATACCGGTGATGTGCTACGGCCTCAAGACGGATTTCCTCGGCAAACTATTCGCGGGGTCGGAGGCGCTGTTGCGCCTCGCCGACAATCTTGAAGAAATTAAAACCATCTGCTGGTGCGGAAAAAAAGCCACTCAGACCGCGCGTGTTCATGCAGGCGGCGTCGTTGCCAAAGCTGGCGCGCAGATCGCCATCGGCGGCAACGAAATGTACGTTTCGCTCTGCCGCAAGCATTTTATGAGCGGCGAGGCTGGAACGGCCCGAGCCTGTACAGCAAAAGCCCGCTGACAAAGCCGCCGATGTGGGCTGTCCAGGCGATGGGATTGTCCACGCCCGGCATCCCGGCAAAGCCGAAGAAAACCGAAACCCCGATCCAGACGGCGGCGAAGGGCAGCAGTTTTTTATAGTCAATGGCCGCACCGGTGCTGTGCATCATCATCAAAACCCCGCCGAACAATCCGCTGATCGCGCCCGAAGCGCCGATCATCGGGCTGTCGGCGCCGGGATAGACCAGGGCGTGCAGCAAGGCGCCGCCAAGCCCGCTCGCGATGTAAAACAGCAGCAACCGCCGCCCGCCAATTCTGTTTTCCAGCCCGGCGCCGAAAGCCATCAGCATGCCGCCATTGACCAAAAGATGCAGCCAGCCGGCATGGACGAACAGGTGGGTGAAAGGTGAGACAATCGCCGCAAACTCCATCGCGTCTCCCCCTGAGTACCGCGCCGGAACAAAGGCCAGGGCATAGAGCCGTTCGCTGTCCGGAAAAAAATACATGAACAAAAAAACGCCAATGTTGACCAGCGTCAGTTTTTTCACCATCGGGGGCAGGTTTAAAGCGGGTTCATCGCGCGTTTTCATGTTTTTCATAGCTTTCCAGGGGGGTTGCTCATCCCGCGTGAAAACGAGTATGCTCTGCTGCCATTCAAAAGAAAAGGGAACATAAGGATGTCATCACCAATGCCAAACGATCTCGACGCGCATTTCATGCCGTTCACGGCGCACCGCGTTTTCAAGCGGCGGCCGCGCATGCTGACGGGTGCGAAAGGCATGTATTATTTTTCCGACGACGGGCGAAAACTGCTGGATGCCTGCGCCGGTTTGTGGTGCGTGAACGCGGGTCACAGCCATCCGAAAATCGTGGCCTCCATCCAGAAACAGGCGGCGGAGCTTGACTATGCGCCTAATTTTTCCTTCGGCCATCCGCTGGCGTTTCAGGCGGCGGCGCGGCTTTGCGCGGAAATGCCGGGCGATATCGACCATGTGTTTTTCAGCAACTCCGGCTCCGAAGCCGTCGATACCGCCATCAAAATCGCCATCGCCTATCAGCGCGCGCGGGGCAAGGGCACAAAGGTCAAGATCATCGGCCGGGAGCGCGGCTATCACGGTGTGAACATCGCCGGCATCTCCGTCGGCGGCCTCGGGTATAACCGCAAGGTCTTTTCCGCAGCGATGATGCCGGGGGTTGACCATATGCCGCACACGCACCATCCCGACAAACAGGCGTTCTCCAGGGGCCAGCCCGCCTGGGGCGCGCATCTGGCGGACGACCTTGAAAACCTGGTCATGCTGCACGACGCGGACAATATCGCCGCGGTGATAATCGAGCCCGTGGCCGGTTCCACCGGCGTTCTGGTGCCGCCGCAAGGCTATCTTGAAAAAATCCGCGCCATCTGCGCCAAACACGACATCCTGTTGATTTTCGACGAAGTCATCACCGCCTGGGGGCGGCTTGGAAAAGCGACGGCAGCGGAATATTTCAACGTCCTGCCGGATATTATCACCGCCGCCAAGGCCATCAACAACGCGGCCGTGCCGATGGGGGCCACATTCGTGCGCAAGGGGATTTACGACGCTTTCATGCAAGGCGGCGAATACACCGCCGAATTCATGCATGGCTATACCTATTCCGGTCATCCGCTCGCCTGCGCGGCGGCGCTGGCCACGCAGGACGCATACCGGGAAGAAGGCTTGTTCGAAAAATCCGCCGCGCTTGAAAAAACCTGGGCCGACGCGCTGCACACCCTCAAAGACGCGCCGCATGTCATCGACATCCGCACGATCGGCCTGATGGGCGGGGTCGAAATTCACCCCGGCATGCGCGACGTGCCGAACGAAATGTCTCGCGCCATGGAAGTTTTTGACAATCTGTTTTTCGAGCAAAACATCGTTCTGCGCTTCACCGGCAACACCCTGGCCATGTCGCCGCCCCTCATCGTCAACGAAAGTCAGATCGACGAGATCGTTACCAAGATCAGGAAAGCCCTGCAGGCGGTGAAGTGACGGATCTCTTTACGGAGCATTTTTTGACTTTATAAGTCCATCTTGGGAGCGGTTGCTGCCTGCATCTGCGGTGGCAGGATTTTGGCCGCTATTTCAGGCTTGCTCTGGACCAGCTCAACCGCCCCTTCTCTTCCTCTGAGCGCTTCTTCTTGCAGGAGGCGGGTGGAGTTTTCGTAGCGATTCACCAGCGCCCGCATTGCCACGTCCAATTCGTCTTTCAGTGCCTGAACGTTCAGCGCCTTTGCATCGGCTGTCGTTGCTTTCAGGTTTATGATCGGGACGGCATTTTTTCCCACCTGCTGATTGGTTATCGCGCACCGCTCCGCGAGGCTGAGGCCCTTTCCGCGCGTTTGCTCAGCTGTCACTTTTTCAGCATAGGTCATCGGCATGCCGAGGGCGTTGTTTTGCCGGGGGGCGGTTTTTCCTCTCTGAACGCCGCCGCCCACGAACAGACTTGCGGGGGCGGCGTCCTTATCCGCGCCTGCCGCCAAAAAGGCGGTTTTTATTAAGAGACTGGTGTTGGGGCTGAAAATGCTGCCGGTCACAGCTTCGCCGACAAAGGGATTTTCTTGATTAGATTCCCCCGTCGCTTGCGCCAGTGCGCCGCTGACATCGGCCAGATGCTGTTCTGGTGACGTGGGGGAGTCCTGCTGCAGTTTTTCCATTGTACACAACTTTGCTTTTGATTTTTATGCTCAAAGACCAGTATACCACAATTTTCGTATTGCGGCTCAAAAAAAGTATAACGCATTGAAAAGTATATTTATTTTATCAAGCCGCATCCCGAATCCGGCGATAGCCGATGGCTTCGGTGACATGAGCGCTGGCGATGGAGCCGCTGCCCGCCAGGTCGGCAATCGTCCGTGCCACGCGCAGCACGCGGTGATACCCCCGGGCGGAGAATTTCATTTTTTCGGAGGCCGCGACCAGCAATGCCTGCGTGGGGGCATCAAGCGGCGCCAGCCGCATGAGCATCTCGCCGTCCGCATCGGCATTGGTCATCAGCTGCGCGCTTGCCCCCAGCGCTCTGAAACGGTCGCGCTGAATTTTCCGCGCCGCCGCCACGCGGCCTGCCACCAGCGCCGAATTTTCGCGCGGCGGCGGCAGCGCGAGGTCGGCTGCCTTCACCGCCGGCACGTCGATATGAATGTCAATACGGTCAAAAATCGGGCCAGAGATTTTTGATTGATAATCCTGCACACATTTGGGCGCCCGCCCGCAGGCCATGGCCGCGTCACTCACGTTTCCGCAGCGGCAGGGGTTCATCGCCGCCACCAGCTGGAACTTCGCCGGAAAGGTCACGTGGTAGTTGACGCGGGAGACAAGCGCGCAGCGCGTTTCAATCGGCTGGCGCAGAGATTCCAGCGTTTGCCGCGAAAATTCCGGCAGTTCATCGAGAAACAAAACGCCGTGGTGGGCAAGGGAAATTTCTCCCGGCTTGGCGCGATGACCGCCGCCGATGATTGACGGCAGCGACGCTGAGTGATGCGGATCGCGAAAGGGCCGGCAGCGGATGAG
>CAYGGT010000001.1:33190-57307 GCA_964349475.1 uncultured Rhodospirillaceae bacterium
GCTTCCAGCGCTTCGGCGGGTTCCAGCGGCGGCAAAATGCCGGGCAGCCTTGCGGCCAGCATCGACTTGCCCGATCCGGGCGGGCCGATCATCAGTAAGTTATGCCCGCCTGCCGCCGCGATTTCGAGGGCGCGCTTGGCGCTTTCCTGCCCCTTCACATCCATCAGATCAAGCCCGGCGGGATTATCCGGCGACAGGATCGCTTCCGGCCGTGTCAGCACTTGCGTGCCTTTCATGTGGTTGAGCAGAGCCACCAGACTTTGCGGCGCCAGCACTTCCAGATCCCCCGCCCAGACGGCCTCGCTGCCGCATTCTTCGGGGCAGATGATGCCCCGGTTGCTGACCGCGGCCGCCATCGCCGCTGGCAGCACGCCCGCCACCGCGCGGATGCCGCCGTCAAGCGCCAGTTCGCCGAGCACGAGGTAATGCGCCAGTTCCTCCCCCGGAAAAACGCCCATCGCCGCCAGCACGCCAAGCGCGATCGGCAGATCGAAATGACTGCCCTCTTTCACGACATCCGCCGGCGCCAGGTTGACCGTCACCCGCTTTGCCGGCAGCGCGAGGCCAATCGCATGCAGCGCCGCCCGCACCCGCTCCCGGCTCTCCCCCACCGCCTTGTCCGGCAAACCCACGATGTTGAACTGCGGCAGGCCGGGAGAGATCTGCACCTGCACGTCGATTTCTCTGACCTCGACGCCCTGAAAGGTGACTGTGTTGACGCGTTGGACCATGATTTTTGACCTTACGAAAAAAACATGGAATTTGTACCCTGAATGTTCTTATTGGTCAATTGAAGTGTGGGGTCGCTATTTTAATATTAAATTGACATAATGTTGAAAATATTTTACTATTTGTTATTATACCATTCAAAAGTATTACCGAACCAACGCTCTGAATTCGTATATGGGAGCGTTGCTGGGGTTGGAGCCGGGAGATTATCGGGAGATTATCATGAAGCCAAGTGAATTATCGCCGCTCAACAATGTAGATGCCGATGCTGGGTTTTCCCACTTTGATGCGTGCCTCACAGAAAAAGAGCATGAAACGCTGGCAAAGATTCGCGTCGGCGGTACTGCAACCTACGATAACTTCGGCGATATTGATAAAATCGAAACAGACGCCGCTCGTTTTTTTGAGAAGCTGGGAAACAATCCTGCTGAAGCGCAGGAACAGGCATCAATCGTCGCCAGGATGATAAAAAAAACAATCGCGGGCTTTGGTGCGGAGACAGCCTGGGTGGCGATCCGCGCTTCCCAGCCGACAAGTGAATACGATGTACCGAGATGGCATACGGACGGATATTTTTATCCACCCCATTCGGGAGACCGGCTTAAGGCTGTCATTACATTAAAAGGCGCAAGCACTCTTTTGAACAGGCTTTCAAAAGAAAAGCGCGAAGACTTTCAGCAATTACAGAGAGCGCCGTTGGACGCGCTGGAAAGCAGAAAGAAGCTTGCCGCCCTGATTGATCCATCAAAAACAGAAACAACACCGCCCGGTTGTGGCACGGTCTTTATGAGCGGCTCCGAATACGGTGCCGTTCATTCGGAGCCGCCCATCCACTCTGAAAGAATTTTTGTTTCTGTTCTCCCCGGAAGCAAGAAACAGATTGAACACCTTCGCCAAAATTGGAACAGGCCCAGCAAGACGGAAATAAAGCTGTCCGACAGCCGAGTTCAGAACAATCCCAGCACGCTGCCCGCGCCGAAATTGCTGAAATAGCCTTCTCTTTTTGATCCTGTGACGGCGTTCTGGCGCACGTTCACGGGATTGAAAAGCTTGCCGTCTTTAAACACAAGGTTAAAAGTCACGGAAATCCCGTCCGTATCCACCTGCATGGAAGTGAGGCCGAACTTCCGATGCGATGTGACATCGCTGTGGGTTGCTGTTTTTCCTTCAAGCGCGTTCATCAGCGCTTGCGCAGCGTCCCGCTGATCGAAGGGAACGTGCAGGGCGTTGCCGTAAATTTCAACCTGGATATCCTTGCTGGCGAGCGTGGAAAAAGCCTGCGGGTTCATGCCGAGGATTTTGAACACGTCGGCTTTTGCGGTGCCGATGGGAATGCGGTCCGTGCTGCCGCAGGCGGCAATGTTGCCCAAACATTCTTTTTGCTTGGCGCTGTCGGTGAAAAGATGGGTTTCCTGCTTGCTGTTCAGCGGAGACATTTTTGAATTCGCAGCGCATCCAGACAGCGCGGCGGCGGCTGTAAAGACGAGACAGAGTTTGGAGAGAGACGATTTGTTTTGCATGACAGGATCCTTTATTGTTTTTGAGGATGGCGAACCATAATCAAAGCGGCCTTTGCTGTAAAGATGACATCTTGAGCTATTTTGTAAGTTATGCAAACAAGAGCTTTCGCATTGCGCCGCATTCGTGCACTATTGCCCACAGCATAAAGGATATAGCGATGCCAAAAAACACAGTCGAAATCGCCGTTCAGGATAGCAACGCGCTGATCGAAGCGAAAATTGAAAATTTAAAAAAGCTCGAAGCGCAGGGGGTCAATCCTTATCCCTACACATTCGACGTGACGCATCACGCGGGGGATCTGCAGAAAACATACGCCGATCTTGCCGTCGGCGTGGTGACGACGGATACCGTTTCCGTTGCGGGCCGGGTGATGTCGAACCGCAACAGCGGCATGTTTATCGATTTAAAAGACTCCAGCGGCAAGATCCAGATTTTCAGCCACAAGGAGCATGTTGCCGAAGCGGTGCTGGAGCAAATGTCCTGCTACGACATCGGCGACATCATCGGCGTGACGGGGATCGTCCGGCGCACGCCGCGCGGCGAGCTGACCGTCAATACGGCGCAAGCCCAGATGCTGTGCAAATCCATCCGTTCGTTGCCGGAAAAATACCATGGCATTCACGATGTCGAACTCAAGTACCGCAAGCGATATCTCGATCTCATCATGAACGACGACAGCCGCGCGACGTTCAGGAAACGCAGTCAGATCATCGCCTTCATCCGCCAGACGCTGATCGGCGAGGATTTCATGGAAGTCGAAACGCCGATGCTGCACCCGATCGCGGGGGGGGCGAACGCCAAGCCGTTCCTGACCCATCACCAGGCGCTCGACATGCCGCTTTACCTGCGCATCGCGCCGGAGCTTTACCTGAAGCGCCTGGTCATCGGCGGGTTCGAGCGCGTGTTTGAAATCAACCGCTGCTTTCGCAACGAAGGCATTTCCATCAAGCACAATCCTGAATTCACTTCGGTCGAGATCTATCAGGCCTATGCCGATTACACCGGCATGATGGCGCTGACGGAACGCCTGATCGAGGGCGCCGTCAAGGCCACGCACCAGGGCGCCACCAAAGTGCAGTTCGGCGAACGCGAAATCGATTTCAAGGCGCCGTGGCCGCGCAAGCCGATGGTGGCGCTGGTCAAGGAAAAAACCGGCATTGATTTTATGGCTGTCCACGATGCCGGCAAGGCGGCGTTGGCGGCGGAAAAAGCCGGTGTTTCGATCAAGCCCGGGTCGAACTGGGGCGAGATTGTCGAAGCGGTCTTCGCCGACAAAGTCGAAGCCACGCTGATCCAGCCCGTCCACGTCACCGACCTGCCAAAAGACATTTCGCCGCTCGCCAAAACGCACCGCGAAAATCCGCTGTTGACGGAGCGCTTTGAGAGCTACGTCAACGCCTGGGAAATCGCCAATGCGTTTTCAGAGCTGACCAGCCCTTTCGACCAGCTCGACCGTTTCAAGAAACAAGCCGAAGCCCGGGCCAAGGGCAACGAAGAAGCCCAGCCCATGGATGAAGACTTCATCGAAGCGCTCGAATACGGCCTGCCGCCCACCGGCGGTCTTGGCATCGGCATCGACCGGCTGGTGATGCTGCTGACCAATTCACAAAGCATCCGCGACGTCATCGCTTTCCCGACTTTACGCCCGATCGCCTAGCCGGCGGCTTTGGTTTTTTCGGGGAAGGCGGCGGCGGTTAACCCCCGCACCTGCATCTCGTAGAGTTTTTTGTAGTGAGAATCCGGCTGCTCCATCAGAGACTGATGGGTGCCTTGTTCGGTAATTTTGCCCTGGTCGAACACCAGAATCCAGTCGGCCTGCTGGATGGTCGAGAGGCGGTGGGCGATGGTGATGGTCGTGCGGTCGGCCATCAGGGTTTCCAGCGCTTTCTGGATGTAGTGCTCGGAGATTGAATCGAGGCTCGACGTCGCTTCGTCCAGGATCAGGATCGGCGAATCGGCCAGAATGGCGCGGGCGATGGCCACGCGCTGGCGCTCCCCGCCCGACAGCTTCACGCCGCGCTCGCCCACCAGCGTGTCATAGCCCTGCGGCAGGGCGACGATGAACTCATGCGCATAGGCTTTTTTGGCGGCGGCGATAATCGCGTCAATGCTGGCGCCGGGACGGCCATAGGCGATATTATCCGCCAGCGAACGGTGAAACAAAATAGGATCCTGCGGCACCAGCGAAATCGTGCGGCGCAGCGATTCCAGCGTGACGGCTGCGATGTCCTGACCGTCGATCAGGATGCGGCCCTCCGTTACGTTATAAAGGCGTTGCAGCAATTTCACGAAGGTGGATTTGCCGCTGCCGGAGGGTCCCACCAGCGCCAGTTTTTTCCCCGCGCTGATCGTGACGGAAAAATCCTGATAAATGGTGTTGCCTTGCTGTGAGTATCTGAAGCCGACCTTGTCGAACACGATGCGGTCGGCGCGCGCGCCGGGCTTGACGGCCAGCGGCTTCGCCTCCGCGATATCCGCCACGTCATCCTGGCGCAGCCAGAAGACCACGATGTCGTCCATCTCGCTGACCGCGCGCTGCAAATGGGTAATGTGCATGCCGATGTCGCGCAGGTAGCCGCCGATGATGAAAAAAGTCGTCAGCACCAGCACGATGTCGCCCGGCGACGCCTTGCCCGATTTCCACAGCCAGATCGTCATGGCGATGACGGTGCTGGTCATGATCATGCGGAAAACGGAGCGGACGGCGTCAGCGCCGGTCGCCATCTGCCAGGCGTGATAGGAGTTTTTTTGCCACACCGTCGCGATCTTGCGGAACAGGCTGTCTTCCCGCCCTTCGGCGCCGAAAGATTTTACGGTTGGGTTGCCGCTGATGATATCGGCGAGCGTCGCCCCCATCTTGGTGTCCGTTTCGGCGGAAGCTGTAAAGCGCGGCGCCAGAATTTTGACGGAGATCCAGATGCTGACCCCGCAGTACAAAAGGATCAGCGCCGCCGCCACCAGTCCGATGGACGGCAGCTGCACGCTGAGCATCACGGTCACGCCGATCATGATTGTTATCGCGGGCAACAGGCCCATCAGCAGCGTGTCTTCAAGACTGTCAAAAGCCCACATGCCGCGCGTGATTTTGCGCACCGTTCCGCCGGCAAAGGAATTGGCGTGCCAGTCGGAGCTGAACCGCTGCACTTTTTGCATGCCGTCGGTGACGATCCTGTACAGGTTGCCCGTTGCGAATTTGTTCCAGATGAACAGGGAGCTGACGCGAAAAATCTGGTATATCAGCGCCAGCAGGGTAAAGCCCCAGAACGCCGACCAGGCATCTGACCAGGCCGTCGCGTCGTCGGCGCCGTGCTTGGTCATGGCGTCCACCAACCGTCCCGCATAAACCGGCACGAGCGAATCCGTGACGACCGACGCGATCATCAGGGCCGCCGCGGCGATTCCCATCCCTTTACGCTCTTTCCAGTAATGCAGCGTAAAACGGATGATATTCCGCCAGCCGGATTTAATTTCTTTCTTGTCTTTGTCTGCCGGGGCTGACATGCGTGAAGTCCTTAACGTTTTCGGGTTATTTGTTTCTAAAGCCGCCCAGATTAACTGTTTACGGGCAGTTTGTCCAGTTTATATTTCATAACGTCCGCCCAGCTCGATCACGCGGTCGGGGGGGATTTTATAGTAGTCGATGGCGCTGGAAGCATTTTGCTTCATCCAGGCGAAGATATGCTCCCGCCAGATCGCCATGCCGTCGGCCGGGGTCGGGATAATGGTTTCCTTGCCGAGGAAGAACGATGCCTGGTGGATATGATCAAAATCCATCCCGCGGACCAGGCATTGATGCAGGGCTTCGGGCACGTCAGGCTCATCCTTGAAGCCGGTATGCAGATCCAGCTGATAAAAATCCTGCCCCAGCTGATAGATATGCACGCGGTTTTCCGGCGGCACGTGGGGAACTTCCTGCGACACCACGGTCATGAAAATAATCCGCTCGTGCAGCACTTTGTTATGTTTGAGGTTTTGCAGCAAGGCGCCGGGGATGACGTTATGCCAGGGCGTCATGTAAATCGACGTTCCCGGCACGCGGATCGGCGGGTTTTTATAAACGTCCTTGACGAATCTTTCGATCGAGACGGACGACCGCGCCAGTTTTTCGTTGAGGATGTTCTGGCCGCTCTTCCAGGTCGTCAGCAGGGTGAAAATGACGGCCCCGATCAGCAGCGGCACATAGCCGCCGTCAGGAATTTTCATCAGCGCGGCGGAAAACAACGCCGTATCAATGCAAACAAACGACCCCGCCGCCAGCGCGATTTGCCACCAGTGCCAGTGCCATTTCAGGCGCATGACGACGCCCACCATGATGCCCGCAATCAGCATGGCGCCGGTCACGGCGACGCCATAGGCGGCGGCAAGCCCCGTGGAAGATTTGAAGATCGTCACCACGGCCAGCACCAGTATCAGCAGCAACCAGTTGACGAAGGGAATGTAAATCTGGCCCATCTCGCGGACCGAGGTGTGCAGCACGCGCATGCGCGGCAGGTAGCCAAGCTGCATGGCTTGCCGCGTCAGTGAATAAGCGCCTGAAATCACGGCCTGCGAGGCGATGATGGTTGCGAGCGTGGCCAACACGAGCAGCGGCACGGAGAACGCCGGCGGCGCCATCAGGTAAAAGGGGTTTTCAATGGCGCCGGGGGTGTGCAGCAGCAGGGCGCCCTGCCCGAAATAATTCAGCACCAGGCAGGGCCAGACGATGACGAACCAGACATACCGGATCGGCTTTGCCCCGAAATGCCCCATGTCGGCGTACAGCGCTTCCGCGCCGGTCACGGCCAGCACGGCCGCGCCCAGCGCGACAAAGGCGATGAACGGTTCCATGACAATGAATTCGAGCGCGTACAGCGGATTGACCGCTTGCAGCACTTCCGGCGCCGCAATGATCTGGCCGATACCCAGCACGGCGAGCGTGCCGAACCACGCCACCATCACCGGGCCGAACAAGCCGCCCATTTTGCCGGTGCCGAATTTTTGCCCGGCGAAGAGAGCCATCAGGATCACCATCGTCAGCGGCAGGATAAAGGGGTGCAGGTGGGGCGCCACAATCTCGATCCCCTCTACCGCCGACAAGACCGAAATCGCGGGCGTAATCACCGCATCGGCATAAAACAAACTTCCGGCCATGATGCCCAGCAGCCCCATCGCGTAAAAAAGCGTCGGGCTCGGCCGGGTCAGGCGGAGCACCAGGGCCAGCAAAGCCAGATCGCCGCCCTCGCCCTTGTTGTTGGCTTTCATAATGAAGGTCACATATTTGACGGAGACCACGACCAGCAGCAGCCAGAAAATCATCGACAGGAAACGGAAAATATTTTCCGGCGTCACCGGCAGGTGCGTCTGCCCGAAGGTTTCCTTGACCGCATACAAAGGACTGGTGCCGATATCGCCGAACACAACCCCAACCGCCCCGAGCATCAGGATCGGCAGGGTGCTGTGAGGCTGGGCGCTATTGCGCTCCTGCTCCAGCTTGCGGTTGAGGTGGTCGGAAAGGCTTTGCATAAGGCGTGCGGCTTTTTTAATTATTTCTTGCGGGAGTCTACACAGAAAAACCGGAGAGCTGCAAGCTCTCCGGTTTTAGACGCATGAAGGGCACTTTAATTCCGCCCTTCATCCCCCCGCCCGCTTTAATTATTTCAGGTTCGCCGCAGGTGCTGCACCGGTTGTGGTAAAGGTTTTTGCACCGTCGCAGACAATGGCTGCACTGTCGGGTCTTTACCGTTCCTCTGATCGACGCATGCCAAAGCGCGCATAATCCCTGGATATTTAGGGGGATCCCCATGCAGGCTCTTATCCATCCCCAGCGTTTCAAGTTTCTCAACTTGCTCGGCAAGCTGCTCTGCCGTATAAAAATGGACTCCCTGACGAATACGCACAGCATTGAACGTGTCTTGCCGTGCAGCACTGCGCAAAGCATCGACAGCGCTCCGGCCTCCGACAGCGTCCGCGTCCGCGATCATTGCGGTCCAGCCGCGGTCAGGCGTATGAACCGTCTTGATAAAGTGAAACTTTTGTTTTTCTTCCATTTTTGTCTCCTCGTTCCTTCTTTGCTCATCTTTCAGATTTTATTCAATTTCCATCATGTTTGGCTTCTGTCCGGCACCAACCCTATATAAGACTTTATGCAAACAAAGTTAATAATACGTTAAGATGGCTTGCTTTTTTGGAGCATATGAATAATATACGAAGGATTTCAAAGAGATGGCTTCGCGAGGTTTTTAATGGACACGCAGGGAACCCCTGTCAAAAATATCTGGAGTCGGCTGGGGGCGTTTGTCAAAGAACTCTGGCACGATCAGGATTTGTGGATTCGCGCCATCGCCACCAAGGGCGGGGCGGGAATCGTTCTGGCGACAGGCCTGGTGGGGATCGCGCATGTGGTGGCGCTGCCTTTCTTTGTCGCGGCGGTGGGGCTGACGATTTGCGGCGGACTGATCGGGGTGGGACTTTTCGGCATGGCCTATGGCGCGAAGACCGTCTGGGACACGACGCGCGATATTTATTCGCGCACGGTGCTGGGCAAGCCGCCGGAGAAAAAAGCCGAAGCGTCCGGCGCGCCGCATGAGCTGCCTTTCATTAAAAAAATCCTGCAAAAGCCGCTGATCAAGAAAATCACCAACAGCCGCGCCTGGCGCACGACGCGCGTGCTGACGCAAAAGCAGCAAGGTTTCTTGCTGGCGGGGTTCGCCGGCACAGGGTCGCTGCTCTGGGGGGCGATGAGCGCGGTCACGCTGGTGACGCAGATTCTGCTTTTGCCGGTGATCGCTGTCGGTGGTCTGCTGACGATCGGCACGGCGGTTGCTTTCGGCGGGCTGCTCAGCTCTGTTTACGGCAGTTATCTGGCTGTAAAATCCCTCGCCAAAACGCTCCGTGCAAAAAAAAAGACCAAAGCCGTGAAGACCTCTGACAAAACGCGCATCGCCGGCTATTTTTTCTCCTCGGCCAAGGGGATTTCGGGCTTGCTGCCCAGCGACCGCTGGATTCTCGCCACGGCTTTTGACATTTTAAAAACCGATCAAGATTTAAAAAGATCCCTGCGCCGCATCGCCGGTTTCTCCCTCCTCGCCGGTATTTCGGCGGCCACGGGGGTGGCGGCGGTGATGGTGACGTCGGGGATTGGCGTTGCGATTGCCGCCGGCGCCGCGGGGATCGCGGTCACCCGGTTTGCCGGCAAGGCCGCCGGCAGCTGGAAGCACCTGAAAAGCGACATCGTGCCGAAGCTGCGCACCGATGTGGTGACGCGTTACCTCACGGTGAAAGCGGAGGAAATGGCGAAGCGCCTGAAAGAGTCAAAGCCCAAAGAAGGACTTGAAAAACCGCCTGTGAAGGACGCGCCGGACTCGGGCGTTAAAAAAATGCTGCCGGACCCGGGCGTTAAAAAAACCACCGATACATCGCTCGCCGCGACTTTCGGCAGCTGGGCTTTGAGGAAAGCAATGCAAAAACCCCGTTCTCCTAACCACACCCCGCCGGACTTGGGCGCTCAAAAACCTCCACCGCATCCCAACACACAAGGATCATAGCCATGTCAGATATTTTCGATGAAGTCAGCGACGATCTTCGTCGTGAAAAACTAAAACAATTCTGGAAGGAAAACGGCGCCTGGATCATCGGCGGCGTCATCGGCGCCGTGCTGCTGACCGGCGTATTGTCGTTCTGGCGGGAATGGAAATATACACGCAACACGGTCGCAACCGCCGAACTGACGCGGGCGGTCGCGACGGCGGATATCGCAAAGATAGAAAACTTCGTCGCCGCCGGCGCAAAAAATCACGCGATGATCGCCAGGTTCGCGGCCGCCGGCTTGCACCTGGAGCGCGGCGAGAAAGACCAGGCGGTTGCGCTTTATAACGAAATTGCCGACACGGCCGGGCTTGATAAAACCTGGCGCAGCCTTGCCAGGGTTTTCAGCATCGGCCAGCGCTTTGACAAGGACGATCCGGTGAAACTGAAAAAAGAACTGGCGGCGCTTTCCGGCGACAAGGACGTCTGGCGCATCGTCGCGCTTGAATTACAAGCTTTGCTGGCCGCGCGGACGGGGCAGATGCAGGAAGCGGCGGACATTCTGGCCGGCATCACCGCCGATCCGCAAGCCCCTGACGACGTCCGCACCCGCGCTTTCACTTTGCGCGCGCTGTATGTTGCTGAAATTCCTGCCGCGCCGAAGAGTTGATCATGGGAAACAGAAAGGTTTTTAAAAACGGCCGCACGATATTCACGCTTCTGCTGGCCGCATTCTTTCTCTCCGCTTGCGGAAAATTCGAGGGCTTGCTGAATAGCTCCGACCTGCCGCCGCTGGCCGGGGAGCGTATTTCCATCCTGCAATCGGACCGGGAATTGACGCCCGCCGCGGCCTTGCAGCAAACGCCGGTCGTTCTGCCGGAGGCATGGACGAATAAATTCTGGCCGCAGGCCGGTGGTTATCCCAATCATGTGATGGGGCACCTGACGCTGGGGTCAGACCTGAAAGAAGTCTGGAGCTCTTCCGTCGGTGCGGGCGGCGATCGTCGAAATCCGCTGATCGCCCAGCCCGTTGTCGCCGAAGGAACGGTTTTCACGCTGGATACGGAAGGCGGGGTGACGGCTTTTGACGTCGTGACCGGCAAAAAAAAATGGCGCACCTCTTCCGTGCCGTCGAATGAAGAAGATTCCGGCGCTACTGGCGGCGGCCTCGCCTGGGCTTTGGGCAAAATTTACGTGACCAACGGCTATAAGTATCTTGTTTGCATCAATGCGGAGACGGGCAACATGCTGTGGCGGACGATGATGACGTCACCCGCCCGCACCGCGCCGACGGTGGCGAACGAAAAAGTTTACCTGATCACGCTCGATAACCGTTTGCAGGTTTTTTCGTCGGCCGACGGCTCGCTTTTGTGGAATCACAGCAGCGTCGCGGAAACGACCAATTTGCTCGGCTCCGCCTCGCCCGCCGTGGATGCTTCGGCTGTCGTGCTGGCGCTTTCATCGGGGGAGATTCTGGGCTTGCGCGTTGAAAACGGCCAGGTCGTCTGGGAAGACAATCTTTCGGCGGTGCGGCGTGTCGGCACGCTTTCCTCCATCTCCGACATTCGCGGCCAGCCGGTGATCGACCGGGGAATCGTTTATGCCGCAAGCTACAGCGGGCGCATGGTCGCAATCGACGTGATTTCCGGCCAGCGCGTCTGGCAGCGCGAAGTCGGCAGCGCCGAAATGCCCTGGGCCGTCGGCGACATGGTGTTCGTGCTCAGCGCCGAACAGCAGGTGCTGGCGCTGACCCGCGCCGGCGGCGACATTCACTGGATCACATCCCTGCCGCGTTTCGAGGAAGGCCGCAAAGAAGAACCGATCGTCTGGACCGGGCCGGTGCTTGCGGGCGGGCGGCTGATCCTTGCCAGTAACCGCGGCATGATGGCGGAGATTGATCCGCAAGACGGCAAAATTCTGAAACAAAGCGAACTGGACGGGAGCGTGATGATCGCCCCCGTCGTCGCCGACAACATGTTGCTCCTTTTGACCCAGCAGGGAAAACTGGTTGCCTATCGTTAGGCGGCGGGGGAAGCAGGAAAGAAGAAAAAATGACTTTCACCGTTGCCATCGTCGGGCGCCCGAATGTCGGGAAGTCCACGCTCTTCAACCGCCTCGTCGGTAAAAAACTGGCGCTGGTGCATGACACGCCAGGGCTGACGCGTGATTGGCGGGAGGCGGACGGTTTTCTCATGGGGCTGGAATTCAAGGTCATTGACACGGCCGGACTGGAAGAATCCTTCGACGCCTCCATCCAGGGACGCATGCGCCAGCAGACGGAACGGGCGCTGGCGCGGGCCGATATGGCCTTGCTGGTGATCGACGCCCGGGCGGGCATCACGCCGATGGACCGCCATTTTGCCGACTGGCTGCGCCGCCAAAAAATTCCGACAGCGCTGGTCGCCAATAAATGCGAGAGCAAACTGGGCATCGCCGGCATGTACGAAGCCTATGAATTGGGCCTGGGTGAGCCGATCGCCATTTCCGCCGAACACGGGCAAGGGCTGGACGAGCTTTATACGCTGCTGCGCCCGCATGTGGATAAAGACGCCGCCTTGTCCAAGGTATCCGAAGACGAAGCGGAAAATCTCGAAAAATATTTCGAGATGTATGAGGAAGGGGCGGGCATCGGTTTCGGAGACCGGGAAGATGCTGATGAAGAAGACAAAAAAAATCCCATCAAGGTCGCCATTGTCGGCAGGCCCAACGTCGGAAAATCGACGCTGCTGAACAAGCTTGTCGGCGAAGAACGCTCCATGACCGGGCCGGAGGCGGGCATCACCCGCGACGCCGTCCACGTCGACTGGGAATTCGCCGGGCGCAAGCTGCGCCTGGTCGATACGGCGGGGTTGCGCCGCAAGGCGCGGATTTACAACGATATCGAGCGGATGTCGGTTGACGACACGCTGCGCGCCATTCGCCTCGCGCAGGTCGTGATCATGGTTATTGATGCGGATCAGATGTTTGAAAAACAGGATCTGGTCATCGCCCAGCACATCATCGACGAAGGCCGCGCCATGGTCATCGCCATCAACAAGTGGGATGCCGTCAAAGAGCGCAACGAAGTCATGGATGAAATAAAATACCAGCTGGAAACCAACTTGCCGCAGGTGGCCGACGTGACGGCTGTGACCATATCGGCGCTGAACGGCGTGCGTCTGGATCAACTGTTGCAAGGGGTGCTGACGACGTATGATTTGTGGAACAAGCGCGTGCCGACCGGCAAGCTCAACCGCTGGCTCCACAAAATGGAAGAACATCACCCGGCGCCGCTGGTGCAGGGCCGCCAGAACCGGCTGAGATACATGACGCAGATCAAGGCCCGCCCGCCGACGTTTGCGCTCTGGGTCGGCCGCGCCGCCGATTATCCCGATTCGCACAAAAGATACCTGATCAACAACCTGCGCCGCGATTTCGACATCCCCGCCACCCCGATCCGCTTCGTCGTGAAGGCGAGCAAAAATCCGTACGTGGATTGAGGGGGTAAGCCTCTGATCTAAAGTTACGACGTACACCGCCTCGGAGGGCGAGTTTAGTCAATCATCGGCTTTATGATCAAAAAGCCTTTCACATCCCGCCCCTTGTGAGAACCCGAAACATTCATGTAAGTGACATCCATCTCGTCGCAAGGGTCGTACTTGGTGGTCTCAACAACCCTTACCTTGTCTTTTGTTGCCCGGTGCTCAAACTCTCTGGTGATAGCCCCTTTGCCGTCAGTCAGTTCCGATGCCATGTCCCATTCTTTAAGGTTGCTTTGGACAACAGCTTTAAAAGCACTTTTTAGGTTGTTTTGGCTTTCGCGTTTTGAAGGCGCAGTCATGGCTCTCTCCATTGTTTACACAAATTATCTGCTATTGAAGTTGCTGTATTACATATATTTATTTTTGTGTCAATCTCCATCGTCCATGTCTTCCTTAGTAAGAAAACAGCCCCTACCAGTGAAGGTAAGGGCTGTTTTTTATTTTTGGGTGTGGTCAAAAAACGGATATCTCCACCCTCTCACTATACCCCGTACGTGGATTGAGGGCGTTTAAAAATCCTTGCTCCGTTCCGGCGTCGTGCAGGAATTTTTTACCGCCGGATCTTGTCGTCCAGCCGGTGGTCGTCAATGCCGGCGGGTTCTTCGTGGATCAGGACTTCGGCCTTGGGGAATGCTTTATAGAGGGTGAGTTCGATTTCTTCGGTGATGTCGTGGGCTTTTTTCAGCGTCAGGTCGCCGTCCAGCTCGAGATGAAATTCGATGAACGTCTGCTGGCCGCTGTGGCGGGTGCGGAGATCGTGGATGGCGCGCGCCGCGGGGTGCGCTTTCACCAGGCTTTCAATTTTGGCGCGGTCGGCGTCGGACAGTTCCCGGTCCATGAGAATGCCGAATGATTCGCGGCTGATATCGCGGGCGCTGTACAGCAAGGACATGGAAATGACGGCAGCGAACAGCGGGTCGAAATAAAGCCAGTCGCTGTACTGGCTGAGCAACAAGGCTGCCAGCACGCCGAGGTTCACCAGCAGATCGCCTTTGTAATGCAGGTGGTCGGCGCTGATGGCGACGGATTGGGTCCGCTTGATGACGTGGCGTTGAAACAAGATGAGCGCCCCGGTCAGGACGATCGAGAGAACCATCACGATGATGCCGATCTGCGGCGCGACGACTTTTTGCGGCTGGATGAACCGGTGCGCGGATTCGAAAAAAAGATATCCGGCGGAAGCGAAAATAAACAGCGCCTGGCCCAGCGCCGCCAGGGCTTCCAGTTTGCCGTGGCCGAAGCGGTGTTCTTCGTCGGCGGGCGTTGCCGCGTGCAGGACGCTGATCATCGTCACGGAAGATGCCACCGCGTCAAAAACCGAATCCAGCAGCGATGTCATGACGCTGACAGAATCCGTCATTGCATAAGCGACGCCTTTGGTGACGATTAAAATGGAAGCAACCGACAGGCTGGCGTAAGTGGCATAGCGCCGGAGCTTCATATTGTGCAGCTCCGCCAGAGAGCCTCCGGTCAGGTAGGGGTTGGCGATGTTCATTGAACAGAGGCCAGTTCTACAAATCGTTCCGCAATACTGTCCGGTTCCGGCAGCGTCATCGGATCTTCACCGGGGAAAGCTTCTGTTCGCATCAGGGTGCGCACGGCGCCGGGGTTGAGGATGCTGACGCGCAGGGAACTGTGCGCGACTTCGGTCGCATAGGTCGCGACCATGGCTTCCAGCGCCGCCTTGCTGGCGGCATAGGCGCCCCAAAACGGCATCTTCGCCTGCGCGGCGGAAGATGTGACAAAAATCGCCCGGCCCGCGTCGCTGCCGCGCAGCAGCGGGTCGAGGGTGCGGATCAGGTGATAGTTGGCAAGCACGTTCACCTTCATCACGCTCTCCCAGATTTTTGGGTCGGACATGGCAACCGGGCTGAGCGTGCCGAGGATGCCGGCATTGGCCACCAGGATATCAAGCCGGCGGAATTTTTCAGCGATGGCAGGACCCAGCAGAGCGATTTGGTCCGCTTTCAAAAGGTCGAGCGGCAGCAGCGTCGCTTTACCGCCCCTGGCGCGTATCGCATCGTCGGTTTCTTCCAGCCCGCTGACGGTGCGCGCCGTCAGGATCACATGCGCTCCTTCAGCGGCGAAGGCCCTGGCAACCGCGGCGCCGATCCCCCGTGACGCGCCGGTGACGAGCGCGACACGGCCTTGCAGGCGCAGGGAGACTTTTTTATTAAAAAGAGTTGTCATGCGGCGGTTCCGATGGTGCCGGGAAAGACGGCGGGGTGATGATGGGGGGGAGAATCTCATCGTTGCTTTCAGGCGCGGGTTCTTGCGGCGGAACGTCTTTCTGGATTTCTTTTTCTTCCTGAATTATTTTTTGCTGCAGCTCTTTTTCCTCTGGGGAAACGCTTTCAACAGTGTCTTCGTTGATCTTGTCAAGGTTGACTTTGTCGAACTTGATGGCGATGCCGTTGCCGCGATCTTCAATCATTTTATCAAGCTCGAAACTCTTGTTCGCCCAGTTGAGCGTGGCTTGCAAGACAGGCACGCTAAAGGATTCTTTCGCCCAGGCGGGGAATTTTTTCTGATCGACCAGATAGACGAACGGTATATAGACGATGAACACCAGCATCAAACCGCGCAGGAAACCGAAAAGCCCGCCCAGCAACCGGTCGACGATGCCGATGCCGGCTTCCCTGATCCAGCGGGAGATTAAAAACCCGATCAGCGTCAGGGTCAGGAAGACCATCAGAAAAACCCCGCCGTAGGCAGCCACTTTCGCCGCCAATTCAGGCGAGAGAATGCCCCATACCAACTCAACTTTTTCCTGTTTTTCTTCAGTCACGCCCAGCCATTTGTTGAACGGCGGCACCAGAAGATGCCCCGCCGTCCAGGCCGTGAGCACGGCGATGGCGAAGCCGCCCAGGGTGAAGACTTCCCTGATCAGGCCGCGAACGCAGGCGGCGATGGTGGAGATCAGGATTAAAATGCCGATAGCGATGTCGAGAGCGGCGGGTGTCATTTTTCCTCCGTAAATAAAGGCAGCATGTCTTTAAGATGTTTCAGCTGCGTCAGGCGCAGGTCGTCTTTTTTATCTTTTTTAAGATGGCTTGGAATGATCGCATGTTTGAAACCCAGTTTGGAAGCCTCTTTCAAGCGCGCGTCTGTCTGGGCGACGTTGCGGATTTCACCGGAAAGGCCGACTTCGCCGAAGACCACCATGTCGGCGGGCGCCGGAACGCCGGAGAGCGAACTTGCCAGCGCCACGGCCACGGCCAGATCCGCCGCCGGTTCGCCGATGCGCAACCCGCCCGCGACGTTCAGGTAAACGTCGTTGTTCCCGACCTGAATGCCGCAGCGCGCTTCCAGCACCGCCAATACCATGGCAAGGCGCGCGGCGTCCCAGCCGATCACGGCGCGGCGCGGCGTGCCAAAGGGGGACGGCGCCACCAGCGCCTGAATTTCAACCAGCACCGGGCGCGTGCCTTCCATGCCCGCAAAGACGGCGCTGCCGGAAATTTCCTGCTGGCGCTGCGACAGAAAAAGTTCGGAAGGGTTTTTAACTTCGGCGAGGCCCAGCTCGCCCATTTCGAAAACACCGATTTCATCCGTCGGGCCGAAGCGGTTTTTAACGGCGCGGAGGATGCGGAAGGTATGGCCCCGGTCGCCTTCGAAATAAAGCACGGTATCGACCATGTGCTCGAGCACGCGGGGACCTGCGATCTGACCGTCCTTGGTGACGTGCCCGACGATCAGCAGGCAAGCGCCGCGCCGCTTGGCGGTGCGGATCAGTTCCTGCGCCGAAGCGCGCACCTGCGCAACGGTGCCGGGGGCCGAGTCAAGGTTGTCGAGATACATCGTTTGGATTGAATCGATCACCACAACGTCGAAATTTTCCTTGTCCATGGTGGAGATAATGTCGCGGACGTTGGTGGCTGACGCGAGACTGACCGTCGCATCGGCAAGCCCCAGGCGCTGCGCGCGCATCCGCACCTGGTCGATGGATTCTTCGCCGGAGATATAGGCGCATTTGGTGTTTTTGGACAGGCGCGCGACGGCTTGCAGCAAGATGGTCGATTTGCCGATCCCCGGATCGCCGCCGATGAGAATGGCCGAGCCTGCGACCAGCCCGCCGCCCGTGACGCGGTCAAATTCCTCGATCCCCGTTTTGCGGCGCGGCTGGTGCGCGGTCACGCCCGACAGCGGCGCGAATTCGATCACCCGGCCCTTGACTTTGCCCAGCCCCTGCGGCGGCCGCTCCGCCCCCATTTCTTCGACAATCGTGTTCCATTCGTTGCATGCCTCGCACTTCCCCGCCCATTTGTTGTGGGAAGAGCCGCAGGACTGGCAGACGAAAAGAGCGGCAGCGCGCACCATGAAATAACCTTTGGTTTATTTCTTTGTTTCTAGCACGTCGATGCGCGGCTGTCACCCCGGCCTTCGCCGGGATGACAAGGCAGGTTTTTGACCGTTGGTATTACGCCGCCTTTTTACCCATTGCCGCTTTCGCTTGCTCGGCAATTTTACCGAAAGCAATCGCGTCTTTGACGGCGATGTCGGCGAGGACTTTGCGGTCGAGCGTGATGCCCGCCATTTTCAGCCCGCCGATCATTTTGGAATAAGTCAGGCCGTGCAGGCGTGCGCCCGCGTTGATGCGCTGAATCCACAGACCACGAAAGTCGCGCTTTTTGTTGCGGCGGTCGCGATAAGCATAGCGCAATGCTTTTTCCAGGCGCTGCAGGGCGATGCGGAAGCAGTTGTTGCTGCGCCCCATGTACCCTTTGGCCAGTTTCAGAACTTTTTTATGACGGTTGATGGAGGCGGTGCCGCCCTTGACGCGTGCCATGTTATGCAGCCTCCTTTTTCACGATTTTTGGAGCGCCGGGTTTGGCGCTGACAGGTCTTTGCCGCGCGCGGTTGCGGCGGCGTTTTTTCTGCTCATAGGGCAGGAAATTGTCGAGAATGGTTTTAGCGTTCATATCCGGCATGATCAGCGTGGCGCGGCCTTCATGTTTCATTCTTTTTGATTTGCTGGTCAGGCGGTGGCGTTTCGCGGCGGCGCGGGCCTGGACTTTGCCGGTGCCCGTCACACTGAAACGCTTCTTTGCGCCCGAGTGGGTTTTCATCTTTGGCATTTTATTTTCCTTTCAATATGGGTAATCGAGGCAGCCAATGCGAGCCAGATCACCTTTTACAGAGCAGTACTTATAAAAGAATCATCTCGGCAAAGTCAAGAAAAACACCATAAATTATAAATAATTTACATAATTTATATATCTTTGTTATATTCTTGCATATTTAGCCGTGTTTACTCAAGTGTTAGAACATGATTGCATGAAATTTATGTTACAATGCAAACAGGGGTTTTAGGGGGGTAATGAAAATGATCAAAAAATTCTTAGCGTTATTGAGATTGAAATTCAAAGGTCAAGACATGGACAACCAGGAAGAACGCCGCCGCCGGCACGTACGTCATCCAGCGGTTCACGCCGAAGCGATCGTCGGTGGCCGGGCCTACAGCATCCGCGACTGGAGCATGGGCGGGGTGTTTTTCGATACGGCGCCGGACGCCCGCCTGATTGCGGGAGATACCGTGCAGGTCACGCTGCGTTTTCGCTTTCCGCACGACACGATCAGCGTCCAGCAACAGGCGCTTGTCATCCGCACCGCCAAACGCGGCATCGCCGCCGAATTCGGGCCGCTGGTCGCCACGACCCGCCGCCAGATGGAACGCGTGCTGGACAGTCTTTATGCCCAAAGTTTCCTTGAATCGCAGAGCGCTTAGGTTTAAGCCTTCTCAATCTCCTGAAATCCCCCCGCAAGCGGGCGGGGGAAAAATGGGGGGGATGAGGGTCGCATTTTTTTATAGATCGTTCTGAAGAGGTTCTATGGGTTCTATCGTTATCGTTCTGGCGATTATCGGGTTTCTGGTTTTATTTGCCTATCTGAAATTCCCGCCGCTTTATGTCGATCAGAAGCTTGTGCGCGTCTTTAACAACATGGTGATGGCCGTCTGCGCCGTTCTCTGCCTGGCGTGGTTTCTCCACATCCGCACCGACTGGATGGGCACGGTCAACGACAAATGGTGGCTGCCGGTCGCGCTGATCGGCGCGCTGGCCATTGAAATCGTTTTCCTGGGCGTTTTTTTCCTGCTGCGCAATTTCTGGATTTTCAAGCCGCCGCGCCGCCCCGGCAGCGGGTTCGGATTTTAGCCACAGACCTTCCGTAAAACTATTTCAGGCGGCCTGTACAACCTGGCATTTTGGCAGTAAAGTTCTTTCAATTTTTACGGTCGAGCGGGGAATTTCATGGACAAAGAAAAAATCGCCTTGGCGACGGCGCGGCATCTGCTGGACATAAATGCCGTACACGCGAATATCGACAAGCCGTTCATGCTGACCTCAGGCTGGGCGTCGCCGGTTTATATCGATTGCCGCAAGGTCATCGCTTTTCTGGAGCCGCGCCGCGATATCATCCGCATGGCCTGTGAAACGCTGAAAGACGTTCCGGCCGATTACATCGCCGGCGGCGAGACGGCGGGCATTCCCTATGCGGCGTGGATATCGGAAGCGCTGAACAAGCCGATGCTTTACGTGCGCAAAAAACCCAAAGGCTTCGGCCGCGGCGCGCAGATTGAGGGCGAGATGAAGGAAGGCGCCCGCGTCCTGCTGGTCGAGGACCTTTCGACCGACGGCGCCAGCAAGGTTGCTTTTGCCAAGGCGTTACGCGATGGCGGCGGGGTCATCACCGACGCGTTCTCGGTTTTTTTCTACGACATCTATAAAGAAAGCCCGCAGATTTTTCGGGACGCCGGTTTGACCCTCCATTATCTCGCGACCTGGAAAGATGTGCTGGCGGCCGCGCGGGAAAGAAATTTTTTCCCAGCCGCCACGCTCGATGCAATCGAAGAATTCATCGCAGCACCTGCGCAATGGTCGCGGGACCACGGCGGGGTTTTTGAGCGGGTGAAGGGTTAAGGGCGGCGATCGCGTAAAATTTTCACTTTTGATTTTGTGGCCTGCAGGGTGTCTTGCTGCGCGGTGGTCAGCGCGGTGGCGAAGTCGAAGGTTTTTTTCAAATCCGCCGGCACTTCCGCCCAGTGTTTTTTCATGTCGCCAAGCTTGCCGACCCATTTTTCGGGGGCGAACGCCTCCGCCAGAGTCTCGCCGTTAAAGAGCGGGTCCCCGATAAGATTTTCGACGGGCACCTCTCTCTTTGGTTGCCGGGGCTGTTCCATGGCTGTTTTAATGATGCGGGCCGTTTCCGGGTGACCCTGGCGTTGCGCAAGGTACAGTGCCGTCCTGTGCCAGGTGTCTCGTTGGTCCGGATCGGCATGGTGTTCAAGAAGCAGCCGGACCATTTCAATGTCTCCGACGGACGCGGCGCACATCAGCGGCGTAATGCCAAATAGGTTGGGTTTGTTCACATCGGCGAAGGCCGCGATGAGCAGTCCGGCAATATCGTGGCACCTGTTATCGTAGAGCCCGTGTCTTGCGGCATGCATCAACAGCGTATCTCCATCTCCGGACTCGGTATTTTTCACCTCATCAGGGTCGGCGCCTTGCGCCAGTAAGGATTGAACGGCGGCGGTATCACGTTTGCAAACGGCCTCGGTCAGCGCGCCTTCGGCAGGACGGTTGAGCGCGTTAAATGCGGGTTGGAGAGGAGGCATGGGCGTGTCTTTCCTGGACGAATTTATTTGTAATAATTGTGCGAATCAAAATTCAAGTCAATCCTCAATCATTGCTTCCCGGCCCATGGCTTTGGCCAGGTCGCGCAGCGTTTCGCCGATGATGGCGGCGTTCAGCTGACCATCCAGTTTCAGGATCAGGTGGTGCTGCGTCAAGCGCAACGCCGATCCCCGCAACAGGTCAAGCGCGCCGCCGGTCAGCAGGTATCCCAGGTGTTGCGCCAGCCCCGCGATCACCGCGCGGTGGACGGTTTTTTCATCCAGCAGCGTTTCTGCCGGCCCGGTCGTGTCGTTGACGCCGAGCGCCCCCTGATACCGCACGTATTGCGACAGGGCGAGAAACGCGCGCCCGGCATGGTCGATGCCGTAAAAAGGCAGCGCCAGCACGCGGCGGAAAGCATGATCGGCCTGATAGTCTTCATGCTCGAACCAGCCGCTGTCACTGAGCAGGCAGCTGGCCTCCAGGAGTCTGGTGATATTTTCGTCTTCCGCCGCGAACAGCGGCTCCATCCAGTTGAAAAGCACTTTAAACGCCTTGAGCTCCTGAAAGCGGCTGATTTTTACGGCGATTTTCATGCACCCGGCGATCAACGGGTCCTGTTGCCGCACGGCTGGCGGCAAGCGGTCGAACAACAATCCTTCGCGCAGGCCGGTGGCGGAGAAAATCAGCCGGCGCGGCCGGATTTTTTCGAACAGCAGTTCCATGGTCAGCGCGGCAACGCCCATGTCGCGGGTGCGGCTTTGAGAGACGCCGGCAGTTTTTGCGAGAGAAGCATTGCTCTGCCGCGCGATCAGCGCCGCAAAACCCGCGGCTTTTTTGCCATCCACCTGATAGTGGTCGAGGATGTTGAGCGGGTGGCGCGCCATGTGGATGTGCGCCTTGGCGAGCGAACGCCAGGCGCCACCCAGGGCATAAAAATCGCAACCGGCATGGTCTTGCAGAAAACCCGTGTTTTCCAGCAGCGTCGTGATTGTTTTGGCTTGCGCGGCGCGGGAATTTTCTGCCAGCAGACGGTGCGAGCCGAGCGGCAGGCTGGCTTTTTGCCGCACCTGATTGTTTTCGACCACAATCAATTCCAGCGACCCGCCGCCGTAATCGCCGATGATCCCACTGTTATCGCCAACACTGTTGGCCAGCACGCCCTGGGCGGAGAGTCTTGCTTCCTCCGCGCCGTCGATCACCCTGACGGGGAAGTTAAATTCCTTCCGCACGTTTTCGACAAAGTCTTTGCCGTCCGTGGCATCGCGCACCGCCGCCGTCGCCACGGCATGCACGTTTTTGATTTTCATCGCTGCCAGCAACCCTGAAAAACGGCGGAGGCTGTTCAGGGATTTTTCCACAGCTTCGGGGTTGAGACGTCCCGTCGTCGCCAGATCGGCGCCGAGATTGCAAACCGTCCGCTCGCTGTGGATTTTAAAGGGCGCGCGGTTCAGCCCGTCGTAAACCACCAGGCGCACGGCGTTCGATCCTATATCAATGACGGCAACGTAGTTTTCAGGCATGCGGCTATTGTATAGTACAGACGGTATCCGTTCACAACTCGAAACGTCTGACTTTGCTGGCGTCGAACAGCGCCGGCTGCGGTTCCGGCAGGCTCGGGTAGAGGCTGGAGCGCATCCCGCCTTCCTCGTAGCTCAGGCGGGCGTCGAGCATGATCATGGGCTGTTCTTGACCAGGACCGTTTTCCGCCACCACGCCGGTCAGGCTGATGGCGATATCCGCCTTGCGTGCCGCCAGGTGCAGCTTGATATAACCGGGCAGTTCCATGATGTCGCGGGCGGAAAAAGTCGTGAATTCCGAATTGATCTTGATGCCGATAAAGCCGTGCGTCACCAGCTGGTCGGCCGTGGTCAGATATTCGATCAGGGCCGGGTTTCTTTTTTCTGCGTCAAGCAGGAATTGCGCGCCGGTTTTTGATTGACGGTGGTCGATTGCTCTTCTGTACAGTTGCTGGCAGGCGCTCTCCAGAATGTCGGGCAGTGCGGCAGCGTATTGTTCGAAAATTGAATCCAGCATTTCCAGCTGCAGCGCTTCGCGGCGGCTGTCTTCAAAGGCGGCGTTCACCAGGGCGCGAATCCTTTTGCCGGCGGGTTCGTTGGGATTGTATTGTGCTGTCATTTTGATTTCTCCTGATTTGAGTCGCTGTTTTAAAGAATTATTTCTCTTTCGTCAAGTGCTTCTGTAAAACATTGGCGAATCGCGGGGGATGGGGTATGTTTGCCGATGCCGTTGTCTTTACATAGAATAAATCTCAGCCAGTTTCGCTGCTATGAAGCCGCCAGGCTGGATATCGGCCCCGCCGGCATGGTTGTTTTAACGGGGCCAAACGGCGCCGGCAAAACCAATATTCTGGAGGCGGTGAGCCTGCTGGTGCCGGGCAAGGGTTTGCGCGGGGCTGATGTGCTTGATTTAAAAAACCGCGTTGCCGGGCCGGAAGATGTCTGGACCGTGTCGGCTGAAGTGGAAACGGCGACCGGAATCACCGTGCGTCTTGGCACGGGTTTAAACCGTGATGCCAAGCGCCGCGCCGTGCGCATCAACGGCAAGGACGCCCGGACCCAGGCCGAGCTTTCGGGCTTTATTTCCGCTGTCTGGCTGACGCCGCAGATGGACGGTCTGTTTCAGGAAAGCGCCACGGCGCGGCGGAAATTCCTCGACCGCCTGGTTTTCGCCTATGCGCCCGATCATGTCACGCGTCTCAACCGTGTCGAGAAAACCATGCGGGAACGGATGAAGCTGCTGCAGCTTGACCGCGCGACGGATCCGAAATGGCTGTCCGGTCTGGAAGCGCAGCTGGCTGCCGATGCGGTGTCGGTTGCGGCGTCGCGCCTGACGCTCATTGAACATCTGCAGCGGCACATCGACGTGCTGGCTGCGCCTTTCCCCCGGCCGCGGCTGGAGATGGAAGGCTGGGTCGAAGCGGAAGTTGCCCGGCGGCCCGCGCTTGATGTTGAAGATGAACTCAGGGCAAAGCTGGAAGGCGCGCGCGGCCTTGACCGCGATTCTTCCCGCACCCGCGACGGCATTCACCGCAGCGATTTGCTTGTTGCCTATGCGGATAAAAACATGCCGGCGGCAAAATGTTCGACCGGCGAGCAGAAAGCGCTGCTCGTCTCGATCATTCTCGCCCATGCCCTGATGATGCGGGCGGAAAAGGGTTTTGTGCCGCTGATCCTGCTCGACGAAGTGGCGGCGCATCTTGACAGGGA
>CAYGGT010000002.1:0-2970 GCA_964349475.1 uncultured Rhodospirillaceae bacterium
CTGACGGAAGACCCGACAAAGGCTGAAGTGGCCCTGGTGACTGAGAAAAAGTCTTTGGGCTATTGCGTGACTGAAATTTTCAACTTCAACGCGCGCCAATACACCCAGATCACCCGCAATCTCGCGACGAATGTCGAGAGCCAGACCACCAGGTTTTTTGACGAATTCACAGACACTCAAGTGCTGGAACAAGCGCACCAGCAACTGCTGCTGCGCGGCGGAAAAGGAGCGGACTTCGTCGCCAGAAAATTCATTCTTGCAAAGTGATTGTTACGCCATTCGAAAATAGGCAAGAAGCCTATTACTTTTCGACGGGTTTTTTAATCGTTTCGATTTTGTCGGAGCTGGCGACGCCAAGCCCGGCGTATTTGTTGCCGAATTTCGCCAGACGGCCTTTTTCAAGCACCTGCCCTTTGCCGCCGATCCAGGCCGGGTGGTTCAGCGGGTCGATGTCGAGGCGCATGACATCGCCGGGTTTGCCCCAGCAGCTGCGCATGGCATGTTCGGTGCCGTCGGTATGCACGACTTTGATTTCGTGATAATCCGGGTGAATGTTTGCTTTCATAGCCAATCTCCTGAGTAACGTGAAACAGGCAGAATTCTTACCTTCATTTCGCGTAATATGCAAGAAATAAATACTGAGCACTTAGATCTTGTTATTTTGCCCGCGCAGATTGAGCACGTCTCGTGTTGACTTCGGCCTGAATTCAGCCAATCTTGCGGTATGGAGAATATTAATTTTACAGAATCAATAAAAAAGCCATTGTCACTGCCCCTCGCGTTTTTTTGGCCGCTGATCCGCCCTCACCGCTTGCCCATCGGCATTGCCCTGATTGCCGTGACGGTTGCGGCTTTAACGGTTTTGGCCTTTGGCTGGGGGTTGAAGGACCTGGTGGACAAAGGATTCTCCGACCACAGCGGGCACTACCTCAATCAGGCGCTGCTGGTGCTGCTGGGCGTCATTCTCGCGCTGGCGGCGGCAAGCTATACGCGGTTTTACCTGGTGCATCGGGTGGCGGAACGGGTCATGGCCGATCTGCGCAAAAAGCTATACACGCATCTGCTGGCGCTTGATCCGGCCTATTTCGAAACGCATAAAACCGGCGATCAGGTCTCGCGCATCAATACCGACACGACGGTTTTGCAAATGGTCGTCACAACCACCCTGCCCATGGCTTTCCGTCACCTGCTGACCATGATTGGCGGCATTGTCATGTTGTTTGTCGTCAGCCCTTCCATGACCGGGATGGTGCTGGGCGTGGTGCCGTTCGTGATCGTGCCGGTCGTTTATTTTGGCCACAAAATTCGCTCGAAATCGCGCGACACGCAAAAAAGCATCGGCGATATCGGCGCTTTTTCCCATGAAACCATTCAGGGGCTGCAAACCATCCAGTCCTTCGGCTACGAAAATAATGCGGCTGAAAAGTTTTCCGCGCTGGCGGAGAATGTTTTTCAGACGGCCCTTAAATATGTGCGGCTGCGCGCCTTCCTGACGGCTTTTATCATCGCCACGATTTTCAGCGCCATCGGCATCGTGCTTTGGATGGGCGGGCATCAGGTGCTGAACGGGCGGATCACGGCGGGCGAACTGTCGGCTTTCGTTTTTTACTCCATCACCACAGCGGGCGCTATCGGCGCCTTGAGCGAAGCCATGAGCGCTTTTAGCCAGGCCGCCGGCGCCGCCGACCGTATCGCCGCAGTTTTATCACAGCAACCCGCGTTGAAGGGCAGCTTTTCAAGCAACGGCCTGCCGCCGGATATCAAGGGGACAATAAGTTTTGACCAGATTGTGTTCCGTTATCCCACGCGTCCGGAGCAGCTGGCGCTGAACAAGGTTTCATTCAAAATCAATCCCGGCGAGGTTGTGGCGCTGGTTGGGCCGAGCGGGGGGGGCAAGACGACCGTCTTCCAGTTGCTGCAGCGATTTTACGATCCTCATGCCGGCCGCATCGGCCTGGACGGCCTGGATATAATGGATTACCGCGCCGCCGACATCCGGCGTCAGATCGGCGTCGTTTCTCAGGACCCGGCCATTTTTTCGACCTCCGTGGCAGATAATATCCGCATCGGCAAGCCCGACGCCACCGACGACGACGTGCGCCGCGCCGCGGAAATGGCGCAGGCGCATGAATTCATCTCGCAGCTGCCCGACGGTTACGACACGCCGGTGGGGGAACGCGGCAGCCGGCTTTCGGGCGGCCAAAAACAGCGGCTGGCCATCGCCCGCGCCCTGCTGAAAAACCCAAAAATCCTGTTGCTGGATGAAGCGACCTCGGCGCTTGATTCATCCAAAGAACAGGCCGTGATGCAAGCGCTGAAAACGCTGATGCAGGGCCGCACGACCATCGTCATCGCCCATCGCCTCTCGACGGTGCAAGAAGCCAACAGAATCATCGTGTTCGACCAGGGCCAGATCGTCGCTGAAGGCACCCATGCCCAGCTGTACGGCACGAACAGCCTCTATACGCACATGGCGAGCTTGCAGATGCAGGGTTGATCCAAAGGCGGGGATGCTAACGGGCGCCCGTTACTTCACAAAGACGATATCCGCGCGGTCAACCGGGGCCTGATCGGTTTCGGAGCCAAGGGCGCGGACATCCAGACGCGCCGGCTTGATGCCTTTGTCGGTGAGGTAAGAGCGCACCATGAGCGCGCGGGAAAGAGACATGCGGCGCGCGGTTGAAGCATTGCCGTCTTCGCTTTCCGCAAAGGCGCGGATCTGGACGCGCAGGTTCGGCGCATCCTGCAGCTGCATTGCCAAAGTATCGAGGGTCTTTGTCGCTTCGGGCGACAGTTCGCTGGCCATTTGTTCAAAGGAAACGCTCACTTGGGCAGCGGTCGGCTCGGTCGCGGTCGGCGCAGCCGTCACCACAGGTTTTTTTGTGACGACAGTGGGCGGCTCGAACGGTTCCACGGCCGGTTCCACAGCCGGTTCGACGGTCAGCGGCTTGACATCGACAGCCGCAATCT
>CAYGGT010000002.1:3070-17134 GCA_964349475.1 uncultured Rhodospirillaceae bacterium
GCCGGTTCCACAGCCGGTTCGACGGTCAGCGGCTTGACATCGACAGCCGCAATCTCCGACAGTTTTTCTTCGGGAGGTTTCTCTTCAGAAACCGTTATCTCGCTGAGCTCTACTTTTGTTTCTACATGCCTTGCCATGACCGGCTTGATGGGGGTTGGCGGCGCCGGCGCCAAAGGTTCCGTGATATTGGCTGGAACATCCGGCCTGGTTATCGGCAGAGGCGCCATCGGAAGCGGCGTTGCCGGTACAGTTGACGGCGGCATTGCCGCTATGGTTGACGGCGGCATTGCCGCTATGGATTGCGCTTTGCCAGCGCCCCCCGGCAGGTGAGAGCTCAAAGCCCGGTTCAGCAGTTCTTCGGTACGCCGGGGAGATGTATTTTTAGGCGCCGCCGCCGCAGTGATGGGGAGAGGCGCTGCTTCGACCGGCGCTATCTGCCTCTCGCTGATCCGGGGAGCGGGTGCGGTGAAGATCGGACGCGGCGGCGGCGGCGTTGTGGGGGTGCCGTGGTATCCCATGATGCCATCCAGAAAGCTTCCGGGGGAGTTTGGCTGAAAAGCGGGTATCGCGCTTGCAGGCGCCGGGGGGGGTGATGAGGGCGTGATAACCGCAACCACCACCTGTTTTGGAACAGGCGGCCTTAAGTAGACCGGCTTCAAACGAACATCTTCTCTAAACCGCCTGGGCGGAGAAAGTCTCACAGGATGCGGAGCGTCATCCGCCAGCCCGACAGCAGCCCAATCAACCTCAACCCGCGGCGCCGGGGGCTGGTATTGATAGGAGCTGTATTCAACGGCAAAGGCGGCGGCAGGCACAAAATAAACCGCCGCGAAAACGATGGCCGTGAACATGATGAAGTGCTTTTTCACTTTTAAGCAACAGTCTCTTTTTTACCTAGCTGATTCAGCTTCTTTATCAGTTCATTATGCAGCACAGGATTTGCGGTGACAATACCCTTGCCGTAGACAAAATTCTTGCCGCCATCTGTTTCGGAAACATACCCCCCCGCTTCCCTGACCATCAGGCTGCCGGCAGCCTTGTCCCAGGGGAACAAGCGGTTTTCCCAATAAGCATCAAGACGTCCCGCCGCGACATAAGCAAGGTTAAGACAGGCGCTGCCCATCCGGCGTACGCTACAGCCCTCGGGCATATCGAGGCTGTCGCTAGAGAAATCGCCGTCGATAGACACCAGTGCATCGTTAAAAGAATTTCTTCCCGCAACCCGCAGGCGCTTTGAGTTTGAAAACGCGCCAGCGCCTTTTTCCGCGTGGAAAGTTTCATTCTTGATCGGGTCATGGATCACCCCGGCAACGATTTCCTTATCTTTTTCAAGCGCAATCGAAATGCACCAGTGGGGCAATCCGTGCAGAAAATTCGTCGTGCCGTCCAGCGGGTCAATGATCCATCTATAGCTTTTATCCTCTCCCTTGATTTCGCCGCCTTCTTCCAGCAGGAAGCCATAAGAGGGACGGGCCTTGAGCAGTTCTTCCTTGAGGATTTTTTCGGATTTAAGGTCGGCGGCGGAAACGAAGTCGCCGGGGCCTTTCTTTGACACCTGCAATTGTTCGACTTCGCCGAAATCACGGATCAGCGCGCGCCCGGCTTTTTCAGCCGCCTCGATCATGACGTTGATATACGCAGAACGGCGGGCAACCATGCATTAATCCTTTGCGCGTTCGACGTAGGTTGAATCCGCCGTGCGGACAATGATGCGGGTGCCGGATTCAATATGCGGCGGCACCAGCACGCGCACGCCGTTTTCCAGCTTCGCAGGCTTGTAGGAGGAAGACGCCGTCTGGCCCTTTACCACGGGATCGGATTCGATAATGCTCATGGTGACTTGTTCAGGCAGGGTGATAGAAAGCACTTTCTTGTCTTCGCTGACCTGCGCCTTGCAGACCATGCCGTCCTGCAAAAATGCGGCGGGGTCGCCGATCAGATCTTTATCGACGATAATCTGCTCGTAACTCTGCGTGTTCATGAAAGTGTACTGGTTGTCGTTGGCGAAAAGAAACTGGTATTCTTCCTCGTCAACGCGAACACGCTCCACCATGTCCTGCGTGGCAAAACGAATATCCATTTTATTGCCCGCCACGATATCCCGCATGATCACCTGCGCCACGGCGGCACCCTTGCCGGGAGACCGCAGTTCGTTTTCAACGATCATCCAGAGTTTATTGTTATGTTCGATAACCATGCCTCGACGAAGCGTGTTGGCGGCGACTTTCATTTTTCTTAATCCTTGATTTGACGCGAGACGATTGCTTTTCCTAGGTTTTTTAGCGCTGTTTGTAAATCGTTTTCTTGCACCCCGGCCACCATTCCGCTCAATACCTCATCTTCTTGCAGGGTAAGCGGCCGAATGGACGGGAAAGATGCTTTTTTTCTGCCCATAATATTTGTCTGCTGTATCAGCTTAATGTCTTTAATCGCCGGATAACCAAAGAAAACATTCAGCCGTTCGATCAGTAATGATTTCTGATAGCTGATTTCCAGCGCATAGGCGCTTTGGACGGCCAGGTGCAGCACGGCCTGACTTTGTTTATCAAGCTTCTTGGCATATTTGAGGTCGAGCGGCATCGTCTTATCCGCCACCTCCGCCCCCGCAATATGCCCCCACTGCGCCAGCATCTTGCCAAACAGCAGGCTTCTCTTGCCAAGAATCTCCTTGGTAAGGCCGGGTACAAGATCTGAAAGGGCGCGCGGCTTTGACATGCGGGGAGTATGTGCGGACGCAGGCTTTGTGTCTACAGAAAAACCCCCGGCTTTAAGCCGAAGTTTTTCGTTGCTTCTATGGAGACCGGCGAAGCTTATCAAAGGCCGACAGGGCCTTGGGGCATGAGATTTTTTTCTCATTTTGCTCCCGCTCGCCGTCAGCGCGCGCTTTGCTCACCCGCTCCATCAGCTCTTGCGGGAGGATCCCGGACAGTGCCTGCAAAGTGTCCTCTCCGAAAAGAGACGCTGCGTGCTTCAGGCTATCCCACGGCATGCAGGTCGCTGCCAGGATGGTCAGTGCCGGCTCCATCCGGTCAGGGTACATCAGGGCCATCGCCATTTCCATGGTTTCCGCCACAGGCTTGAAGGTCTCTTCGATATAATCCTCAAAACTTCCGCGCCAGTACTCGACAGGCAGGTCAGACACGCGGTACCGGTGGACAGGACGCCCGACCTTGACGGCGAAATCGACGCCTTTTTCCATGCCGTTCGACACGCCGCGATTGTCGTAGAGGCGGGATTCGTCGAAGAACAGGGTTTTGGCAAGGCCGGCGGCGATGCCCAGCACACGTTCGTGCGTCACCGCATCGTTCAGAATCCCATCGTGCGTGAATTCCGTGTGGGAGGCGGAAGGCATATGCCCTTGCAGCAAAAGACTTTTCTGCGCAGCATAGGCAAAACGCATGTTAATGGACCGGTCCATCACGCTGAAAGCGGCGTGGCTTTCCTTGCCGAATTTCGGAGCATAGGGGCTTTCGACAACGACATGGGCACTGTCATGAATATAGAGGGCGGCAGCCATAGCGTCGCGTGACGCGAGCGTTTTTTGCTCCAGTTTTTTCTTAATATCCTTTTTTTGCTGGGGATCAAGCCGTGTTCTGAACTTTTTGCAAGGCTTGATGCCGTCGTGGGCGGCGAGCGCCGCTTCCAGATTTTTGACGGCAGGCGCGCCTGTCCAGTATTCCGGCGCATGCAGCAGTTTGTACTGCACATCCATTTTCAGGGCCTTCGCGACGGACAGCATTTCTTTCATTCCCTGATCGACGCCGTAGTCGGCATAGACGATGACTTGCTGCGCCAGAAACATCTCCGCCATCGTCGCGGCGCGGCGCAGGGCCGCTTCATGCGCGCTGGCAGCGTTCAGTAAAGCCGTGGGATATTTCACGGGGTATTTGATGACCGGGGATGTCGGAAGGTGCCCTTTCATCAGATCGTCGTGCAGGCATCCGGCGGCAAAGTGAAACAGCATTTCATGATCATGCGCGTCGTTTGCCGGTTCCCCTTTCAGCGGAACATGCTTTACCGGCGTCAGCAGGACCGTGAGCGGCTGCTCGTAAGCCAGATGCGCGATCAGGGGAAGAAGATCCGGATAATCCAGACTGCGTTCTTTTATCTTGAGCGCGATTTCAGCGTTCTTTTCTGCGGAGAGCGGCGGAAAACTGACAGAGTCGCGCACGGAAGAATCCTTTAAGGGACGGTATTCCTTGGCTTTGTGCCTACAGAAAAACCCCCGGTTTAGCTGTTCGGCTGCGCCATTACTCTAAGCGACGGTGTATACGTGTTCGTCGTGAAGCACAGTTTTGCGACAGCATCGTTGAACGGAGCCTGACAGGTTTTTGCGACCAAGGCGCTTTCCGAAAGCTCATATCCTTTAAAAGCGCCATAAATGGCACCACCTGCAGTTCCCACAATGGCTCCGCTGATGGCTCCAGCCACAATTGCCACACCTCCTGTCTTTCTGCCGCCGACGAGCCCGATAAGTCCCAGAACTGATCCCCCTGCGACGATGCCGGCAACAGCGCCCACAGTACCGACGACAGCTGCCCCAATAAATGTTCCGGCGCCCACAAGTGCTGCCATTCCAACGCCTGCCCAGCCAATAAATACTGGTTGGGTAACAAAAGAAATAACGGCGCCAGCCAGCCCGGCTAAGGTAGAAAAACTAATCCCGCCGCTTGCTGCCGCTTTTGATGTTGACATGATTTTTCCCTATTTAATTTAATATGTTTAATTATGGTGCGCACACGCTACGTGGCATGGCAGCCATTTGTCAATAGACATTTTTTGGAAATATGTCTATGAACAACTGAATGGCCAGATTCAACATCCCGCAACTCCAAACCCACCTCCTCGACTGGTTTTCCAAGCACCGGCGGGTGATGCCGTGGCGGGCGGTAAAGGGGAAAACGCCGGACCCATACCATGTCTGGCTGTCGGAAATCATGCTGCAGCAAACGACGGTTGCGACGGTCGGGCCTTACTTCATGCAGTTCCTTGAAAAATGGCCGACGGTGCAGGCGCTTGCAGGGGCGGATCTGGACGAGGTGCTAACGGCCTGGGCGGGGCTTGGATATTACGCCCGCGCCAGAAACCTCCACAAATGCGCGAAAATCGTGTCAGAAGAACGAAAAGGAAAATTCCCCAAGACGCCGGAAGCCTTGGCGGAACTGCCGGGGATCGGGCCTTATACGGCGGCGGCCGTCGCCTCGATTGCGTTCAACCGGCCCGCCGTCGCTGTGGACGGCAATGTCGAGCGCGTCGTCAGCCGGTTTTTTGCCATTCGCGAACCATTGCCTTCATCCAAGGGCATGATCCGCGCATATGCCGCAAAGCTGGCCGCCGGCAACAAACATCCGGGAGACTTTACGCAGGCGTTCATGGAGCTTGGGTCCCTTGTTTGCACGCCCAAAAATCCCAAATGCGGCATCTGCCCCTGGCGACAATCCTGTCAGGCGTGTCAGCTGGGCATCGCCGAAACACTGCCGCGCCAGGCCGCAAAACCTCCGAAACCCGTGCGCTACGGCAAGATCTTCTGGATTCACCAAAAATCCGGCGTTTTCCTGATTGAAAAAAGAGCCGGCAAGGGCCTATATGAAGGCATGTACCAGTTGCCGACGACGGAATGGGTGACGGACGCAGCGAAAGTGAAAAAACTTCGACCGCCTTATCGGCTGCAATTTAAGCCCCTCTCCCTGACGGTACGGCACAGCCTGACTCATTTTGATCTTGTTTTGGAAATTTGGGGCGCACCTCTCCCAAACAGGACGACTGGCCTTCAGGGCCGTTTTATATCCCCGCAAGATATTGACGCCTATGCCCTGCCGACCCTGATGCGGAAAGCTGTAAATCTTTGCGTAAAGGCGGTATAGTGCAGAACATGAAACACATCTTGATTGTTTTTTCGCTGCTGCTTTTCCTGGCAGATTTCACCGCCGCTGTCGCAGAGAAAAATGCCGGCGAAGGGTACGCTATCCCCACGCATAAAGAATTAACCCAGACCATCGTGCTGCTGCGCGGGCTGGATATCAACGACCCCAAAGTGGCTGACGAATACGCAAGGCTGACCCGGTGCCAGCTGTACAAGCAACACTACAAAAACGACATCGCGTGGAATAAAATCAGAATGGCGGTTGTTTCCGACACGCTGGAAAAAAAGGAATACCCGCGGATTTTATACGAAACCTCCGGCGTTTTTCAGCTGGATCGCTATGATTTTGAAGGCCAGTATTTCCCCCTCTCCCGAAAAACGGCGATGACGAATGTCGGCACGATCGTTTTACTTTCAAGCCAGGAGTTTCAGCCCTATTGCGGCATCAACCAGCCGCCGCCTCAGTTTCCGGCGAACGTTAACCTGGTCCTCAATCAGGCGCTCACCCTGAACAAATTCAGGGTTCCGGCGGAAAAGGTGGAGAAAATCCTGGCCCGCATGGAAGAAATGGGCAACCCGGAGCGCTATGTCTACGGCAGGCTCCGGTTTCGCGTGATCGACGTGCCGGGGCTTGTTACCGTGAACGACAGTATCGTGCGGGCGGAGCTGCTGGGGCACGTCACCGCCATCGACTTTTTCCTTGATGAAAAGATGACCAAGCAAATCGGCGACACTCAATTGCAAAAAGCAGAAAGATAAAAGCGATGGAACAACATGTATTTCAAGCCGAAGTCGGCCGCCTGCTGGATATCGTCGCGCATGCGTTGTACAGCGAGAAGGAAATTTTCCTGCGCGAACTGATCTCCAACGCATCGGATGCCTGCGACCGTCTGCGCTATGAGGCGATTGCCAGGCCGGAGCTGGCCGCAGAATTCGCCATCCGCATTTCGTTCGACACCGACGCCCGCACACTGACCGTCAGCGACAACGGCATCGGCATGACAAAGGACGAGCTGATGAAAAACCTCGGTACCATTGCCCATTCCGGCACGCGGGAAATAGCCGCCGGAAAAGAAATGAGTCTCATCGGCCAGTTCGGCGTCGGCTTTTATTCCGCCTTCATGGTCGCCGATAAAGTCGAAGTCCTGAGCCGCCGCGCAGGCGACTCGGCCGCGTGGCTGTGGATCTCGGACGGCAAAGGCGGCTATACCGTTGCCGAACACCTGAAAGACGCGCCCGGCACAGAGATCACCCTGCGCCTCAAAGACACGGCGAGCGAATATCTGCTGGAAGAGCGCCTGAAGCAGGTCATCAAAAAATATTCCGACCATATAAGTTTTCCGATCCTGCTGAACGGCGTTGCGGCGAACAAGGCCTCCGCTCTGTGGATGCGCCCGAAAGCCGAGATCACGCCCGATCAATACAAGGAGTTCTATCACCATGTGTCCGGCACGATGGCCATGGATCAGCCCTGGCTGACGCTGCACTGGCGCGCCGAGGGGGCGGTTGAATACAGCAACCTGCTGTTCATCCCCGGCATGAAACCGTTCGATCTTTATGACCCGCGCCGCCACCACGGGGTAAAGCTTTACGTCCGGCGCGTCTTCATAACCGACGGCGTTGACGGGTTGATCCCGCCTTTTCTACGCTTCCTGAAGGGCGTGGTCGATAGCGAGGATTTGCCGCTGAACGTCAGCCGCGAGATGCTGCAAAACAATCCGATGATCGCCAAAATGAGCGCCGCCATCACGCGCAAGATCCTCGGCGAGTTGCAGGAAAAAGCCGAAAAAGCGCCGCAGGAATTCGAACAGTTCTGGGCGCTGTTCGGCCCGGTCGTCAAAGAAGGGCTGTACGACGCGCCCGCCTATCGCGACGCGCTGTGCAAAGTGGCGCGGTTTTATTCGACCGGAACGGAAGAGCTGACGTCGCTTGCCGATTACGTCAGCCGCATGAAGCCGGGACAAGAGAACATCCATTATCTTTCCGCCGCCGATATACAATCAGCCAAAAACAGCCCTCAAATCGAAGCGTTCAAGGCGCAGAACATCGAAGTGCTTTTCATGACGGACACAATCGATGAATTCTGGATTCCGATGCAGGGAGATTTCGGCGGCAAAAAACTCAAGTCCGTCACCCGCGGGTCCGCCGAACTGTCGAAGAAAGAAGAAAAAAATCCCTCTGTCGATCGCACGCAAAAGCTGCTTGACCGGCTAAAAAAAGTGCTGGCCGGAGAAGTAAAAGACGTCTGCCTGTCCGAACGCCTCGTGGACAGCCCCGTCTGCCTGGTCGCGCCGGAAAACGACGTCGATATCCACATGCAGCGCCTGCTGAAAAAGTCGCAGGGCTATGAAGCGCTGCACCAGCACATCCTGGAAATCAACGTCCGGCATCCCGTCATCCTGAAATTGCAAGAGATGGTGGCAAACGACATAAAAGAAGATATCATCGCCGACACCGCCTTGCTGCTGCTGGATCAGGCACGGATCGTCGAGGGGGAACCCTTAAAAAACCCCGCCGCCTTCGTGCGCCGGCTCAATCTGGCGATTGAAAGAGGATTACTGACATGACTCAACGAAAAGTAATCCTGACCGGGGATCGCCCCACGGGCAAACTCCATCTCGGCCACTATGTCGGCTCGATACAATCGAGAGTAGAGATGCAGGACCGGGCGGAGGTGAATATCATCATTGCCGACGCCCAGGCCCTGACCGATCAATACGACAAGGTCGATCAGGTCGTCAGGAACGTGACGGAAGTATGTATTGATTACCTCTCTTGCGGCATCGACCCCGAAAAATCGACGATCTTCCTTCAGTCGATGATCCCGGAGCTGTATGAACTCAATTTTTATTTTTTAAATCTGGTGACCGTCGCGAGGCTGGAAAGAAATCCCACCGTGAAAGCGGAGATTCAGCAAAAAAGCTTTCAGCGCGACATTCCCGCCGGGTTTTTAACCTACCCCGTCAGCCAGGCGGCGGATATCGCAGGGTTCAAGGCGAACAGCGTTCCGGTCGGGGAAGACCAGCTGCCGATGATCGAACAAACCAACGAAATCATCAGGAGATTTCACAACACGTACAAGGCGGATATTTTCCCCGAAGTGCAGGCGCTGGTTTCCACGACCCCCCGCCTGATCGGCATCGACGGCAAGGCGAAGATGAGCAAGACGCTGGGCAATGTCATCAATATCTGCGCCAGTGAGGCCGATATAAAACAAGCCGTCCACAAAATGTACACCGACCCCGATCATCTCAAGATATCAGACCCCGGCCGCGTTGAGGGCAATGTCGTGTTCGCGTATCTGGATGTTTTCGATGAAAACAAGGCAGAGGTGGCAGAGCTTAAAAAGCATTACCAGGCAGGCGGGCTGGGGGATTCAGTCTTAAAAAAACGGCTGGAACTGATTCTCGTCAAAAAATTCCGCCCCTGTCGTGAAAAACGCCTTGAGCTGGAAAAAGACCCCGATTTCATCCGCGACGTGATCGCCTCCGGCACAAAAAAAGCGCGGGAAAAAGTGCGTCATACGTTAGACGCGGTAAAAACCGCCATGGGACTTTCCTATAAAGAATTTGGCATCGGAGCATAAAAACGTCTTATTCCTTTGCGTTTTTCAATTTGCTTCCGCTGATTTTTCCTGCCATTCATGAATACCGCCTTCATAGGCATATACATCGGCAAAGCCGGCGTTTTCAAGCTTTTTTGCCGCGCTGCGGGAAGCCGAACATTCATAATCGCTGCAATACACGACGACGGTGCGCTGCTTGTCGCCAGCCACCTGCTCCACCCGGCTTTCAAAATCGGGCTGCGTTTTGGGGATCTGCACCGAACCTGGAATATCAAGCTTCAGCACATTCACGAGCAAAAAATCTTCTTCTCTTGCCTTCAACTCTTTCAGCTGCTCATACGTCATTATTTTCATGTCAGTTCCGGGTCGGTAATGCATCCCTCACCGCCAAAGTGGCTCCTGCGAAAAGGCTTAAACATTTGCATCGAAAATCCTTTTCCAGGCGGGTTTTCGGCCCGAAGAGGCACCTCTTCTTCGCTCTTCGCCCAAGCCAGCAGAAGTTTTTTCTGCCTTAAAAGCTGTTCATATTGAGCCAAACAAGCAGGATCCTCGTTAATTTGACGCCAAACCTGCTTTTGCGTTTCCCAATCCAGCTGAGAATCTACAAATGCCTCAATATCGTAATGGGTCAGCACAAGCTTATGCATCACATCGTCTCCTGTACGGGTTCTTTATACCACCGTACCGGCATACGCTTTTGGGCTACCTATAGTTCCTCTGAAAATGAAATTTTATGTCAGGCAGCGGATAGCCTTCGTTGAGGGTGGGGATTTTTGGCGGAAAACTGAAGGATAGCGGCGCTGGGAGAAGGGCTTGTCAGCATATCCTGCAATTGCTTGCGCGCGCGCGACAACCGGGAGCGTACGGTGCCGATAGGGATTTTCAGCATTTCGGAAACATCGTCATACTTCAGTCCCTGAATGCACACCAGAACCAGAATCTCGCGATGCTCGGCACTGAGCTTTTTCATGCTGGCGCGAACCGTCGCCAGATCGACGCTGGCTTCCTGACCAGGGTCTTCGGATGCCTGATCGATGTACAGCGCCGGATCGTGCTGGGTTTCGAATTTTTTCTTGTGGCGGTACTGCGACACAAAAAGATTGAACATGATTTTCGATGTCCAGCTGAACAGGTTGGTGTTGTCCTGAAAGTAATTGTTTTTTTCAAGCGCGCGCAGCATGGTTGATTGCACCAGATCCTCGGCGTCGCTGGCGTTGCGGGTAAGCCGCAGCGCGAATCGACGCAAATCCTCTATTTCATGGACGAGTTCTTGCTGCTGGAACATGGGGGCTATCTCCTCATACTGTGTTGGCCGATTCTGCTGGTGTCGAGGAGCAATGTATCGGCCAACAGCCGTTCCGTATTTGACAGGAGTCAAATACGCCAAAAAATATTGGAACGCGGCGGAGAATGAAGAAAGCGATCGTTACGCCCGGCTTAATATATACTTGAGAAGACCAAGGGTAGACCCGTCATGCGGCCCCGGCAGCTTGTCGACGATTTCCGTTTCAAGGGCTTTTGCCAGGGTTTTGCCAAGCTCGACGCCGTATTGGTCAAAGCTGTTGATCCCCCACAAGACGCCCTGCACGAAAATCTTGTGTTCGTAAAACGCCAGCAGCCTGCCGAGCGCGCGCGGATCAAGCGCATCAAAAAGCAGGGTTGTCGATGGACGGTTGCCTTTGTAACACCGATGCGAATCGGCATTATCGCGCCCGGTCATGAGAGCTTCGCTCTGCGCCAGGAAATTGGCCAGCAGCATATTCGCCTGCTCTGGCACGTTGTCGGGCGTTTTAACGGCGGCAATGAAATCAACGGGCACGATATCCGATCCCTGATGAAGCCATTGAAAAAAGCTGTGCTGGACGTCGGTGCCGGGTTCTCCGAAAATAATCGGACCGGTTTTGACCGGCACAGCAACCGCGTCGCGCGTCACGGATTTGCCGTTGCTTTCCATGTCCAGCTGCTGGAGAAAGGCGGGTAAACGGCGCAGCGTCGCATGATAAGGAATGACAGCATAAGCGGGATAGTGCATGAAATTCCTGTACCACACCCCGATCAATGCCATCATGACGGGCAGGTTATCCTGAAACGGCGCTGTCCTGAAGTGGTTGTCCATTTCGTGCGCGCCAGCAAGAAAATCGGAAAAATAGTCTGGGCCCACCATTACCATCACCGAAAGGCCGATAGATGACCAGACGCTGTATCGTCCGCCAACCCAGTCCTGAAACGGAAACATGTTTTCAGGCGCGATGCCGAAGGCCGCAACCGCCTGCGCATTGGTGGAGGCCGCAACAAAGTGGGCGGCAACCGCCGCTCTATCATCCTGATAGTATGACAGCAGCCAGTTTTGCGCCATGCGTGCGTTCAGCATCGTTTCAGCCGTCGCGAATGTTTTTGACGCCACAATAAAAAGCGTCGTTTCCGGAGAAAGATTTTTCAGGACGCGCGCCAGGTCAGACCCGTCCACGTTCGACACAAAATGGCACGTCAGACGCGCATGATGATATCCCGACAGCGCTTCCGTCGCCAGCTGAGGGCCAAGACTCGATCCGCCGATGCCAATATTAACGATGGCGGTTATAGGCTTGCCGCTATGTCCGCGCCATTCTCCGTCGCGAACGGCCTGCGCAAAAGCCCGCATCTTCGCCAGTGTTTCGTGGATACCCGGCATGACGTCCTTGCCGTCAACCGTAAAACCGGCATCCGGCGGCGCACGCAGCGCCATGTGCAGCACGGCGCGTTTTTCAGTGAAGTTGACTTTTTCTCCCGCAAAGAGAGCATCGCGCGCTGCGGCAAGATCGGCTTCCTCCGCCAACCCTGTCAGAAGGATTTTTAACTCATCCGTTATTACACTTTTGGAATAATCAGCCAGCATGCCCGGCAGGGTGATGGAGAACTTTTGAAAGCGGTCAGGGTCCGCTGCAAAAAGGCCCTTTAAATCAGGCGTCATTGCATCCCGATAGGCATGCAGTTTTCGCCAGGACGTTAATTTGGTAATGTCGGCCATGCTGCCTACTTTGTTGTTGCCGGATAAGCGCCCACGATACGCGTTTCATAACAAAGATTGGGGCAATAATAAACCTGTATCTTTTCGCAATTGGCAACACCCGCCTTTTTACAGGTTTGGCGGATACGGATATACTTTGTGGGAGCCTCGGCAACAACCACATACCGCGCCATCAAGGGTGCCCCGTCTTTGTCGAAGACCGTCAGGTGCGACACGCCAATATTGCGGGGAACCAGGGCCACCGATTTTTCATCGTACCCGACGGCCGTCACACGTTCAGACATTCCTTCAACAGCAACGCTGCCGATTCGCGCATCGAGACGAATGATTTGCGGCTTTCCCGGCCTCAGGCGGACCGGTGCATGCGTCTCTGTGGCCGCCGCAATGGTGAACTCAGGCATATCAACCGCTTGCGCAGGAGCGCCACCCTCTGCTGAATGCCCGATGCCTGCGCAAAAACATACCAGTAAAGCGCTCAGGAAGAAGGGTAAAATATGCGGCACTGATTTAATAGGGGGCACCTTGACTCCTGTTAACGCTGATTTTCCTGATGTCATCCAGAATCATCCGGTATGCCGCGACGCATTCTTCCGCCGTTGGAGACGCAAGTTTTTCCGTGGCGCGCTGATAGGCATCCATGTAGCGCTTGATATCCTCTTCGCGGCAAATGCCTTCCTGCCTTTCTTCAACCAGGCAGTTGTCGTCATCAAGATTGGCCATGCAGTGAATGCTGCCCGCCGGAATATGCAGCGACTCATGCGGCAGCACATCCACCCGCTGCCCATCCAGCAATGCCGTCAGGGTGCCTTTTTTGACGGTCCATTTTTCGCGCCGCAGATTGTGAGACTGCAAAGACAAAACATGCCCCGGCTTGATGACGATTGTCTTCTCGCAATACTCTTCGCCATTCGGATCAGTCCCGACACCCGTGACAGTATAATAACCCCAGGGCCTGTCGTCCCTGTCCCCCACCTGGTAAGCGGCGGGAGCTGTCTCAACTGAAGAAGAGAATTTTGCCGATTGGTAAAGATTGCTCATGGGAGTCCTTTCACGCGTCAAATTGGGAGTAAAGTTTTCACGCTTACCTAACCCCTAAGATGAAAAACAGTTCCAGAATTTATTATACGAAGATACAAATTTCTTCGTTGCCCGCCACGCGCATCTTTCTTTACAGTGGGGCCAAGAAAGAAGGAGTATTGACATGAACGCCTTATCTAACGCCCAAATCACGCATGAATCCGAAACCCAGCGCCAGCATGCGCGTTTCTTACTGCCCGCCCGAATCTTTCTGAATGACCAGAAATATGAGGCGAAGAACCTGTCAGCGGGCGGTATTTGTTTCCGGGCGCCGGGCAATTTCGTGCGCGGAAAAAAAATAGCTTTTGACTTAAAGCTGCCGTTCGGCGCGTTTGCCCTCAGCCTCCGCACAGAAGCGGAAGTCCAGCATTATAACGCCGCAGAAAAGACAGTGGGGTGCAGCTTCATCAACGCGGGGCCGGAGCAAGTTTCGTTTTTGAACCACGTCATCAAGTCCTTTATCGCCGGCGATATCGTTACATCGGGAAATATTTTAAACATCGCCGCGCGCAACAACTTCACCAAAACCCGGTCACCCGCCAACGGCAACGC
>CAYGGT010000002.1:17234-47578 GCA_964349475.1 uncultured Rhodospirillaceae bacterium
AAAAACATCTGACGAACGGCGAATTGGCCGTGCCGGGTCAGGAAGTCATCTCCCTGCTGCCGATTGATGCCGAGCCGTGGATCGTTGCCGAGCTTGGCCCCGACCAGGCCAAGAAAATCGGCTCCAACAGCAAAGCTGTCATTTCAATTTTTGGCTCGCGCACTAAATATACCGGCCGCGTCGTCAGCATGGAATCCGGGTTGTCTGACACGCGCGCCGTTGGCACGCGGCCCGCCATGATGAAAGTGCATCTCGACCAAAAGATTCCGGTTGATTTTGTGAACCGGCTCGCGGCGGTCACACTCAGGGTTTATTAAATAAAGAAAGGCGGTATTTTATGACGACGACTGTTATTCCAGTGATCTTATGCGGCGGGTCCGGCACAAGGCTATGGCCGGCCAGCCGTGACCAGCACCCCAAGCAACTGCTCTCGCTGATTGATAATTTCTCCCTTCTGCAGAATACGATGATGCGCGCCCTGCGCATTTCCGGCGGCAATGCCCGCGATGTCGTCACCGTGACCCATGCTGCCCTGGCGCCTCAGGTGGCGGCGCAACTGTCCGCCATCGACCCGGAGGCAACGCGGCATATCCTCCAAGAACCGTCGGCCCGCAACACGGCGGCGGCGGTCGCTTATGCCGCAGCCTACATCCACCGCACTTTCGGCAAAAATGCGCTGATGTGGATACTGCCCTCCGACCACCATATCGGCGATGAAGAAGAAATGACGGCCGCTTTCAAATGCGCCCTGCGCGGCAGTGAAGACGGCTATCTTGTGACCTTCGGCATTCGCCCGACTCGCCCGGAAACGGGATACGGGTATATCAGGCTTGGCAAAGCGCTTGCGGACGGCGCCATTCACCACGCGGAAGCGTTTGTGGAGAAGCCCGATGCCGCGACCGCCCGCGGTTATATTGCAGCGGGCAATTACCTCTGGAACAGCGGCATGTTTCTTTTCTCGACGGAGATCCTGCTGGCGGAATACAGAAGCCATGCGGCAGAGATTTTAGAAAAAGTCTATCTCGCGATGGCACAGGGAATGGGTTCTCACTACGCCGCCGTTCCCGAAGCGCCCTTCGATAAGGCCGTCATGGAAAAATCATCGCGCGTCGCGATTATTCCCTGCAACCCCGGCTGGTCGGACATCGGCTCGTGGGAAAGCCTGTGGGAAATCCGTGAAAAAGATACCCATGGGAATGTGATTGAAGGCAATGCGCTCTGCCAAAGCACATACAATTGCCTGATCCACGCAAAAAAACGCTTTATCGCTTGCGCCGGCCTGGAAAACCTGGTGGTCATTGAAACAGATGACGCTTTGCTGATCGCCAACCGCAGCGATACCGATGCCATGCGGTCGCTCGTCAATAGCTTGAAAAAGACCGGCCGCTACGAAATGTCGCATCCGGCCCCTGCCAATATGGACCAGCCCCTGACGGATAAAAAAGTGGCGGGTGGCGTATCATGAAAAAACTGGCCAGCATGATCGCAGCCTGCCTGCTGACGGTGGGCTGCGCCGATCTGGACACCGCCAAGAACGCGTATCAGGAAGGCAATTATAAGACCGCGCATACCTACTGGACCCAGCTTGCCACCCGCGGATTCCCGGAAGCACAGACGAAACTTGCTGAAATGCACATGGCCGGTATCGGCGTCAAGGCCAACCCGAAAGAAGGCATCCGCCTGTTCAACCAGGCGATCGCCGCAGGCGATCCGGGCGCCATGCTGGCGCTGGGCAAAGCCTATCAGGACGGCACCGGCGTGCCTGTCAACAAAACAAAAGCGGGAAGCCTTTTCCAACGCGCCCTGGCTTTGGGATCTGGCCGTGCCCATTATTATTTGGGCGTGCTGGCGCAGGAACAAAACAACCCGGCCGTGGCTGAAAAACATTTGACGCAAGCCGTTCAGATCGGGGATACGAAAGCGTATTACCAGCTTGGCCTCCTCGCGGAGAGCCGCGGTAAGATAGATCTGGCGGATCAATATTTCACCAAAGCGATTGCCAGCGGCGATACCCAGGCTTACTATCGGCTTGGCAAGCTCCACATGGCGCAGAAGAATTTCGACCAGGCGGAAGAAGCCTTCCAGAAGTCGGTCAGCGTCGGCAATGCGCATGCCCTTTTCCAACTGGGCGTGCTTCACGAAAGTTCTCAACCCGATCTCGCCATCGACCATTTCAAAAAAGCTGCCGCCGCCGGCAATAGCGAAGCCTGGGCCCATCTGGGTGATTTATATACTATGAAAGCGCAGCCCGATCTGGCAATCAGCGCTTTCAACAACAGTGTCGCCGCGGGAGACAAGACGGCCTATTACAAGCTCGGAAAATTGCATGAAAAGGCGGGAAGAACGAAACTGGCCGAAGAAGCTTTCCGCCAGGCCGCCGCCGGCGGAGAAAATCGAGCCTATTACAGTCTTGGAAATATCCATAAAGATATGGGAAACAACACTCTTGCCGAAAGAGATCTTATCCGGGCGGCGCAGATAGGCAATGCTGGCGCCTACTTACCCCTGGCCGAAGCGCAAATCGCCATAGGAAAGTTTGAGTTAGCTTATGAAAATTATAAACGGGCCGCATCCCTGGGTGAGCATAAAGCGTTTGTAAAAATTGCGGAAATGTATAAAAAGGGGCAAGGCAGACCCGCCAGTAACGTGCAAGCACTCTCCTGGCTCTATAAGGCGCGTAAGGCGGGTGTCGCCGGACTTGATTCCAAAGTCGCCAACTTGGAAAAACAACTTCAGCCGGAAGGCATCTCCAAAGCCTACGACTTAGCAAAAGGTAATACTAAATGATCCGTGCACCCCAACCGTTCACCATGACTTTTCCGCTCTGGGCTTTGCTGTTTATCGCGGGATTTTCTTCCACCGGCCTGGCAGCGCAGATTGCGCCAAATGTCAGGCTCGACACGGATGTCAGGCTTCAGGCGCTTGCGGACCGCAACGCCGACCTCGGCACGGATGGCATCGACAGTGCGACGGCCGGGGCGGTTGAAGCCCGGCTGCGCCTGACGGCGGACTTAAGCGCGAACACGCTGTTCTTCTGGGACGGCCGCGCCGTCTTGCGGCCTGACGAAGGCGCTTTTCAAAGCGCGGATACAGGATCGACTTTCACCGACGGCAGCTTCCTGGAATGGCGCCAGTCCTATTTTCAGTTCAACAACGTAGGATCGCCCTCGACCAGTTTCAGGGTCGGACGCCAGAAAGTCAGGGAAGAATACGGCCTGTGGTGGAACCAGGATTTCGACGCGGCGCGCATGAGCTATGATACCACTCTTTTCAAGGGCTCTCTGATCGGCGGAGAAAACCTTTTTTCTTACCGCACAGGGGACGGCGATCTCGATGAAAATGCCAAGGATCTGGCGCTGCTGATGGCCGAAGGTTCCTGGCAATACTATTACGAGCATTTCTTCGAAGCGCGCATCATGTTGCAGAACGATCATTCCGGCATTGAGGTCGGCGACGTGGTGAGTGCTTCTAACCCCGATGACCGGGAAGGCAAGACATACTGGAGCGGCGTCCGCGCCACGGGCCATGCCCCCGCGTTCATGGCAGGCGCCGGCAAGCCTTCTTACCGCGTCGACCTGATGACGCTCCGCGGCGATGAAGATGTCGCGACCATCGCCGGCGGCGTCATCACCGGCATTGATCGCAAGGATGTCGCGGGCTGGGGCTTTGATGCCGCAACCGACATTCCGCTGCCCAACATGCGGCCCATCTTGCATCTCGGCTACGCCTTTGGATCGGGCGACGATAATGCAGCCGATAACACCGACCACGGCTTTCATCAAAACGCCCTCAAAGGGAACTTTAGTCGTATTGGCGCGTTATCGGAGAACACGGATAACTACGGCACTGTTCTAAGGCCTCAGTTAGCAAATATCCACGTCCTGTCGGCAGGGTTTACCATGCCGGTTCTGGAAGCCAGCAACGCGGGCATCCTCTACCGGTACTACCGGCTGGATGAAACGGCGACATCTCTGACGGATAGCGGCGTCTTCAATACCCTGAACGGGGTGGACGACGACCTGGGCCAGGGATTGGATCTTTTGTTTAATATGAATGTCCTGGCGGAAAGACAAATGAACATGGCGCGTGTTCAGGAAATTTCTTTCAGGAGCAGCCTCGGGTTTTTCCGTTCCGGCGATGCATACGGAGCGGCTGAGGGAGAAATGGCGGTGCGTGGCCTCGTGGAACTGAAAGTAGGATTTTAACAAGCGAGGGGCCATGACGAAACAGACCGCGACAAACCAGACTGCGATAAAAGCCAATACCGAAGCCTTTGAACGTGACGTGCTGGTGGCACCAAGCGGTTTTCGTGAATATGACGCGCGCTGGATTTACCCGGATCAGCTTAATCTGCGCGGCATGCAAAGCCTCGGCATGGGCATCGGCACTCTGCTGCATGAGCTTGGCCGCACATCGCCTGCGATTGTCGTCGGCCATGACTATCGCTCCTACAGCACCTCCATCAAGCAAGCGCTCACCATCGGCCTGATGGCGTCAGGATGCCATGTCAAGGACATCGGCCTGGCGCTTTCACCCACCGCCTATTTCGCGCAATTCGAACTGGACTGTCCCGCCGTGGCCATGGTCACCGCCAGCCACAATGAAAACGGCTGGACCGGCGTTAAAATCGGCGCCGAACGCCCCCTCACCTTCGGCCCCGAACTGATGGACCGTTTAAAAAATATCGTGCTGACGGGTCAGACCAAAGAACGCGCGGGCGGCGCTTACAGCTATGTCGGATGCCTGAAAGATCGCTACATCGCCGATCTTTCCAAAGACGGGCCTCTCAATCGCCGGCTAAAAGTTGTTGTTGCCTGCGGTAACGGCACTGCTGGCGCCTACGCGCCGCAGGCGCTGGAAGCGATTGGCTGCGAAGTCGTGCAGATGGATTGCGCGCTTGATTATAACTTCCCGGCTTACAACCCCAACCCCGAAGACCTGAAAATGCTGCACGCGCTGAGCGTAAAGGTGAAGGAAACCGGCGCGGATATAGGCTTCGCCTTCGACGGCGACGGTGACCGTTGCGGCGTGGTGGACGATACCGGCGCGGAAATCTTTGCCGACAAGGTCGGCGTCTTGCTGGCGCGCGATCTGGCCACAATCTATAAGGACCCTGTCTTTGTCGTGGATGTCAAATCCACGGGTCTTTACCACAGCGACCGCCTCCTGAAAGATCGCGGCGTGACGACAGTTTATTGGAAGACCGGACATTCCTACATCAAGCGCCGCGTCAATGAGCTCAACGCGCTGGCCGGTTTTGAAAAAAGCGGGCATTTTTTCTTCAACGCGCCGATCGGGCGCGGCTATGATGACGGCATCCTTTCCGCGATCATGGTCTGCCGCATGATGGACCGCCGCGCCGATAAATCCCTGTCGCAGCTGCGGGCGGAACTGCCCGTGACCTGGGGATCCCCCACCATGTCGCCCTTTTGCCCGGATGACAAAAAATATGCCGTGGTCGACGCCGTGACGCAGCACTATCAGACGAAGAAAGACAAAGGTATTCCAGTCATCGGCCAGAAAATTGAAGACCTGGTCACCGTCAACGGCGTGCGCCTGACGCTTTCCGACGGCACCTGGGGCCTTGTGCGCGCCTCCTCGAACAAGCCATCTCTTGTCGTGGTGGTTGAAAGCCCGGCATCGGAAAAAAATATGCGCGCAATGTTTGATGAAATTGACGGCTTGCTTGCCGGATTCTCTGAAATCGGCGCTTATGATCAGAAACTGAAAGCCGCATAAGGAAATTTTATGCACCAGCGGCAAGCCGGGCTTGTTTTAAAGTCGGTCATGATCTGCAGCCTCATGTCTTCTTTTTTCTGGACGCCACAGGCTTCAGCCGGGCAGTCTTATCATGTGATGCCGCCTTTCGACGTCGACGCTGTCCGCCTGAAAACGGGCAAGAAAAATAAAAAGCCATTTTCCTGCGCGCAACCGCCGGCGCCGATGGAAGACCTGCACATGGAAAGCTTCTATGAAAGAGAAGACGGCAGTTTTTCCGTCATCGACCCGACCGCGCATGCAGCTTATAAAAAAGCTTCCAAACCCGCATCGGTTTTTGAAATCGGCATGGCTTCGATGGCAAACCGTTACGTGCGCTCCAACCCGCCCCGGAAAGATATGGCCGTCTGCGTTCTGGACTGGCTGACCATCTGGGCGGAAGGCAATGCCTTGCTGGGCGATGTCAACAAAAACGGAGAATATACGCGCAAATGGTTGCTGGGATCTATTGCCACCGCCTGGATGCAGATCAGGCACGAACCATCGCTGGACCCCGTCAAGCAAAAAACCGTCATCTCCTGGATACGCAAAGTCGCCAAAGCGGCAAAGGCTGATTTTTCGCGGGATGAACAGTTGCCGTCGCGGCAGAACAACCATTTGTATTGGGCGGCCTGGGGCGTGGGCGCTGCCGGCATGGCGATTGATGACGCCGAAATGTTCGCCTGGGCGATCAGCAAGGCGCGCCTGGGGATTAACAACATTCGCGCCGACGGCGTTTTGCCGCTGGAACTGGCCAGAGGGCAGCGCGCGTATCTTTATCATTTATTTGCAGCCATGCCCCTTTTCATGCTGGCGAACGCAGCGCAAAAAAATGGCATAGATCTTTTTCAGCAAAACGACCACGCCCTGCGCCGTCTGGCGGAATTATGCCTGAAAAACCTTGGCCGCGCGCGCGATTTTCAGCAGATGACCGGCAAAAAACAAGACCTGACGCATGTGGGGACAGCATCCGACCTCGGCTGGGTGGAAATTTACCGCCAGCGTTATCAGGACCCGCTTGCGGACACCGTGCTCAAAAACCTGCGCCCCATGAAACAGAGCCGCTTTGGCGGCAATATCACCCTGCTCTACAGCCAGGTCATGGTGAAGCCATCCAAAAAGCTATGAAGCCTTCTTGCTGACGACGATCTGTTTTAAAGGCGTGTCGATATTCTTCCTGATCCCAGCTTCATCCAGAAAAAGCAGGTCGGAAAAAACGCTGCCCCCCGACAAAAGATGAATGTCGGATAAAGCCAGGCTGTCGATTCCGTCAATCTTGAAGGCGGGCTTGCCGGTCAATCGCTTGATCACGGCGCCCGACACCGTCACATCAGCCCTGATGGTGAAGGGATCGCTCATCAAATCCCGGTATTCGTAAGGCTGGTACCGAAGATCGGCGGTATAAATAACCACCGGCACACCGGCATTATCAGCTATTTCGTCATTCAGCAAACGAACGCTCCAGCTGTTGCGGATGCGAATACCGCTCAGCATATTGCGGTAAATTTTATTGCCGTAGACAGTGTTATGCGGGCTTTCAAAAAACGTTAGCCCGTCGCCGCGGTTATAAGCGGAAATATTATTCGCGATGACGTTGTTCTCAGATTTTCTATCCAGCATAATGCCAGAACCGTTATTGTGATGGGAGTGGTTGTTGAATATCCAGCTATCGCTCACCTCGCGGGAAAGAATGATGCCGTGTTTTTGCTTGCTGCCGTAAGTATCGTTTCCGGCAATGATCAGGCGTCGGGAACGGTCATGTGGGTCGATGGCATAGACGATGCTGTTCACGTAAGTGTTGCCGATGATCGCGACATCATCCGCTTCATAGGAATAAAACCCGAAATACATGTCAGAAAAAACGTTGCCGATCACGGCGCCGGTCGGACGCGCAAGATTGGGCTGCGCCAGCAGGCAGCGCGGGCATCTGGAAAAACTGACGCCGTATGATTTAGGCCCATTGTACCCCATGTTTGAAATGGCGCTTCCGGCGATATAGAGCCGCGCCCCGCTCCAACTGGTAATAAAGGGGCGATAGGTAAGCTTGCTTTTAAAAAAAGCGGGTTGGGCGTCTTTTTCGCTCCATCCGGTCACTTTGGCGCGCAGAATAAAAAGATCTCCCGCGTTCACGATAAAGGCGTTCTGCTCCTGGGATAAAAGAATTTCATCGCTATCCCTGTTTGAAATAGTCAACGACGCATTTTTACTGATGAGAATTGGCAGCCGCACAAGGTGTCGCGCCCCTTTTTTCTCAATAATATTTTCGGTGGTCTGCGCCTGAATTGCTTCATATAGCCGCGTAAAATCGTAATGGCCTTCCTGAATGACGATTGCCCGTGGAATCACGGTCAACTGGGAAAGCCGCAGGCGCTGGACGCGCCCATCATTGTTGATGAATTCACGAAAAGCCGGCAAGCCCGTCATGTCGGCAATCACAACCTTCCCTGGTTTGAAAGGCGGCACCCCCAGGGCGACATTATCGACTGTATACCGCGAGATATCCGGCAAAGCCGGGATATCGGCCAGGGCCGTGTTTTTCTTGATGATCACGTTGTATTTATCGTCTTCCGCCGCTGCGCTGACCTGATGGTTGGCCACTTTCAAATAGTGTCTGGTGGAGGTCACGACCTCGGAAAGCGCCCCGCGAAAATGAAGGAAGACGAAAGCGCATGACAAGAACAACAGTAAAATTGCAAAAAGAGTGCGCGATACAAAAAACATGTTATTTCTCCGCTACATAAGTGGGATATTGGCAAAGCCGCGCCGTCAGGTGACCGCGCGGCGTATCCGTCACAATCCGAAAGAACAATGCTTGTTTATCAGTATTATCACTCAACTCTAAATAATATTCTCCATTGTTTTTGTTGCGTATCGAACGTGTCAGATCGATTTGATCCGCGTTGCCATCTTTATAAAGAATTTCCACCTTCAGCGTCCGTTCCGTCGGGTTGGTCACATCAAGATACAGGAAGCTGTCTTTGAGCGACTGTCCTGCCAGCTGTGTCAGCACATCTGTCTGCGTTTTGGTGAGATTACCGTCGAACTGCGCCGACGCCTGCGCTTTGCTGCAAGCCCCGTGAATAGCAGGGATCATTTGGCGGAAAGCATTGGTTGATTCATTATCATTGTAATCATGATGAGGCAAAAACTCCCAAATGACTATTTTCGGCGGATGGACGCGATATTCTTCCGAAGAAAAATACCTGTATGCCGAGGCGCCAAACCCGCCGGCCACCGCGGCATTATACACGTCGGCTTGCAAAAACTGCCTCAGGAACCCGACAAAATTAAATTTACTCTCCGAAAAAGAATTGTTCGTGCCCATGACCGTTACGGCAGGAAACGACGTATTTTTCTGGCTGCCTCCAACCCGCTGTGTCAGCCAGAGCGGCTCCGTCGTCAGCCCTATATTCACCTGACAGGCGCTCTGAAGAAATTCCTCGAAAGCGCCGCGATTGGCAGGGCCCATGCCTGCCATTGCAGATTCAAAGCGCCCCTTCTCCAACTCCGTATAGGCGGGAACGTTCTGCAGCTCTTTCGCAATCGTGTACGCTGAATAACGGGCGCCCTCCGAAGTCCAGTGAGAATCCCCTTTGGGGAAATATGCGATATCAGCCGGCACATCAGAAAGATCCACCGTCACGATGCCGATGCTGTTGAGCTGCCGCAGAAAGCTTTTATACCCCTCACGGGCTTTTTGCGGTGTGTATCCTTTCGGGGCCTCTAGAAAGTCAATGTGCTTTTCCGCCACCATGCCGCGCGGCGGCTGGAAGACGACGGCCAATATCTGATGACGCGCGGCCAGGAGTTTATTGAGACGGTTAAAATACTCCAGCGTCTTCGAAGACGCCTTAAAATCCATTTTAAAATCGGAAGTCCTGAAAATCCATCCGTTCTTTCCATGAAGCAAGTACCGGATATCTTTCTTTCTGCTATAGGTGCCTTCCGCGCGGGCGGCGGCGCAAACGGGAATGTCTCCGTCATCCTGAATGACGGGGCCAGGAAACGGGTAAAAATTCCGGTTGACCCTTATGTCTGTGGGGGGATGGTGGCGAAAATATGTCTTGTAGCCATACGTAAGGCCGGGCGTCAGCCGGTCGGATTGCGCCGGCGACGACGAAAAAAACAAAGCAATAACAACTGCGAACAATGTCCCTGTGGCGAGATGCATATCGAACTTTCTTTCTCTGGCTGGCCGCTTGTCAAACGAAATACCGGCTAAAAAGATCCCTCCCCTCCATCAAAAAAACCAGGAACTATTTTTCCGCCTAGCCCGTTTGCGCCCTGCAAGAGGCTTTGTTTCAACATATTACAGGAGATGTTAATGCGGATCAGTATTTTAGGATTGGGATATGTCGGCGCGGTTTCCGGGGCATGCATTGCCAGTATCGGCCATGAAGTTATGGCCGTGGACACCGATTTTCTCAAAGTGAAATGCATTCAGGAGGGCCGCTCCCCGATTGTCGAGCCGGGCCTGAGTGAACTGATCAGCAAAACCGTGGCATCGGGTGCGTTAAAAGCGACGATGAACTGCGAAGAAGCCATCATGAACAGCGACATGTCACTCATCTGCGTCGGCACGCCGAGCAGAAGCGACGGATCACTGATGACCGATTATATCGAAGCCGTCTGCAAGCAAATCGGCCGGGCGCTGCAAAAGAAAGAAGGCTACCACAGTGTCGTTCTGCGCAGCACCGTCGTGCCTGGCACAGCGCGCGACATCGCTATTCCCACCTTGGAAAGATTTTCCGGCATGAAAGCGGGTGTTGATTTCGGTTTTGGCAACAATCCGGAATTTTTGCGCGAGAGCACGGCCATCTATGACTATTTCAACCCTCCCAAAATCGTCATCGGGGCGCTCGACGACAGAACGGCTCAGGATATCTCTAAACTCTACAACGGCATTGAGGCGCCCACAGTCATCACCGGGGTAGAAGTGGCGGAAGGCGTGAAATATGCCGACAATGCCTGGCATGCCCTGAAAGTCGGTTTCGCCAACGAAATGGGCAATATCCTAAAGGAACACGGCGTGGACAGCCACAAAGTGATGGATATTTTCTGCCTGGACACCAAGCTGAATATTTCCAAAGCTTACCTGAAACCTGGCTTTGCTTTCGGCGGCTCCTGCCTGCCGAAAGATATTCGCGCCATCAGGGCCAGCGCCAAGCAGAAAGGCCTGAAAACGCCGATCTTTGACTCGCTGTTGGAGGCCAATGAAGAACAAGTGCGCCGCGCCCACCAAATGGTATTGAGCACCGGCAAAAAGAAAATCGGCTTGCTGGGCCTGAGCTTCAAGGCCGGCAGCGATGATCTGCGTGAAAGCCCGCTGGTGACTTTGGCGAACGTACTGATCAGCAACGGCTTTGATCTTGCGATTTACGATCCATCCGTCTCGCTGGCAGCCAATATGGAGGGTGCAAACCAGAAATACATTCGTGAAAGCATCTCGCATATCTCCCGCTGCCTGGTGACGACGCCTGACGAATTGCTGGAAAGATCCGACCTGTTCATTATCGGCAACCATGGCGAGGATTTCGGCCATATCCTGGCGCGGGCGAACGACAATACGCCGATCATCGATCTGGTACGCCTGAAATGCGCGACGGGTGAAGGAAGAAGCGCCTATAAAGGCATTTGCTGGTAAGGGCGGAAATGACGAGCGGAATTATTGGCTATTCTTTTTATACCCTTGCCCTTTTGATGGCGGCGGCACTCTTGCAGAACACGAGCGTCGAACCTATTCCGATGCAGTTGGCCGCCATCATCGGCATCATGGGGGTATGGAGGTACTCCTGGGGGATCGTGCATTTTTGCCGCTCCCTCATTTACCGCAGAATCGTTTTTCCGCACATCCGTGAACAGGCAGAGGCGGGCGGCGTTCATTTAATGCCGCCCCATGTCTATTTGCTGCTGACCAGCTTTCGTATCGACGCGGCGACGTCCCTTGGCGTCTATCGTTCGACGATCAGGGAGGCCATCGATAGCGGCATTTCCTCTACAATTATCGCCTCCATCGTCGAGCTGGCCGACGAATTTCTGATCAAAGAATTGTTTTTACAAGAAAATCCCCCGGCACATGTGCGGTTGCAGTTCGTCCGCATCCCCGGCACGGGGAAGCGTGACGGCCTGGCGCAGGGATTTCGCACCATTTCCAGGAACATGCCGGAGCCGGGAAGCCTGGTGGCGGTCATCGACGGCGACAGCGCGCTGGAAAAGGGACTCATCCGCAAATGCGTCCCTTTCTTCAGCATGATGCCCAAGCTCGGCGCCCTGACGACCGATGAAGATTGCGATGTTGAGGGAAGCCGAATAATGACGGCCTGGCATCGTCTGCGCTTTGCGCAGCGGCATATCCTGATGTCGTCTATTGCGCTGTCCTGCAAGGTTTTAACCCTGACCGGCCGCATGTCCATGTTCCGCGCGGAAATCGTGACAGATGCAGGCTTTATCCGCCATATCGAGGAGGATTCTATCGAACATTGGCGCCTGGGGCATTTCAAGTTTCTGACCGGGGACGACAAATCGACCTGGTATTGGGTTCTCCAAAAGGGCTATGACATGCTGTATGTACCCGATGTCCTGGTGCGCACAATCGAGCACCCGCCTTCGGAAAGCTTTTTCAAGGCGACATCGATCCTGATGCTGAGATGGTTCGGCAACATGCTGCGCACCAACGGCCGCGCCCTCTCGCTCGGCCCCGCCCATACGGGTCTTTTTATGTGGTGGTGCATTATGGACCAGCGGATATCGATGTGGACGTCCCTGACAGGGCCGGCTTTCACCATTTTTCTTTCGCTGAAATATTCATGGGCCTTTGTGCTTGTCTATATCGTCTGGATCGGGTTTACACGCTGGATCATGACCCTCATGCTGCTATCGGCCCGTCCGACGATCAGCTGGTATTACCCTTTTCTCATGTATTATAATCAAGTCTGGGGTTCGTGCATCAAGACTTACGCTTTTTTTCGACTCGACAGGCAATCATGGACACGGCAAAAGACCCGTCTTAGTCGCGATCTGACAGGAGGACAGCGGATGCTCCTGAACGGGTCTTCGCTGATGCTCCACGGCGTTGCGCTCATGGGGTTTACGGCGGTGGTCGGCCTGTTGGCAGGCGTGCTCAAGATGCCCTCCTTTAACTTTTAGGATTTTGGAACACTTACTCAGGTCGAGCGTTTGCACGGCATGACCAAATCCCTCATCATGCTTTTATGTGCCGCCCACATGGTGGAAAAAAAATCTCTTGGCGCTCTCAAAGAGCAGATGGAGGTTGCGGAAAACGCCGCAATATATGAGCGCATCAAAGCGCATCTTGTGGAAACGCAATGGCAGGTCAGCTTGCTGGAAGCCTGCCTCGAATTCCAGGGTATCGACAAAAACTTTCTTGATAGAAAAACCTGCAAACTTGCCGACAGAATCAATGGCCTGGATCTGGTCGGCATCAAGCAATTTGAGATCAGAATTTACTCGAAAATTATTGCCGCCGCCCGAAAAACGGATGCGCCAGAGATTTTGCAGGCTTGCCGGGAAATCCTGGAACAGGACCGCACGATGGCGGAATGGATTGAAGACAACTCCTATCAATTAAACCCCGCCTTTATCTAAATGGTCTGGGAACCAATCACAGGCTGCGCGGTTAGAGCGACGGGCGCTTTTAGAGCAAATAGCGGAAACTCGAATATAAATGGCACAAAAGTTCTGCATTGTTCTGGCTTTCAGCCTGATATTGTCAGCGCCGGTCTTGGCGGCCGACGGCGCCATGTCGTTCACTTTGCAAGAAGCTGTCCGCCAGGGCATACATACCAGCCCGGAGCACGATATCGTTACCAGCCAGAGAAATGCCGCGCACCAGCGTCTGCTGCAAGCCAACGCCCTCTATCTGCCCTCGGTCGACCTGGCGCTGCAAGCGGGGCGGGAAAAAGTTTTTACCTCTCCCAATGTTGACACGCAAGCCCTGTGGCAGAGGCGGGGTTCCCTCACCCTGACCCAGCTTTTATTTGACGGATGGGGCACAACGAATGAGATCAAGTCCCAAAAACACCGTCTGGAATCCGCGGAACGCCGCGTGAAGGCAGAGACGGAATTTTTGGGCCTGGACGTGGTTCAGGCATATCTCGACATCCTTCGTCAACGCGATTTACTGAAGATTGCGCGCACCAACGTGGACAACCATCACAGGATTTTCAAGAAAATCCAGGCCGGCGTAGACGCCGGAACCATGGCGGACGGGGATGCCGCGCAGGCAGAGTCACGCCTGAACAGCGCCCATACCAATGTTTCGTCAGTGGAGCAAAATTTACGAAGTGCGGAAGCTCTGTTTATTAACAAGGTCGGCGCAATGCCGGGCGATCTCGCCCCCCCCGATTTCCCGCGTCATCAATTGCCGCTCACCCTCAATCTCGTCCTTCAGGATGCGCGCGCCTACAGCCCGACACTGGCGGTTTACCAATCCGACGTCAATGCGGCAGTGGCGGAGTGGCGGGGCGCGTCTTCAGCCTTCTATCCCAGAATGAACCTCGAAATCAACGGCTCCAAAAGCATAGATGAGGGCGGCTTCACAGGCAATCAAGAGGATTTTTCGGCTTTGGTCGTGATGCGCTGGAATCTTCTGCGCGGCGGCGGCGATACCGCCAGGCGGCAGGAATTCATGTATCGTTATGCCGAGTCTAAAGCGCGGGCGGCCGCCGCATTGCGCCAGGTTGAAAGCGAGGTACGCGACACCTGGGCCGCGAAGGATTCCGCCTTCGCGCGCTCTCAGGAATACCTCCGTCAATCAAAGGCCAGCGAAAGAGTGGTGAGCGTGTACCTGGACCAGTTCACGCTCAACCGCCGCAGCCTGCTGGATGTGCTGGACGCCGAGAATGAATTGTTCGCTTCCCGCTCCAACCATCTGCATGCCTTTTACGCCGAAAAATTTGCCGTGTATCGCCTGCTGGCGATTCAGGGGAAAATGCTCGCCGTCCTTGGCGTTGAGCCGCCCCGCGAAATACAACGGGGTCACTACTGATGCAAAGTATTCAACACGTCGCCTGGCCGCTGGAAGCGGAACGCGTTTCGCTCGATGACCCTCTGATGGAATGCCTGGCCATCGTCGCGGCCACTTTCGGGCGCAGAACGACGGCAGTCGCTCTCTCAGCAGGCTTGCCTGTGCATGGTGAAAACATGGCTTCACCCGCGGCTTTCGTCCGCGCGGCCGAGCGCATCAACATGACGGCCCGCATGGTGCGACGTCCGCTGCAAGATTTGCTCTTTGGTCACAACTTTCCCTGCATCCTCATTCTCAAAAATAACCACGCCTGCATTTTAAAAGGGAAAACCGCCGATGGCGCGGAAGTCCTATTCCCGGAAACGCCGGATGCATCGATATCGCTCAGCCTGGCGGTTTTGCAGGAGCAATACAATGACTACGCTTTTTTTGTGCGTCCACGCGCCAATCTTGATGAACGCGCAGGCCCCCGCCCGATTGAAGCCGGGCATGACTGGTTCTGGAGCGCCATCTGGCGCAACAAAAGCATTTACCATGAAGTGGCGCTGGCTGCGGTCATTATCAACCTTCTGGCGCTGGCAAGCCCGCTTTTTACGATGAATGTTTATGACCGCGTGGTGCCGAACAACGCCTTTTCGACGCTATGGGTGCTTGGATTGGGCGTTTTTATCGCGCTGCTTTTTGATTTTATTTTAAAAAATCTTCGCGCTCATTTCCTGGATACGGCCGGCCGCAAGGCGGACAATGCCATTTCGGCTCGGATTTTCGAGCAGATGCTCGGCATGAAAATGCTCGCCCGTCCGCCAAGCGTCGGAACCCATGCCGCCAATTTGCGGGAATTCGAAACACTGCGCGATTTTTTCACTTCCGCGACGATCGTTGCGGTGATCGACCTGCCGTTTATTCTTTTATTCATCGTCATCATCTGGCTGATTGCGGGGCCCATTGCCCTGGTGCCGGCGGTGCTGGTGCCTATTGTTCTCACCGTCGGGCTATTGCTGCAAAAGCCGCTTGATGCGGTCGTCAAGGAATCGATGCGGGAAGCGGCTTTTAAGAGCGGTTTGATTTTTGAAACGCTGAGCGGCCTTGAAACGATCAAGGCGCAAGCAGCTGAAGGCCATATGCAGCGCAAATGGGAAGAACTGACGGAAAAGACCTCTTTGACAAGCGTAAAAGCGCGCACGATCTCCTCTTTCGGGGTCAACTTCGCCGTTTTTTGCACGAACATGGCCGTTGTCATCATGTTGATCTACGGCGTTTATCTGATATCGGAAAATACCATCAGCATGGGTGCGCTGATCGCGGCCGTCATGCTGTCGGGCCGTACGATGGCGCCGCTGGCATCGATTGCGGCGCTGCTGACCAGATACAGCCAGTCGAAAGAATCTCTGGACCGCCTCAATACGCTGATGAAAGCGCCCGTCGAGAGAGCGGCGAACATGTCTTTCATTTCCATGCCTGTTCTCAAAGGCAGGATTGAATTTAAAGACGTGGTGTTCCGCTATCCCGGTCAACAAACGCCGGCGCTGAGCAATGTCAGCTTTGTGATCGAGCCGGGCGAACATGTGGGGGTGATCGGCGCGGTCGGCTCCGGCAAGACCACGATGGAACGCCTGATTCTCAATCTCTGGCAGCCGGAAAGCGGGTCCGTCCAGATTGACGGCGTGGATGTGCGTCAGCTAGACCCGGCAGATCTGCGGCGCAATATCGGCGTGGTGCAGCAGTCACCGTATCTATTTTTCGGTTCGGTGCGCGAAAATATCACGCTGGGCCATGAATCCGTGCCTGATGGGACAGTCGTGGGTGCGGCGGACATGGCGGGCGTCATGGATTTCCTGCGTGACTCAGAAGCGGGCCTCGGCACGCAGGTCGGCGAGCGCGGCGAAAATCTTTCCGGCGGGCAGCGTCAGGCGGTCGCGATTGCCAGATCCCTGCTCTACAACCCCCCCGTTTTACTGCTTGATGAACCGACGGCTTCGATCGATCCGGGGTCTGAGCGTCGTCTCTATGGTCACCTGAAAGCAATGATCAAGGGAAAGACAGTGCTGCTGGTCACGCATAAAGGCGCCGTTCTGGGCCTCGTCGATAAACTGATTTTAATGGACCGCGGACGCATCGTCGCCATCGGCCCGCGCGAAGAGGTCTTGAAAAAACTTGCCCTCGGCGCTTTCAAAGGAGAGCAGCCATGACTCCCACCGAAAAGAAACTGGACTTCAGCAGCTTCGATCTCAGCCGGTTTGATCTGACGCGAAAATACGATCAGGACTTTTCTCCGGCGGATGGCATACCCTGGCGGGACCATGTGCTGCTCTATGCCATTGCCCTTTTAATGCTGCTGTTCCTCGTCTGGGCCAGCCTTGCAAAACTGGATGAAGTCGTGCGCGGGGACGGCCAGGTTATCCCGTCAAGCGAGGTGCAAGTCATTCAGAATCTGGAAGGTGGCATTATTGAAGCGATGCTGGTGCAGGAAGGTGAAACGATAGAGGCAGGTCAGGTGCTCCTGCGCTTGAAAAATGTTCAGGCAAAATCCGACTTTGACGCCAATAACCGGCAGTATCACGGCCTGCTGGCGACCGTCGCCCGCTTGCGGGCGGAAGCCGATGGAACGCCGCCGCAATTCCCCGCGGCAGTGACGCAAGTGGCGCCGGAATCCGTCACGGCCGAAATGGCCGCCTATGAAGCGAATAAGATACGGCAGCAGGATCAGGCGGATATTTTGCAGCAACAGTTAAGTCAGAAACAACAAGAGATTACCGAGCTGGAAAAACGCATCGCCAGTGATTCAAATGTGTTGCAGCTGGCCCGGGAAGAACGCAATATGGTGCGCCCGATGGTCGCGCGCGGAGCGTCCTCCCGGCAGGAGTTGTTGCAGCTTGAGCGGCAAATCGTGCAGCAGCAGGGTGTGCTGGAAGAGTTAAAACTGTCTCTTCCCCGCGCAACCGCGGCTGTAAAAGAAGCGGAAGGGCGCATTCAAGAACAGGCCAGCAATTTCAAAGCCGAAGCGCAACGCCAGCTCTCCGAAAAAACGATTGAGTTAAATACGCTCAAGGAAGCGCTCGCCGCCCTTCTGGACAGAAGTGAGCGAACGGAGATTGCATCCCCGGTTCACGGAACAGTCAAGGATATTAAAATCCGCACCATCGGCGGTGTCGTGCAGCCGGGAGAGTCGATCATGGAGATCGTGCCGCTGGAAGACCAGCTGATTGTCGAAGGGCGCATTAAGCCTTCCGACATCGCTTTTATCTATCCCGGACAAAAGGCCGTTGTGCGTGTTTCCGCCTATGATTTCTCGATCTATGGATCACTCGAAGGCAAGGTTGTGGAGATAAGCCCCGACAGCATCACCAATGAAAGGGGCGAAAGTTTTTATCGTATCAAAGTCCGCACCGCCGAAAACAAGCTCAGGAAGGATAACAAGGATCTCGATATTATTCCGGGCATGCAGGCCACCGTCGATTTGGTGACGGGGGAGAAAACCGTGATGACATATATCCTTAAACCTTTTATCAAGGCATCTCAAACAGCCCTGACGGAGAGATAAAAAAAGGCGAGGCGGTGATAATCATCACGCACCTCGCCAGTCTGCTAAGCAAGCAGTCTCCCTTAAACTAAAATATCATGCAAAGGTGTAAGAGCGGTTATGTTGCTGGTGCCTTCAAAGACAGCAATCAAATCCGGCTGTCCCGCCCCTGCCCCGTCGGCATCCACGTAAAGAGCGGCCTTGCCCGATACCGTCCCCAAATAAGCCGTGCCCGTTGGCCCGCTCAAGGATCTGAAATCCAGCTTGTCCTCACTCCCTTTAAAGTCGGTGATGACATCGTGGATATTCAGCTCGAACTCTTGGAACACGAATATGTCCTTACCGGCACCTCCCGTCAGGCGATCTTGCCCCAAGCCGCCGATGAGCACGTCATTGCCAGTACCGTCGCCGCCGATAAGCACGTCATTGCCAGCGCCGCCGTACAGCGTGTCGTTATGCCAGCCGCCGTCCAGCGTATCGTTGCCGTTTTCACCATAGAGCGTGTCATCCTTGTCGCGACCGTAAATTTTGTCGTTTCCGTCACGGCCATAGATGGCATTGATAGAATGTGTTCCCATGATGGTGTCGTCGCCGGCGGTGCCGATGATTGCGCCCGGCGAAGGCGTGGGCGCAGGTGTCGGTTCCGGGGTCGGAGTCGGGTCCGGAGTAGGATCCGGATCCGGCGGGGGCGCAGAAGGCTGCATCAGCCCCACCAGTTTGCCCCCTACTTCCGCCAACAGATTGCTCGCTGTCAGTTGCGCGGTTTTCAGGTTGCTGAATGTGATCAGCGAACCATCCATCAGCTGCAACTGCACGCCCGTATCTGACTGGGTCAGTTTTGATGCCAGAAGTTCCGCTGCCGTAAACCCTTTGACGATCATCCGGTCGCCGTTCAGAGCATCCACCGTGAAGTCAGTAATGGTCAGGATGCCGTCGCCGCGGGCCGCGATAAACGTATCGTGACCAAGACCGCCCGTCGCTGTATCCGTGCCGGCGCCGCCGGTCAGGATGTCATCGCCGTCGTTGCCGTTCAGGGTGTCAGTGCCCGTGCCGCCGGTCAGGGTATCATTTCCAGCACCGCCGTTCAGGATGTCGTTTCCGGCATCGCCGTAGAGCATGTCGTCCCCGCCATCGCCGTAAAGCGTGTCATAGCCGCCCTCGCCATAAAGGGTATCTTTACCATCCCCGCCCCTGACCGTATCCGCTTCGCCGCCGGCACGGATTGTATCGTTGCCCGTGGTGCCGGTGAGCGTATCCTTGCCGCTGGTACCCGTGATCGTTTGGCCAAGCACCGGAGTCGGGTCAGGCGTCGGCGTCGGGTCTACGGTTGGCACCGGAACAGTTTGATCCCAGCCGCCAAGACCGCCGCCAGCAACGTGGCTGAAGTCGAAGCCATAGAACGTGGTCTGCCCGACCCCGCTGCCCTGAGTCTCGTTCACGCCCAGGTAAACCCCGGCCTTGAAATAAAACACATCGGATTGCCAGACGGAGTTGAGTTTGGTGGTTGAGTTATAGACCTGGCCGTCGGCCAGTATATCAACCCTCATCGTGTCGCCGCGGGTATCGATCTTGTACGAAAACTTTTCACCGAGTGAAATGTTCGGCGCCTGACCGGATGAGTTCTTGAACGTGAACTTAAGTTCAGTGTTACTCGATCCCGCCTGGTCATTCATGAAATAGACCGTGTTGCCTTGCCAGTAGAGACGGATCAGCTCCTGATCCACGCCGTGAATCTGGCCGACGACCAGACGTCCTGGCGTGCCGTCCGATCTGGTCGGCACGCTATCGACCTGGAGTGTAGCGGTCATGGTGCCGCCCTCGCTCAGTTTCCAGGCAGCGCGTTCGGTGCCTTTCATCTCGCGCAGTTCGCAGCGTGCGTAACTGGATCCGCTCGTGGTCGCCCCCTCCGCCATGGCCTTAAAAACCATGCCGCCGTCAGGCGCATCATAGAAATACTGGGACTCGTATCCCGTCAGTTTCAGTACTTCCACAGCTGTGCCGCCCGTGCCGCCCGAACTATCGACGGGCAGCGTTATTTTCCAGTTGAGAAGATTGAAATTATCAGAGTTGTAAGCCATTGTTATTTCCTTCTTACAAAGTTTCACAAGGCTGTAACCACAATTGGGCTACAGCCGTTTTAGGGCCGGTGTTTACCGGCCGCCAAAGGTTTCAGAAAGTTTCTGGATTATGCACATGCCCCCGCAATGCCAAATGCATCCCCTCATATTTCTGCATTAAGTGCAGGAAAACGAGTGCCGAGCCGACTGGCTTTGCCTCATCATCCCAGTAGCCCAGATAATACTTTTGATGAAAGAGTCAAATGCGCGGGAACTTTTTCTGAAGTGGAACCTTATAAGGCAGTGTAATAAAAGAATAATTTAGCGCTAAAATTTTTTCTCTCCAGGCCCGAAAAGAACAAAAAAGAGCGTGACCTGCTGGCCACGCTCTTAAAAAATAAAAAAGTTATTATAAATTTTTAGGAATAAAAAATAACGTCAGCACTAGTAAGGGTGTTGGTAAAACCGGCCAATTCGACCACGTTCGTTCCGAAAGTAATGACCGTTTTCCCGTTGCTAACCGTCACATGATCCTGAAACTCGCCGAAATTATCAGCCAGAAGAGCGGAAATACTCAGCCGGTCAGAGCCTTGTATAAAATCTGCCACGATATCGAGGCCAAATTCACCGGCGAACTGGAATTTGTCCTTGCCGGCGCCGCCGGTCAGCAAATCGTTGCCTTTTTCACCGATCAACCGGTCATTCCCGGCATCGCCATAAAGCTTGTCATCGCCGCTGCCGCCGTTCAGAGAGTCATCACCGCTGCCGCCATACAGCACATCTTTGCCTGCATTGCCGTATAACTTGTCGGCGCCGTCCCCGCCATAAAGAGTGTCATCGCCGCTTTTAGCGGTCAGCTGGTCGTTGCCGCCCAGGCCCCACATCACGTCGTTCGAGTCAGTGCCCGTCATGGTATCGGCGCCACTCGTGCCTTCTATGTCGTCGGGCGGCGGTGATCCAGTATCGCCATCCGTACTATGACTGCCAAAAAGCAGGATGTCATTATTGGTGCCGGTAATCGTATTGTCCTGGAGCGTGGTATAATCCGTTCCGTCATTCGCTTCACGAATGCCGTAGTTTGCATTCACGGAGCCGGTATCAAAAATGCTATTGTTGCTAATGAGCGTGTCTTTTGTGACATAAATTCGGCCTGAATCGCCTTCCCTGTCATCATAGGATTGTATATAAATTTCATCATAACCGGCATCTTTTGATTGCGAGTTGTCGTGAATGGTGCTGTTTTGCACGGTGCTGCCCACGCTGCCCATGATACGCACGCCACGTTGAGCGTTGCCGTATATATCAACGGCATCGATGAGCACCAGGTCGGCCTTGTTGATCTGGATGCCGTCTTTACCGTTATCGTAATAACGCCCCCCCTGGATAAGAATATTTTTTGGCACGGCAATGTCTTCGCTGCCGCGCTGCACCGTGATGCCATTCCCTCCGTTACCGTAAGCGATATTACCGGTCATCTCCAGGTCATACGTCGAGGTCACGACATTGAAGCCGTGCCGGCCGTTATTATAGGCAATATTGTCATTCACACGCCCGTCGATCTGAAAGTCGAGCGTGAAACCATCCAGACCGTTGTCGTGACTGATGCTATTGGTAATGACAAGATTTGTCGTTCTCTCGTGCGGATCGAAACCATAGGTTTCGCAGTTCATAATTTCGACGTAATCCAGCGTGATATTCGTGTCCGTACCAGGCGCGCCTGGCTTGACGCCGTTGAACCAACCGATAATATCGCCTGTCGTGTTGGCACGGTTACCGTCAAGGGTCAGGCCCTGAACCGTGACATCATGATTTTCAATCCCGTACGGCGTGCGGAAAATACCGGTAATATCGCCGTTCCATCCATTCTTAACCTTGACAACGCTTTCACCCATACCGGCGCCGGTGACGGTAATATTATCATACAGCTGAATGCAGCCTAACGTCGGCTTGGGCTTGCCATCGACAAATTGCCCGGTAACAGCATAAACGCCGGGAGGAATATATACCTCCCCGCCTCCGTCTTCACGCGCCGCATTCACTGCCGCTTGAATGGCGAGACGGTCATCTGTCGTTCCGTTTCCCACGGCGCCAAAATCTTTTACATTGTAGATAGTCATTTGAGAAGCTCCCTGGATGTTGCTGTCGTGGATCTGACTGTGTTGCGCGATGCAATATATTAGAACTCCTCAGGGCTTTTTCAGTTCCGCGACAAGTGCGGGCGCCCTTTATAAATTCCATAACCTTTAAAACTGGCGCGCCTGACTTCGTTTCTTGCTGGGGTATATGATGAGAACGTTATGAAGAAATTTCTAACCAATGGGCTGATTCTCGCCATCTTCGCATCCGCTATGGTGTGCGGGTGCTGGCCAAAGAATACGTTATCAAGGCAATCAGTGATCCGGCGGGTGACAAGCCGTATTATTTTTCACCCGACAACCTGACCATCCAGCCGGGTGATACGGTCACATTCCTGAAGCGCAAGACGACATGCATGATGTCATGTTTACCAATGTGCCAAAAGGGGTGGATGAGATGATCATGAGCCCGATGCATCAAAAAGAGGGCGATAAATGGTCGTATACGTTTCGCGTTCCCGGCACCTATCAGTTTCACTGCCATCCGCACGAGGCTTTCCGCCACGCGCCGAAGCAGTGTGATCGTTTTTGCTTCGTGTTCAATTTTTTCCTTGGATTCTTCCAGGGTCACCAGGTTGCGATAGAGAAGAATAAAAAGAACGATAAATCCAAGGGAAGAAATGCCGCTCGAATACAAAACAAGGCTTCTTTCAAATGTGCTTTCTTCCTCACGCTGGCGAAGGATGTCCAGAAAATGATCTGATATGTTCTTATATAACCCAGCGTATGCCGCAACACTGTCTGTCGCCAGGTGAAACAACTCGGAAGAAGACATGCCTGCTCGCCCCCCCAGGACGATGCTTTTGAAAGGCTCATTAAATGCCCCGTATTTTATTTCCACGATGCTGTTATAATAATCAAGCAATGGGGCTGCCCTGTTGTTGGCGCGTTTGGCGCGCTGAAGCCCGTCCAGAATATCCTCTCTCTGAATAATAAGCTGGCTGTGCAGAGTAATAAGCTGGCTGTGCAGAGCTTCCAGCTCCCCTCTTCTTTCTGCGGCCCAATCCAACGGCTCAACTTTGGAGGCGAGCAAGCCTGATGTCAGGCCCCCCATCTTCCCCAATGTTTCCATGAGCAAAGGCGTAACGTTCACCATAACGCCGACCAGATAGTCAGTATCGGTATCGGGGCCAACCGTGAAACGGGAGCTATCGCTCACAAAACCCATAAACTGCATAAGCAAATGAATATCTTCAGAGGCATGCACAAACTCATCAAACGGAGGTCGTGCCGTTTGTTCCTCTAAAAGCGCAGCAATGGCCTTGGCTACTTTCTGCCAGTCTTGGCGAAAAACGGGCGTCGTGCCGCAGGATTCCGATAGGCGGTCTGCTGCCACCAGCGCCTGCCGCACTTCTTCCTTCTTGGCCTCACGGCTGGCTGCGGCGACTGTATCTCCATTGCGCGCCGAAAAAGTGATCCCCTGCAATTCCTGCAGCCGTTCCATCAATAGCATCAGAACGCCATGGTGGCGTGCCCCGCATAGTTGCTTACGCACCGAATATATTTCAGAGCTCATGCTCGTAATCGCCTGATGCACGATCACTAAAAAGGGCAGCGCAAAGAGAAGGCTGCCGAATATCAGCAAAGAAAACCTTTGGCGGGAAGTGCCGATCGTGGCGTGCAGCCAGCTTCGACCGCTGTTTTGAGGCGGAAATTCTATGGATTTTTTCTTGCTCCCGTAGACGTTGGATAACATCGCGGCGCCAAGGATGCCGCCCGTGATCACGGCTATCGTCAGCGCCAATTCGTCGAAGTTCTGGTCGGGGTCGTAGCGGCAATCCGCATAAGGCATGATGACGGAAGCCATCATGCCCGTAGTGCATGCCACAAATGGCCGCGCATCACAAGCGCCGCTCCCGCCTGAAACAGGAAGGTATTGACTGGCCAGAGCGGGCCAGCTTAAAAGCGATCCACAGGGCTGTGCCAGAGGCGGCAATAGCGATGAACACAGAGAGCGCAAAAATGTCCGGCATATAGCGCAAGTCACCGTCCATTTTCATGGCCGCCATGCCTGTGTAGTGCATGGCACAGATGCCAAAGCCCAGCAGCACAGCGCCAATCAGTAACCGCCGGAAGGGAAGCCGGTCGCGCGCGACAATCCCCAGAACGCCATAAGCGACAGCGATGGCAATGAGCAAGGAAAGCAAGGTCAGCCAGGGGTCATATTCCACGACCATGCGCATCTTGTAAGACAGCATGCCGATAAAGTGCATGGACCAAATGCCTGCACCCATGGAAAACGCGCCCACCCAGTGGAATAGCCGCTTTTCAGTAGCCCCTGTAGCGCTTACCAGACACTGCGCCATTGAGAGCGCGACATAGGAGGCAAAGCTCGCCACAATATAGGACAGCGCAATCAAGGGTGGTTGATAAACGCCTTTTTCTACGCCGCGGAGCGGCATGTCAAAGAAAAAAAGCGATTCAAGAAGTTGATGAATAAACTGCATAAAGAAAAATCACTCTTTTGAAGAATAAAACGACGCGGCGCGGAGTGGAAATCATAAAGAAGACTCCTCCGAAACATACTATCGACAAATAGAGATTATTTGAAACGAAAATGCACGGAACAGGTGGGTGTGCGTTTTCTTGGTAAGATTTATGGGCTGCTTTCGCATGCTGATGTATACAGATCGGGCAATGCGCATCAGCATATCATCTGCCCTTTCCTTAAATAGTCGTTCACAAAAACCTTTTCCTATCTCAGAAACGGCTAGAAACAAGCGGCAGACGACATCAAACAGCTATATGCCCTAAATAATCAACAGGCAAAACCTGGTTAATATCGAGCAATGCTTTACCAATATCCCGGCCTTTTAAACAGTAACTGCTGACAAGGCGGATCAGGAACCCATGCGAGAAAAGAATACATCTTTCCGACTCATATTTTTCCAGCAGAGAGTTGATTCTTTTATGTAGCGTATCCAAAGGTTCGACGCCTTCCTTCCCCGCCCCGAGACTCGAATATAGCTTTTTCCGCACAGCTTCCAGAGGATTTTCAGACGGATGGCCCATCATCCTTGATGGCACAAAAAATATTTCATTCAAGTCATGATCAATGACCATCTTTTTTTCAAGGTTATAGCGTTCTATCAGCGCGCGGCATGTTTGCTGCGTCCTGTTTGAGCCGCTGCAAACAAAAAACTCAGCTTCTCTGAAGTGCTGAAATGCTTGATCATCCCAGGGTATCTTTTCTGGCATCGGCGCGATATCCGGTGAAATATCTCCGCTCGCCAGACGATCAAGCATGTCTGTCGTCAAGGACGCGTAATCATGAAACGGCGGCAACAGGCGGTTATGGCGAACGAGGAGCATTTTTAGGCTTCCTTTCCACGTTGTCATGCATCACTGGTGAGTTTCCGGCATGGTGGCGCTTATTTGCACAATCCAAAATATAGTTTTTCGTCTCATCTATAGCCGCCGGATCGATACCGCACCCGATACAAGCCGGAATGCCGTGTTCGTTAACGCGTATGGCAATATGAGATGCGGGGCCGCCAACTTTCGTGATAATGCCGGCCGGGTTGAGCAGCAGCAAAAAATCATACCCGGGGTCGGCATGATCCATGACAAGGATTTTTCCTGCCACATCACCCCGCGTCAAGCGGCGCAGATTTTCGTCAGTGACCACCACAGGAAGAGCTTCAACCTTATGCTTGCCGAAATATGTACCCTGCTTGATGCTGATCTCAATGCAATTCAAATCGCTCTCATGCGAAAGAACGTCAGGGAGCAGTAGAAACGCTGCATTGGAAGCTTGCGGGGCATGATTTTCTTTGATCTTACTGACAAGAATATCATAAACACGCATGAACTCATGCTTGATCTGTTCCCGCGCGGCAAAAAGAAGGCGCAGTTCCTCCATATCCCGCTTTTCAGGCGCAGAGAGCGCATCCATGGCTGTTCGCAGTTTTTCACGCTTCTGAACCATTTCCTCCTCCATGACGGCAATATCAGCTTCTTTCATGGCCTGGTAGCGCGGAAGATCAAGGTTTTTTGAGAGATCGTCGCGGTATGCCGAGGCAAAAATATCCATCTGTCCAGGCCGGATATGCCCGTAGTTTTCAGCGAGAGTTTCAATACCCTTTTGTCCCCGCGCGTAATCCAGCAAGTCTCTCTGCATCCGTTCAGAGGGTGTACCCATGCAGACAAGAAATTCATTCAATTTCTCATCTCCATATAAATCATCGCAAGACGCCTTTTTATAAAAGGCAAGACGTGCTGTTTTTACAAATAGCGTTGTGCCTTCCCGAAGAACGTCCAGAATTTCCTGTTCGGCCGAGGAAGCGGATAGGGTCCGGATTTTTTGTTGATAATGCGCGAGTGTATCGCTGTAATCATGACAATATTGCTTCACTCCTGATAACAACCGCTGATCCAGCCGTAAAAAAGCATGGGATACTTCTGCTGTCTCCGCATCTGTCAACGGTGCGCCATGCTTTTGCAAGAACTTGGGCAGCTGCGCGGCATTTGTCATGAAAACGTCAAATTCAACACTGTCCTGCCTGTGCGGAAACTCTTTCAGGTAGCTTCGATAGATACTGACAACTTTCTCGTAGGTCGTCTCTGAAATACCTTCCGGTCGCAAACTATAGGCCGAAGCGCGCAAAGAAACGTAGGGTTTGCCGTTTATTTCCTGCAATAAACCGGCATGCAATGGCGCATACCCCATATCCTTTCGTGCCTGTTCTACAACAGCGTCAGCGAACATCTGCCGGAAAATGGCGATGTTGACAGGCTGTGCCGGGTGTCCCAGCAGTTCCCTTGGGTTAATATCTGTCATGTCACAGAACATGTCATTCTCAGGAATGCTTGCGATCTGCCGTGACAGTTCTTGTGCCGCTTGCTCCGTTGCCAGACGATCCTGCAAAGCGGCGGGGGTTTTTGTGATGAATGGGCGCGCTTGCAACATATGGACAATCCCGTCCTTCACCGCGAACTCCATGTCCATTGGTTTATTACCAAAGCTTTCTTCTATCTTTTTGATGCTCTCGACAAGGCGTGGCAAGAATGGATAGCGCCGGGCTGTTTCAGCAGTGAAATTGCCAGACCGCAAAACACGCAGCTCCTTGCCGCTGTCAGCGCCGCCGACCAGATCATCTCCCAGTCCTTGCCGGAAATTGATCAGAAGATAAGCATTGTCCTCCGCGCCGTAACCTTGAGACAGGCAGACGCCGGCAAAATCCGGGAGTTCGATCATGCGCTGTATGACGACACCCATCGATTTTTCCGATGCCGCATTGAAGACCTCGGATAATTTTTTCTCGCCATGCTGCTGTACCTTTGTAACAGCAGCAGAAATATCCTGCTCCCGCATAGGAACATTCAGCACTGTCTCGAAAGCGCCTGCAAACGATGCGTCAGAACCATCTTCTTTCAGAGCGCTGCTTCTGACGGCGGCTTTTGTGACTTCTGAGTGATCCGCGATAAATTGCCGGATGATCTTTTCACGTTCTTCTGGCGAAGCATCCGCCGGAATACTGATAAATGCAGGAACATTCACACCTTTAATGGCGCTGATTTTCAGGAGGCCGTCCGCTTTGCCTCCGTGTAATGCAGAGTTGATCATTGTCGTTCTCCATGTGTATAGAGATGCGCACGACCGGCACAAAAATGCCGTCGGCAACATCATGACTTCATTCAAATATTTGAAAATGGCCTAAAAGGCCGAAAGACGAAAAATGGCGCTTAGCGCCACCAGCCGGGAGCAACAACGAACAAAGCGAGAGCCGTAAAGGCTTTATATTGGTTCTTCTTTTGCATGAAGTGAGTGTCTCACGTTTTATGGTGAGTGTCAAATTAAAATGGGCGTGATGGGATACGCCGCTGTGCGCATAATACTTGACATGATTATAGATAATGACTACAATTAATACCATAGTTAAATTCAAAACCAGGAAAATACTCATGTCCGCTCCCCAGAAAGTTAAATTCGCACTCGAATTCCCGCAAGGTCTTGTCGTTATAATCGAGAGTAGTGGTGCCTATTTCAAACCGCAGAACAGCAACGACGCGTTCATGATCTCGGGTGAGCGCAAGGAGCTGTTCGGCAAGAACGCGATCACCGTGCAAAAGGATTACGCCAGCAAGCGCGGCGGATATGCCGTGGTCTATGAGTTCGGCGAGAACGGCAACGACGTCCGCCTAGTGCGCGGGCAAGAAACCATCAAGGGCAATCTGGCTGATGACGCGACCGTGCAGGCACTGAATGACAAGCTGGCGAACGATACGTTGAAGCTCTATTCCACGCGCGACACGCAGCCCAGAAAAGTGTTCAGCGCCGCGCGCTTTTCTGACGGTCGCGTGCTGCTCCACTTCGAAGACAAGCGCGAACTGTATATCGGCACGCCCGGCAACTACCAGCGCGTCGACGCGAGACAGACCCTGCAGGGCGGCAGCAGCATGTGGTACCAGACGGCAGACGGCGTAACGATTTCCCTGCCCTGGAGCTTCGATGGCCCACCGCAAGGTGAAATGCCGATGTACGGCGACGAGATGCTGAACTATGTCAGCACGGGCAGAGACGATCCTGCGAAATTCGGCTTCGTCGTGCCAGAGCCCGTGAACCCGCTCGACCCCTTCTCACCCGAAGTGACCACACCAAAGCCGGCAGCCCCTGCTTCGGCGAAAAACGCTTTCAAGCCGTGATTAATTTTGGGGCTGTCGTAGATAGCTTTTGTTATCTACGACAGCCCCATATTTAAAACATCCTGTGAAATGCTGAATTATAGTTGTTGGCCGGGCTTTTCCTTCTTTTTAGCAGCAGTCCTGCCTTGGCGAGCGCCGCTCAATAGCTTCGACATATGAACTGATTTTGCCACTGCCAACGGTGTATCCTGATATTTGTCAGCAAGATGAGGGTTGGCACCGGCGTTCAGCAGGACTTGAGCAATGGCCAGGAGATCGTATTTAGCTGCCCATTTTAGGGCTGAACGTCCAAGTTTGTCCTGCATGTCGGGTTCTGCGCCAGCCGCCAGCAAACCCTTGACAAGATCAAGCTTGCCCCCTTTCACTGCGGAGATCAGGACTGTACTACCATCTCCTGAAGTTGCGTTGACATCCGCACCAGAGTCTATGAGAAGCTGGATAATTTCTTTGTTGCGGCCTGCAAGGATAATGGCATTACGTCCGCCATTCCCCAGCGCATTGACATCAGCGCCACCATTAATCAACAAGCGTACAATTTCTGTATGACCCGCATTCGTTGCGGTTGTTAATGGCGTATCATTAATACCATTTTTTTCTTCAAGAGGAACATGGAGTGTAAGCAGAAACTCAACCATATCTTTATTACCAAGGAATGCAGCCATACTAATCGGAACGTGTAGGCCGACTTTTTCTGCAGGATCAACTCCGGCATTGATCAAGATTTTGGCAATCGCGTTATGTTGTTGAGACAACGCTTGGGAAAAGGCAGAGTTGCCTACTTTGTCGCGTCCATCGACAGGCACGCCATTTTCTAACAATACCTGCACCATTTCTGTATGGCCTTTGGCGGCCGCAACAATCAAAGCCACAAAGGCGTTGCTTTCTTTACGTCGCAGAGGCACGCCGGCTGCAATCAGCTCCCTGACTTTATTCATGCGGGGGTTTTCTTTACGTGCCTCGCGAATGAGTTGCTGTACCAAGTCTTTTTCACTGGAGCAGTTTTTATTGAACATTTTTTTCATAGCAGTCCCTTTCCTCTGGGAATGGTGGAATCATATATTTATTTTGCAAAACTTATATATTTCCCTATTATTTGTCAAGCCGTAAAGCTCACCAAATCGGGCTATTTCGTGCGTTCATCAGAGAGATGGTTTTCCTAGAGAGTGAGTTGGCGTCCCCGGCATGATTTGAACATGCGACCCCCAGTTTAGGAAACTAGTGCTCTATCCAGCTGAGCTACGGGG
>CAYGGT010000003.1:0-3093 GCA_964349475.1 uncultured Rhodospirillaceae bacterium
GGTATAGCCTTCCTGATAGAGCAGGTGATAAATGTTCTTGAGCAGCGCCACGTCTTCCGGGCGATAGTAACGGCGCCCGCCGCCTCTTTTGAGGGGCTTGATCTGGCTGAACTTACTCTCCCAGAAACGCAGCACGTGTTGCTGTACTTTTAACTCGTCCGCCACTTCGCTGATGGTGCGAAAAGCCGAAGCCGATTTTTCCGGCGCCGGTTTTTCCGCTTTTTTCCGCGTATCTTTCAGCGCCCTGCGGTTGGGAATATTCTGAACGGGGGGGGAAGACGTTTGCGGCTTTACGGATGGCTTCAGGGATGGGGAGGACAACGTCGATGACATGCAGGATTCCTTTTAGTCTTTTTGGTTAAGGCGTTCTTTTAAAACATTGCTCGCACGGAACGTCAGCACCCGGCGCGGCAGAATGGATACTTCTTCGCCGGTTTTCGGGTTGCGCCCGATTCGCTGGCGCTTGCTGCGCACCTGGAACGTGCCGAAGGAAGAAATTTTGACCAGTTCCCCCCGCTCCAGGGCTTTGCAGACTTCTTCGAGAACACTTTCGACCAGATCAGCTGATTCGTTGCGGGAAAGACCGACCTGTTCGTAAACAGCCTGGCTTAAATCCGCGCGGGTAATTGTGGGGTTACTCATTTTTTGCACCTCAATGGTATGTAACCCAGACTATCGGCTTACAATAAGACAGTCAATACAAAGCGTTGAGAAATAAAGTTACAGTAACCAACCCCTACCAGCGCACAAGCGCCGCCCCCCAGGTCAGCCCGCCGCCCATGGCTTCCATAAGCAATAAGTCCCCCCGCTGGATGCGCCCGTCTTCGACCGCCGCCGCCAAAGCCAGGGGAATAGAGGCCGCCGAGGTATTGCCGTGGTGGGCGACTGTCACAATCACCCGCTCCGGCGGCAGGCTGAGTTTTTCGGCCGTTGCGTCGATGATTCGCTTGTTGGCCTGATGCGGAACCAGCCATTGAATATCCGATGCCTGCAGGCCGTTTTTTGCCAGAGATTCTGTAATGACTTCCCCCATGCGTGTCACGGCATGGCGGAATACTTCCTTGCCGTTCATGCGGATATGCCCGACCGTTCCGGTCGTGGCGGGACCTCCGTCCACATAAAGAAGTCCGCGCTGCGCGCCGTCGGAATGCAAATGGGTGGACAAGATGCCGCGATCTTCCCTGGTGCCTGTCGCCGTGTCGTCAGCTTCCAGGATAACGGCGCCCGCGCCGTCGCCGAACAGAACGCAGGTCGAACGATCCGTCCAGTCGAGGATACTGCTGAAGCGCTCCGCGCCGATCACCAGCACGCGCCGGGCCTGTCCCGCTTTGATAAAGTTATCGGCGGTCGCCAAAGCATAAATGAAGCCTGAACATACTGCCTGAATGTCAAACGCAAATCCTCTATCGCCCATGCCGATGTTGTCCTGCACCGTCACGGCCGTCGCGGGGAAAGTCTGGTCGGGGGTGGCGGTCGCGAGGATCACGGCGTCGATATCGGCGCCGGTCAGCCCCGCTTTTTCAAGCGCGCGCCAGGCGGCCTGTGTCGCCATATCCGACGTTGTCTGGCCTTTGGCGGCGATATGGCGGGACTTGATGCCGGTGCGCTGTTCAATCCACGCATCGCTGGTGTCCACAAGTTTGGCCAGGTCGTTGTTGGTCAGGATTTTTTCGGGAAGATAGGCGCCGCTGCTGATCATCCGGGAGCGTATCATGGTGAAATTTCTTTCACGGCTTCACCATCTATATCCGTGGCCACATCCGTGCCCATATCCATGCCCATGCCCAGGCCGACAAGCTCCTGCGCCACTTTCTCGTTAAAGCGGGTCAGCGACATTTCTGCCGCCACGCCGATGGCGTTGGCGAAGCCGATACCGTCGGCGCCGCCGTGGCTTTTGATGCAAAGCCCGCGCAGTCCCATCAGCGCCGCACCGTTGTAATACCGCGGATCGGCGCGTTTTTTCAGCGCCAGAAAAGCCGGCAACGCGACCAGAATGCCCGGCAGGCACAAAACCAGGCCGAGCTTGATCAGCCAGGACGCCCGGAACGATTGTTTGAGCATGCTGGCCATCAGTTTCGCCGTGCCCTCGATTGTTTTCAGGGCGACGTTGCCGGTGAACCCGTCCGTGACGATCACATCGACCGTGCCGGCGCCGATGTCGTCGCCTTCGACAAAGCCGATGTATTTTCCAGGCAGGTGGGCGGCGGCGGAAAAAAGTTCGGCCGCGTTTTTGACGACCTCATGACCCTTCATTGATTCCGAGCCGATGTTGAGAATGCCGATGCGCGGGGACACGATTTTTAAAATCTCGCGCGAAAAAACCCCGCCGAGCACGGCGAATTCCAGCAGATTCTTGGGATCGCATGCCACATTGGCGCCAAGGTCAAGCATCACCACGCCGTGTCCCGCCACCTTGGTCGGCAGCGCCGTCGCGATCGCCGGACGGGTGATGCCGGGCAGCACTTTCAACACGAATTTCGCCATCGCCATCAGCGCGCCAGTATTCCCGGCAGAAACGACGCACTGCGCCTCTCCCCTGCCCACCGCGTCGATGGCGAGCCGCATGCTGGAATTGCGCCCGTTGCGCAGTGCAAACGACGGTTTATCCTCGCTGGTGATGTAATCGGGCGTGTGGCGCACCTGAACGACGGCGTCCAGCCCCGGGTATTCTTTTATCAGCGGCCTGATTTTTTTTTCGTCGCCAAAGATAATAAACGTCGCTTGCGGATATTTTCGCCGCGCCAGATGCGCGCCCTCAACGACGACCTGCGGCGCATCATCGCCCCCCATTCCATCCAGGGATATCAACAGATTATTTTGCAAAGGGGATGCCTTTAATCAGTCAACCGCCAGTGGCGTTGTCAGTCAACATCGATGACTTGCTGGCCATTGTACATGCCGGTTTTCAGGCAGATATGATGGGGACGCACCATTTCCCCGGTGTGCTTGTCTTCCACAACGGCGGCGGATTTCAGCGCGTGATGCGCGCGACGCATATCCCTTCTGGATTTCGAGACCTTTTTCTTTGGAACAGCCATGGCTTTATACTCTCTTTAGAGGTTCATCAGCATCATTACATAAACAAAAACTGCG
>CAYGGT010000003.1:3193-5588 GCA_964349475.1 uncultured Rhodospirillaceae bacterium
CAAGGCAGAGCGCGGTGACGCCGAGCAGCGCCGGCCAGCTGAATTTCCAGTCAAGATCCATGATAAACTTCTGCACACCGTAAGCCGCCAGCGTGCCAAGACCCGCCGCGATCGCCACCGTCAGCAGGCCGAGGATGCCGTATTCCAGCAGGAAAGTTTTCAGGATGCGCCGGCGGGAGGCGCCCAGCACTTTCAGGATGATCGCGTCATATAAATACCGCCGCCGTGCGGCGGCGATGCCGCCTGCAAGCACGAGCGTGCCTGACACGAGCGTCACGCCCGCGCTGATGCTGACGGCCTGCGCCACGGCGCGAATGAAGGTTTGCGCCGCTTCCAGCGCGTCACGCACCCGGACGCTGGTGACGTTTTGAAACGTGCTGGCCAGGGCCGTTTGCAGGGCTTCCTCCCGATCCTGGCCGATGATGGCTGTCGCCACGTAATTGGCGGGGGCTTTTTCGAGAATGCCCGGCGCGAAGGTCACGGCAAAATTCATGGTGAAGCTCGCCCAGTCGATCTCGCGCACGTTGGCGACGGTCGCCGTGATATCCATGCCAAGGACATTGACGGTCAGCGTGTCGCCGACGCCGATGTCAAAGGCCTTGGCGACGTTGGTGGCAATTGAAATGATCGGCGGGCCGCTGTAATCCCGCGCCCACCATTCGCCTTCCGTCACGCGGCTATAGGCGGGAAGATCCGCCGTATAGGTGAAGCCCCGGTCGGAGTTGATCACCCAGTTTTCGTTCGGATCGACCAGCGCTTCTTCGGCGCTTTTGTCGTTGACGCGGATGATCCGGCCGCGGAAGGACGGCATCATCACCAGGGCGCGCGCCGAGGGTTCCGCTTCGATCATTGCTTTAAATTTATCTTTTTGCCCAGGTTCGATATCGAGAAAGAAAAAAGACGGCGCATCGGCGGCAAGGTCGTTTTGAATCAGGCGCGTGAAATTGAAATGCACCAGCGCCACGGCGATCAGCACCGTCAAGCCAAGGCCCAGTGACAAAATAACGCTGGTCGAAATATTGCCGGGGCGGCAGAGGTTGGCGACCGCCATGCGCACTTCCGGCGCGGCCGGCAATTTTATCCGCTTCAGAACGACCTTCATCAGGGCCGCATAGCCATGGAAAACCCCGAAGGTGAGAATCGTTCCGGCGACGAAGAAAACCACCAGATTTTTGTCCGAAGCACTGAGCACGGCCAGCAGCGCCAGGCTTTGCGCGGCAATTAAAATCCACAAGATCGTTTCAAATGAAGGGCGGGTGGCGCCGGGCGAGATCAGATCACGGAAAAGATCGGTCGGGGAAGTCTTGACGGCGCGGCCGACCGGCCATAAGCAAAAACAAAGCGTGGTGAGGAAGCCGAACCCCGCGGCCAGCAGCAGCGCCATCGGATAAATCCCCACCTGATCCGTCAATGACAGCTTGGCGGTGAGCAGCGATCCGGCAAGCTGCGAGGCGAAAATGCCCAGCAGCAGGCCCAGCAATATCCCCAGCGTCGCCAGCGTGAAAATCTGCATCAGGTACATGCGAAAGATGAATTTTTCCGACCCGCCGAGGCATTTGAGCGTCGCGATGTCCGAAAGCTTGCTGTCGAGGAAGCTGCGCACCGCGTTCGAAATCCCGACGCCGCCGATCAGCAGCGTGGTCAGGCCGATCAGCGTCAAAAACAGCGTCAGGCGCGTGACGATGCCCTCGATGCGGGGCGAGGCGGTTAAAAAGTCACGCCCCCGCCACGCCGCCTTGGGAAAAGCGTCGTTGATTTTCTGGCGGGCCGCTTTCAGGTCATCGAAATTTTTGAGGTAGGGCATGATCACTTTGTGGTCGTAGTACACCTGACTGCCCAGCCGCCGCAGGCCCATGCGGTCGAACGTATAACTGCTGATCATGATGCGCGGCGCGATGGTGAAGCGGGCAGCCCCCATGCGGTCGGGCTCTTTGGCGATAATGCCCCGGATCTGGAATTTTTGCTGGCCGATGTTCACCCAGCCGCCGATCTTGATCTGCAGGCGGGAAAGAACTTCTTTTTCGACAACGGCACCCCATGTGTCGTCGTCCCCCTCGGCGGTTGGCGCCGGCAGGATCAGCTCCTGCAGCGATGTGGTGATTGGATTTTTTTCTTCATCGACGATCTCGAGCTTGCCGTAGAGAGGATAAAAAGGATCGACGGCTTTCAGCTCAACCAGCGTCGCCTGCTGATCATCCAGGCGCCTTGCCATGGCGCGGGTTTCCATGACGACGGTGATCGGCCCCATCTTGTCGTGGAGGAATTTGATCTGCTCGCGCGTGGCGGGCTCGTAAACCGTGCGGAGCGCCACGTCGCCGCCCAGAATATAGCGCCCGTCATGGTGCAGGCTTTCGATCAGGCCGCGGGAGAGCGACTGGATGCCCGCAATCGCGCC
>CAYGGT010000003.1:5688-47119 GCA_964349475.1 uncultured Rhodospirillaceae bacterium
CGGGCGATGGCCACGCGCTGCTGTTCCCCGCCCGATAGCTGCCCGGGGTAATGCCTGACGCGTTCCCGCAGGCCGACGGCGGTCAAAGCTTCTTCGGCTTTTTTGAAAGCGTCTTTGTGTCCTGCGAACTCCAGCGGGATGGCGACGTTTTCCAGCGCCGTCATGGTCGGGATGAGGTGGAAATTCTGGAAGACGATGCCTATATTATCACGACGGAAAGCAGCCAGGGCGTCTTCGGACATGAAGCTTAACGGCGTGCCCGCGACTTCGACGCTGCCGGAGGTGGGTTTTTCAAGCCCGCCCAGGATCATCAGCAACGTCGTTTTCCCTGACCCGGAAGGCCCGGTGATGCTGACGGTTTTGCCAGGCGGCAGGTTGAGGGAGATGTCTTTCAGGACGTGAATACTGCCGGCCTCGCTTTTCAGGTGCAAGTTAACGTGATTCAGCTTTAGAATGTCAGACATGAAACAGATCCTTCTTCTTTTGATATATATTATAGTTTTTTCTTCGCTGGCGGTAAACGGTGCGGCCGCGGCGCAGAAAACAATATTGGCTTTCGGCGACAGCCTTACCGCAGGTTATGGCATTTCTTGGGCGGACTCTTTTCCCGCACAACTGGAGAAAAAATTGCTGGCGAAAGGCCATGCGGTGAAAGTCATTAACGCCGGGGTGTCGGGGGACACGACGTCGGGCGGGCTGACACGGCTGGAATGGACCTTGGCGCAAAAACCCGACTTTGCGATCGTGGAGCTTGGCGCCAACGACATGCTCCGCGCCATTGACCCCGCCGTCACCCGCCGTCATCTGGAAGAAATGCTGAAAATTTTTCAAAAAAATAAAATCCCCGTGCTGCTGGCGGGCATGAAAGCCATGCCCAACTTAGGGATGGCGTTTGTCAACAAGTACGAGCAAATATACCCGGAGCTCGCCGAAAAATACGGCGCGCTCTATTATCCGTTTTTTCTGGAAGGCGTCGTCGCTGAAAAAGGGCTTCTGCTGGAAGACGGCCTGCACCCCAGTCCCGCCGGGGTGGCGGTGATCGTGGATAAAATATTTCCATTTGTCGAAGAATTGCTGGAAAGAAAATAACATGCTGCGCTTGTTCACCGGCATCTCCCTGCCGGAAGATTTATGCCAGAAGTTGCAGCTTTTAAAAAGTGAAATTGCCGGGGCGCGCTGGGATAGTCCTGAAAACTATCACATGACTCTGTCGTTCATCGGCCCCGTCGATGAGGCGACGGCGGAAGACATCGACGAGGTTTTAGCGGGCATTTGCGCCGATACTTTCACGCTGACGCTCAAAGGCGTCGGTGTTTTTACGCGGGGGGCAGAGCCACAGCATCTTTGGATCGGCGTGGAGCATAACGAGGAGCTGCACCGCTTGCGGGAAAAAATCGACGGCGCCTTTCAAATGAATCATCTGTCTTTTGAAACGCGTCAATACACGCCGCACGTCACTATCGCCCGTCTGCAACAGGCCGATAAAACAAAAGTGGCCGCGTTCATCCAGCAGCATAACCTCTTCGTGAGTGCGCCGTTTGCGGTGGAAGAGTTTATTTTGTACCAAAGCCATCACGGCAAGGAACTGGCAGTTTATGAGGCGCTGGAAGTCTATCCGCTCGGTTTGTTATAGCGCCGTCCCGCACACGTCCCGAATAATATCGTCGAGCGTCAATCCTTCGGCCCGGGCGGAGAAGTGGAGCGCCATGCGGTGTTTCAGAACGGCGGGCGCCAGCTCGATCACATCGTCGAGCGACGGCGCATAACGCCCTTCAAGCAACGCCTTCGCCCGCGCGGTCAGCATGAAAGCCTGCGACGCGCGCGGCCCCGGACCCCAGCTGACGTGCTTTTTGACAGCGGCGATGCTCGATTGCTCCGGCCGCGCCGCCTGAACAAGAGCCAGGATGCCGTCCACAACCTTCTGGCCGATGGGCAGCTGGCGGATCAGCTGCTGCGCGTCGGTCACTTCCGTGGCGCTGAAAACGGCGGCCGGTTTTTCTTCGGCGGCGCCGGTTGTCGCCAGCATCATTTTCTTTTCGTCAGCCGTCGATGGATAATGAATGTCGATTTGCAGCATGAACCGGTCGAGTTGCGCTTCGGGCAGGGGATAGGTGCCTTCCTGTTCCAGCGGATTTTGCGTCGCCATCACATGAAAGGGGCGGGGCAGGTCGTGGGTGACGCCGCCGACAGAGACTTGGTACTCCTGCATCGCCTGCAGCAGCGCCGACTGGGTGCGCGGGCTGGCGCGGTTGATTTCATCCGCCATGAGCAGCTGGCAGAATACCGGCCCCTTGATGAATTTGAAATCGCGCGCCTGGCTGAGTATTTCCGACCCCACGATATCCGCCGGCATCAGGTCGGGGGTGCATTGCACGCGCTTGTTTTCCAGTCCCATGACCGACCCCAGCGTTTCAACCAGCTTGGTCTTGCCCAGCCCCGGCACCCCCATCAGCAGGAAGTGTCCGCCGGAGAGCAGCGCCGTCAGGCAGAGGCCGACGACTTTTTCCTGTCCGAAAATCACCCGGTGGATGTTGTGCCGTGCGTCCTGAAGCCGGGTCGCCAGGGCGACGACTTTTTGCTCAAGCTCGTTCGTCGTTTCGGGGATGCGCGGTTGCAGGGACATGGTTTTATTTTCCTGTCATAGGTGATACGATACCCCATTATAATGCATCAAGCACAAATGAGAACCTGAAACGTGGAAATGTCTTCTGAAGATATCCGGAAAAAGCTCGCCGCCTGTTCGGCGGGAGAGCGGGGCGACCATAGTTTAAACCCCGACCTATTGCCGGAACCGCCTTACCGCAGCGCGGCGGTGCTGATCCCGCTGTTGCAGCGGGACGGCGGGTTTACGGTGCTGTTTACCGAACGTGCGGCGCATCTTCATACCCATGCCGGGCAGGTCAGTTTCCCCGGCGGCAGCGCGGACCCGACTGACGCTGACGCGGTGGCGACGGCGCTGCGTGAAGGGCAAGAGGAAATCGGCCTTGATCCTGCTGATGTCAGCGTCCTTGGCACGCTTGACCAGTATATTACGCGCACCGGTTACCGCGTGACGCCGGTCGTCGGGCTCATTGTTTCTCCGCCGCTGTGGACGCCGGACAGCTTTGAGGTGGACAGGATTTTCGAAGTGCCGCTCGCGCATATTCTGAAGCAAGGCACCCTCGCCCGCCAGCAGATGATGTGGGAAGGGGTTTCACGGCACTACCATGAAATGACCTGGGAGGGTTTTCGCATCTGGGGCGCGACGGCCGGGATGCTGAAGAATTTTGTGGACGTTGTTTCAGATGAGTGACGTCAGCGGAAGACTTCAGGTGCAGGCCTGGATGGTGGATCCGGCAACGCAGAAAGTCATGCGGGCGTTGCTGGAAGACAGTGGCGACGCGCGATTCGTCGGCGGCTGCGTGCGCGACGCGCTGGTCAATCGCGCGGTGATGGATATCGATATCGCCACGCCGCTGAAGCCGCAGGAAGTCATCGCGCGGCTGAAGCGCCGCAAAATTCCCTACGCGCTGACGGGGCTGAAACACGGCACCGTGACGGCGATTGCCGACGGGCGCCCGTTTGAAATCACCACGCTGCGCCTGGATGTCGCGACCTTCGGCCGCCATGCTGACGTTCAGTATACCGACGACTGGCAGGCCGACGCCGCGCGGCGCGATTTCACCATCAACGCGATGTCAGCGACGATAGACGGCAATATTTTTGATCCTTTCGGCGGCACCGAAGACCTGCGCCTGGGCCGCGTCCGCTTCGTGGGCGACCCGCACCAGCGCATCCGCGAAGACGTTCTGCGCATCCTGCGTTTTTTCCGTTTTTACGCGCACTTCGGCCGGGGGGAGCCGGATGCGGCAGCGCTGCAGGCTTGTACCGCCGCCGCGTCTCAGGTGACAAAGCTTTCCGGCGAGCGCATCCGGCAGGAAGTTTTAAAATTACTCGACAGCGACACCTGCGCGGCCGTCTGGCGGCTGATGACGGCCTGCGGCATTGTGGCGCATTTTTTACCTGAAGCCGCAAACGTGGCCGCGCTCGAAAATATGGTGCGGCTGGAAGCGGCCCTGAACAGCGACTCTTTCGCGTTACGCCGGCTGGCGGCGGTGCTGGATGCAACGGACCGCGTCGCGCAAGCGCTAAAGCTTTCCAACGCGCAGGCGGCCGAGCTTGCCGGCATGAACGTTGCTGTCAAAATAAAAGACGCGGCGGATGTCAAAAGTCTTGTTTACCGCCTCGGCAACCCCATGACGCGCAATCTGTTGCTGCTGCACGCCGCGCGGTCGGGGGACGAAGAAAACCTGGCCGCGTTTTATCGCTGCGCCACCGTCTTTCGCCCGCCGCGCTTCCCGCTGGTTGGCGAGGATGTTTTAAAGCTGGGCCATCCGCCGGGGCCGGATGTCGGCCGGGCGCTGGCCTTCGTCGAAGCGTGGTGGATCGGCCATGATTTTGTTCCGGAGCGGTCGGAATGCCTGAAAATATTGCAGGATAAATTCAGGCTTTCGGCACCACGATCATGATGACCTGGCCGCCTTCGAATCTGGGCTCCTGTTCGATTTTGGCGTATTCGGCCAGTTCCCCCCGGACACGGGCCATGACGGCGACGCCGATTTCTTTATGTTCGAATTCGCGGCCGCGGAATTGCAGGCTGAAACGGACCTTGTCGCCTTCGTCAATGAAGCGCTTGGCGCTGCGGATCTTGACCTGAAAATCATGCTCTTCGATATTGGGGCGGATTTTCAGCTCTTTGGTCAGGACGATTTTCTGGTTTTTGCGGGCGGCGGCTTCTTTTTTCTGAATCTCGTAGCGGTGCTTGCCGAAGTCGGAAATTTTGCAGACCGGCGGATCGGCGTTGGGGGAAATTTCGATGAGATCGAGCCCGGCTTCGCTCGCGGTGGCAAGCGCCTCGCGGACGCTGACGACCCCGACCATTTCGCCGTCGGCGCCGATGAGGCGTACTTTATCGACCCGGATTTGTGTATTGATGCGCGGGCCGTCGTTCATAGGTTTGCTGGTGATGTGATATTCTCCTGTGGTTGTTCATACAATAGAGAATCAGCCCTTATTGCGGCGGTGCCGATTCCAGAGCCATTTTACGGATCGCCTCGTCAAGTGCAAGGATTTCTTGGGCATCGGAGCCGAGCCGTCTTATGGCGACGTTGCGCTCGTCGGCCTCGCGCTTGCCCACGACCCAGATCTGCGGAGTTTTGGCGAGACTATGTTCCCGTATCTTGTAATTGATTTTTTCGTTGCGGAGGTCGATTTCGGCCCGAATACCGATCTTTTTCAGCTGTTCCAGCACCTGAACGGCATAGCTGTCGGCATCGCTTGTGATCGTCGCGACGACCGCCTGCACGGGGGCGAGCCAGAGCGGAAACTTGCCGGCGTAGTTCTCGATCAAAATACCAATAAAGCGTTCCAGAGAGCCCAAGATCGCCCGGTGCAGCATGATCGGGCGGTGACGCTGGCTGTCCTCGCCGATATAGCTGGCGTCCAGACGCTCGGGTAAATTCGGATCGACCTGTAATGTGCCGCATTGCCAGGTGCGGCCGATGGCGTCGGTCAGGTGAAATTCCACCTTCGGGCCGTAAAAAGCGCCCTCGCCCGGCAGTTCCTCAAAAGGCAGGTTTGCCGCAATCAAGGCTTCGCGCAGGGCGTTTTCAGACCAGTCCCACAGACTGTCTGCGCCAATGCGCTTTTCAGGGCGCAGGGCGAGTTTTACATTTATTTTTTCGAAGCCAAGGTCCTTGTAGACGCCCAATTGCAACTTGAAATAACCAGCCGCTTCTTCTTTCATCTGGTCGGCACGGCAGAAAATATGCGCGTCATCCTGCGTGAACTGGCGCACGCGCATGATGCCGTGCATCGCGCCCGACGGCTCGTTGCGGTGGCAGCAGCCGAATTCCGCCATGCGGATCGGCAGATCGCGGTAAGACTTAAGCCCCTGGTTGAAAATCTGCACATGGGCGGGGCAGTTCATCGGCTTGACGCCGAGCACCCGTTCATCCGCCTTGACGTCGACCTTGAACATGTTGTCGCCGTACATGTCCCAGTGGCCGGATTGCCTGAACAGCGCGCTGTCGAAAAGCTGCGGCGTTTTTACTTCCTGATAGCCGGCCGTTTGCAAACGGCGCCGGATGAAGCTCTCCAGCACGCGCCAGATCGTATAGCCTTTATCATGCCAGAAGACGCTGCCAACGGCTTCTTCCTGCATGTGGAATAAATCCATTTCACGGCCGATCTTGCGGTGGTCGCGCTTTTCGGATTCTTCGAGCATATGCAGATGCGCGTCCAGCTCTTTCTGGTCGCGCCAGGCGGTGCCGTAGATGCGCGTCAGCATGGCGTTTTTTGAATCGCCGCGCCAGTAGGCGCCAGCCACTTTCATCAGCTTGAAAGCATTACCGATATAGCCGGTGGAAGGCAGGTGCGGCCCGCGGCAGAGGTCGTACCATTTTCCCTGGCGGTAAATGCTGATTTCCTCCGTCTCCGGCAGGTCCTGGATCAGTTCAGCCTTGTAATTTTCGCCGATAGATTTGAAATGTTTTATGGCGTCGGCGCGGCTCCAGGCTTCGCGGACGAAAGGCTCGTTTTTGGCGATGACCTCGCGCATTTTCGTCTCGATTTTGGCGAAGTCCTCCGTGGTGAAGGGCGTGTCGCGGGCGAAGTCGTAGAAAAAACCGTTCTCGATATTCGGGCCGATGGTAACTTGCGTGCCGGGGAACAGTTCCTGCACCGCCTCGGCCAGCACGTGGGCGCAGTCATGGCGGATCAGCTCCAGCGCCTCCGGCGACTTGAGCGTGACGATTTCGACCTTGGCGTCGGTTTTTATCTCGCGCATCAGGTCAATCAGCACGCCGTCCTGCTTGACGGCCAGCGCCGCCTTGGCAAGGCCGGGGCCGATCTGCCTTGCAATTTCCAGCCCCGTGACGGGACCGGCGAAAGGCAGCTGCTTGCCGTCGGGCAGGGTGATCAGCACGGCGTCTTTCGCGATGTCGGGATTGACAGTTTTCATCCAGATAATGTACCGCCGCCGCCGCTGGCGAGCAACGATTTTTCTGGCATTTCCAGCCGTTTGGCGTTAAAAAAAGGAATAATGAGGATTTTAAGAGGATAAGCCCATGATCAGAACGCCAGACACCATCAGCGACGCTTTTCACAGCCTGTCGTCCAGCGGGCGGGCGCCGGTTATTATGCAGGTTCTGCCGGCACTGAACGCCGGCGGGGTCGAGCAGGGCGTGGTTGATATCAACGCGGCGATCATTCGGGCGGGCGGGCATTCGATCGTCGTTTCCGCCGGGGGGCGGCGGGTTGCTGAAATCACCAAGGCGGGCGGCACGCATATCGCGCTGCCGGTCGACAGCAAAAACCCGCTGACTATCGCCCGAAACATCAGCCGCTTGCGAAAAATCATCCGCGAAGAAAATGTCGATATCGTGCATGCCTGCAGCCGCGCCCCCGCCTGGAGCGCCGGCCGCGCCGTGATCGGCACCTCTGCCCGCTATGTGACCAGCTGTCACGCCGCGCATAAGATCACCAGCGCTTTAAAGAGGCTTTATAACTCTTCCATCGCCAAAGGCGAACGCGTTATCGCCGTATCGCATTTTCTGGCCGATTACCTGGAACAAAACTACCAGGTCGCGCCTGAGAAAATTTGCGTCGTCCATCGCGGCGTCGCGCTGGAAAAATTCCACCCCAATTCGGTAACGCCCGAACGTCTGATCAAAATCGCCCGCCAGTGGCGCATTCCCGACGGGGCCGCCGTGATCATGCTGCCCGGGCGCATCAGCCGCACCAAGGGCCACATGTTCCTGATCGATGCGATGCGGCAACTGAGGCAGAGGGATGTGTTCTGCCTGTTCGTCGGCTCCGACACCGGCAACGAAAACTACCGCAAGGAGCTGGAGGCTTATATCAGCGGCAAAGAGCTGGGGGGGTCTGTGCGCCTCGTCAACGCCTGCGACGACATGCCGGCCGCTTATATGATCGCGACCGTCGTCGTCGCGCCGTCGCTTGTCCCCGAAGGGTTTGGCCGCGTCGCGGTCGAGGCGCAGGCGATGGGGCGGCCGGTCATCGCGACCGATCACGGCGGCGTCCGGGAAACGATTTTACGCGATGAAACGGGCTGGCTGGTGCCGTGCGGCGATGTTGCCGGTCTGGCTTCGGCCCTGAGCGAAGCTCTGGCGCTCGACACCCGGCAGCGCGCGCTGCTGGCCACCCGCGCGATGAGCCACGTGGCGCAGCGCTTCACCAACGAAAGAATGTGCGCCGGGACGCTTGATGTCTATGCTGAACTTCTGGAGGAAGCCGGCATACGGGCCTTGCCGTCGAATGACGAACCGCGGATGACCGTTCACCCCGCGGTGGATTTTATCGCCGTCAAAAAATAATTCACACCGATATCCGTCTTGCTGATGCTGAAGGCGCGGGAAAGCGGGTTGTACACCAATCCGCTGATATCGGTCACGGCAAGCCCTGCCTGCACCAGCGGTTTTGCCAGCTCCGATGGCCTGACGAATTTTTTCCAGTCGTGCGTTCCGACCGGCACCCAGCGGAGAATATATTCCGCCGCCACGATCCCCAACATGAATGATTTCGGCGTGCGGTTGAGGGTGGAAAGGATCAGCATGCCGTTTTTCTTCAGCAGGGCGCAGCAGGACGCGAGGAACAGGTCGGGGTTGGCGACATGCTCGACAATTTCAAGCGCTGTGACCACGTCAAATTTTTCTTTTGTGGCGGCAAGCCGTTCAACCGTCGTCACGCGGTAGTCGATGTCAAGGTTTTGCTGCGCGGCATGGCGGCGGGCCGCTTTGATGTTTTCAGCCCCGGCATCCACCCCCGTCACGGCAGCACCCAGGCGGCACAGCGGTTCCGTCACCAGCCCGCCGCCGCAGCCGATATCGGCCATGCGCAGGCCGGTGAAAGGCGTGAAGCTTTCGGCCCTGCGCCGGTTTTTTTCAGGCATCGAACCCGCGCGGTGCCCGCAAATTTGTTCCCGCAGGTAATGCATGCGGGCAGGACCCAGCACATGCAGCGGCTTTAAAGGCCCCGACTCATCCCACCAGGATGCGGCCAAGGCGTCAAACTGACTGACTTCGGCCGGATCAATTGTGGTGCGTGCCGATTTTAATTTCTTTTTCAAAAAGAAAGCTCCTCTGAGCCCTTGATTGTAAACGTTTTTATACGGAAATCAACCATTTATTAACAAAGGGTTAAAGCCGAAATTTTCCGGATTAACTAATTTTTCATAGCCGATGCGTATCCTCTTAATTGGGGAAATTGTTTAGGGGAATGAAAATGGGTTGGGGGTTTGATAATAGCGATAAAACGACGGCTGTTTCGCTGCAGGCTCTGCGCGGTCAGGCCATGCAACGTCTGGCGGGCATTGAACTCAGTTTGGAAAATAAAGGCATTGGCGCCGGATTCGCCCGCGCCGCCAGCAGGCCCGATCCGGTCGGGGACATGGGTTTTTTGAACAGCCTGATTGTGGACATGATCATGCTGGCGCCGATCTCCGCTTTTATATGCGACCACTTTCACGGGGTGACGGAAGGTTTTAACGTCGCGGCGGCCAGCACGATTGAAGGTGCCGTTGAAGGCGTAGCGGTTTTGCGGGATGAAAGATACCAAAGCCGACGCTTGAGCGACTATCCTGAAGGCCGCCGCGCGTGCGCGCTGGAAGCGGCGCGTGCCGGAAAAAGCTGCACCCTGGTATCGGGCTATGACCACAACCGTTTTTCCTTCAGCGCCCAGGCGGAGCTGGCCTGCATGTTCGAAATAATCGACATGCTCGACCGGCTGGAAAAAGAAGGCGTGACCCAGATGCGTCTTGACCCGCAAAAGCCGGTTTACGACGTGCTGAAGCAGACCGAGCAGAAAAGGGCGCCCAAAAACGCCGTCAGAAGTTTCGCCGCACCGGTGCTGATGACGGCGTAATCCCCCCTTGTTGCACTTGCTTTCTTCCCATGGCATTCTGGTGGAATGGAAGAGTTCAGTGCATCGCTGGTGCGGGAAAAAATCATGCTGGCGGATGACGGGCCTGAAGGCGCGGTTGCGAAAGAGCCCGTCGTCATCCGCAGCAACCGGATTTTTTTGAAGATGGAAAACCCTCTCGGGCTGGAAAAAGTCGTGGTTCGGGCGCAGAACATGCACAGCACGCTGCGGCTGGCGGCAAAAGTGCTTGCCAGTTTTCAGCAGGATGAACTGATCTTTCGTCACGACACGCCCTTCGACTGGGAAGCGCAATGGAACGCGGTATTGTCCGGCTACGAAAAAACGTACAACCCAAAAATCTGGGCGGCGACTTATATCAACGGGAAATCCGCCTTCAAAACCAAGACAGCGCCGTTTGTCGATGTCATCGAGAAGTGCGCGCTGCTGACCGCCGACAACTACGACGCCACCATGGAAGTGACGGCAAACGCCTTAAAGCAGATCGGTCATGCCATGCACATCACCCATTCTTCCAACGTGGCCACCGTGTTTACGGATGGCGGGGATTCCATGCGCTGCGGCATTATCCATCGCGCGGACAACAAGGACAAGACCTTCAGCTTTACCGTGACCGGCGGCAAGCAGGAAGAACGCATCGTGCAAAGCTTTGGCGCCGCAGCGGCGTATCTAGACGCTTTTCACCTGCAGTTTGAAATCAGGAACCTGCGGGAAAAACTCGCCCGCGGACAGGCCAGGCCCGTTTCTCCCGAAGCAACCCAGGCTCGCGCGGCGGTTGCGCGGCAGCATGCCATCAACAAGGCCGTGCGTGCGTTTGAAGAGAAGTACGACGTGCACTACCGGCCCGCCCGGCCGGATTTTTTTGCGGAAATGTGAGGGGTCATGGACAAAGTTTTTCTTGAGAATTTACCCGGCATGCCGGAGTGCCGGCCGGGCGTCAACGCGGTGGAAATTGTTCCCCCGGGAAAGACGTCCGGGCATATTTATGCGCTGCCGGGAGAATCCGCACCGGCGGCGGGTACAATCGCCGAATGCCTGAAAGACGCGCTGGTCGCCGCCATCATTAACAAAAGCCGCTTTAAACTGAAAGTTGTGGATGCCAGAAACGGCAAGGGCGAAGTCATCGAAACCTTTCTGCAAGCGGAATACGAGCGCCCCGGCATGGTCCCCGTCCGCATCTGGGTCAACAACCGCGGCGAAGTGGGGGCGCTGGCCACTGTCTTGCGCAAAGCCGTTGCCGAAAGCCTGCCGGAAGTGATGTAACACAAGCTTCTCTCGCGTCATCACGCGCGCAGGCCGAGTTTCTTCTGCAATCCGCTGCTCGACGTCGTGTATTCAAAACGCCATTTGCGGTCGGGGTGAACGGCGCGGAAGGCTTTCTGCGCCATCAGCGCCGCTTCGTGAAAGCCGGATAAAATCAGCTTCAGCTTGCCGGGGTAGGTATTGATATCGCCGATGGCGAAGATGCCTTGGATATTCGTCTCGAAATTTTCGGTATTGACGGGGATAAGCCCGTCTTTCATTTCAATGCCGAACCCGGCAACCGGCCCCGGCTTCATGGTCAGGCCGTAAAATGCCAGCAGCGTGTCGCAGGCAATTTCTGCGGTGGACAAAACCGCCGCTTCGATCTGCCCCTGCGCGCCTTTTAAATCAGTCAGATCGCCGATGACGAGTTTTATTTTTTCTTCCGCCACCAGGCGGCGCATCTTTTCGACGCTGTGCGGGGCCGCCCTGAACGCGTCGCGGCGGTGGACAAGCGTCAGCGACCGCGTGATCGCATGCAGGTCAATCGCCCAGTCGAGCGCGCTGTCGCCGCCGCCCGCGATCACGAGATGCCTGTCCTTGAAAGACTCCCGCCGCCGCACGGCATAAAAAACTGATTTTCCTTCATAGTCCGCGATGTCTTTGATCGGCGGCTTCTTGGGCGCGAAACTGCCGCCGCCGGACGCAATGACGACGATCTTGGCGTCGATGACCGTGTCGGCGTCGGTCGTCACCCGCCAGCCCGCGGCGGTTTTTTCCAGCGTTGAAGCCATCTGGCTGAGGTGAAAAACCGGTTTGAAAGGCTTAATCTGCTCCATCAGCCGTTCCGTCAGCTCCTGACCCGACACCACCGGCAGCGCCGGAATATCGTAGATCGGCTTTTCAGGATAAAGCTCCGCGCACTGCCCGCCCGGCCGGTCAAGAACGTCAATCAGCTGCGCCTTGATATCAAGCAAGCCCAGTTCAAACACTGCGAACAGCCCCACGGGGCCGGCACCGATTATTATGGCATCTGTTTGATGTGTTTTATGCGACATAAAAGGAAATTATGGTGTTATCGCCGATAAATCAAGGATGTTGAAATTGAAACGCCAAAACCTCAAGACGCCAGAACAGACCCAGGAGACTTTTGGCGTTTATGAGCCTGCGGCGCTAAAAGCGTATAGATAATTTTTTTTTCCACGATAGAATCTCCCCATGGACAGTTTCCACTTGCATCTCGTTTCGGATTCCACCGGCGGCACGCTGAACAGCGTGGTCAAGGCTTGCCTTGCCCAGTTCGAGGGGGTGGAGGTGACGCAGCATTTCTGGCCGCTGGTGCGGACGCAAAAGCAGCTGCAAGCCGTGATCGAGCAGTTTCGGGATCATCCGGGGCCGGTGCTTTACACGCTCGTTGACGAAGGGCTGACGCAAATGCTGGAAAAACACTGCCAGGCGCTGGAGGTGCCGGCGCTGTCGATTTTACATCCGGTGCTCAAACTGATGAGCGGCGCTTTCGGCCGCCGCAGCGCCGCAGAGCCGGGCTTGCAGCATAAACTGAACGCGGAATATTTCGCGCGCATGGATGCGGTCGATTATGCGCTGCATCACGACGACGGACAGCGCAACGACCGCGACCTTGCCGATGCCGATGTCATTCTGGTCGGCGTGTCGCGCACGTCGAAAACGCCGACCTGCGTTTACCTGGCCAACCGGGGCGTCAAGGCGGCAAATGTCCCCTACGTGCCGGGCATCCCTTTTCCTGAAAGAATTCTGGGGCTGGAAAAACCGCTGTTCGTCGCGCTGACCGCGGCGCCGGAGCGGCTTATCGAAGTGCGCCGCAACCGTTTGCAGAATTTTGGCCAGCATCACGAAACCGATTACCTCAACCCCGAAAAAGTGCAGGAAGAAACCAAAGAAGCGCGGCGGTTTTATACCAAGAACGGCTGGCCGGTCATCGACGTCACCCGCCGCTCGGTCGAGGAAACGGCGGCGGAGATTCTGACGCTGCTCGACCGCCGCCGCGAAAAAGAAAGGGAACGGGCGTGATGCCAGCCTCCATCCGCGCCTGCGTGCTCGGCTACCCTGTCTCCCGATCGCTGTCACCGAAGCTGCACGGCTTCTGGTTTAAAAAATACGCGATCGACGGCGAATACGCGCCCATGGCCGTCGTGCCGGAACGCCTGAAAGACGCGCTGGATCTTTTGGTCGAGCGCGGCTATGCGGGCTGCAACCTGACGGCACCGCTGAAAGAGCAGGCGCTGTCGATGATGGACAGCCATGACGAAAGCTGCCTGATGTCGGGCGCCGTCAACACCGTTGTCATCCGCGACGGCAAGAAAGTCGGCTATAACAGCGACGGTTTCGGGTTCCTCGAAAGTCTGAGGGCGCAGCATCCGGCAGCGGATCTTTCTCATGTCGTCATCCTCGGCACGGGGGGCGCGGCACGCGGCATCATCGCCTCCCTGCGTGGTGCTGGCGCAAAAAATTTCACGCTCGTCAACCGCACGCGGGAAAAGGCAGAAAAAATCGTCTCCGCCTTCACGCTCAAAAACACCGCTGTGGCGGATTGGAAAGACCGCAGCGCCGTGCTTGAAGGCACGACGTTGCTCGTCAACTGCACCAGCCTCGGCACGATGGACGAACCGTCGCTGACGCTTGACCTGGCAGCACTGCCAAAGACGGCGGCGGTGTGCGATATCGTTTACCGGCCGCTGGAAACCGCGCTGCTGGCGGTGGCGCGCAAGCGCGGCAATCCCGTCATTGAAGGTCTTTCCATGCTGCTGCATCAGGGGCGGCTCGGGTTTCAGCACTGGAGCGGTGTCGATCCCGATGTCACGCCGGAACTGCACGCCATCATCAAGGAGTTTGCAAAATGATCGTCGTCGGCATCACCGGTTCCATCGGCATGGGAAAATCGACAGCGGCGGAAATGCTGCGCGACCTTGGCGTGCCGATCCACGATTCGGATGCGACCGTGCACCGGTTGCTGGCCGCCGACGGCGTCGCGGTGGAGACGGTGGGGAAAAAATTCCCCGCCGCGCTTAAAACGGATGCGGCGGGCAAGTTTTTTATCGATCGTCAGGCGTTGGGACGCATCGTCTTCGCCGATCGCGTCAAAAAGAAAATCCTCGAAAAAATTCTCCACCCGCTTGCCTGGGCGGAAAGCGACCGTTTCATCGCGGAAAACAAAAAAAGAGGCCATGAAATCGTGGCGCTTGACGTGCCGCTGCTGTTTGAAACCGCCGGCGAAAAACGTGTCGATCTGACGATCTGCGTTTCCGCGCCGCACGACGTGCAGCGCCAGCGCGTGCTGGCCCGCCCCGGCATGACATCGGAAAAATTTGACCGCATTGTGGCCGGGCAATTACCCGACGCCGAAAAACGCAAACGCGCGGATTACGTGATCGAGACGGACACGCCCCTCGACGACATGCGCGAACAACTGACGCGCATCGTCGAAAAACTGCGGCTGAAGCAAGGGTGATGTGCTGAAATAGATTATGTTTAACTGTAAAAACTGATTTCGACACTGGAATAAACCGAAAAATACCAATACACTTCTACTAACATTAATAAATATAGTCCTGTTATCTTGTTCCGTTTCTTTCAAAAGGATTCCGGATGCAAAATAAAAAGCGGATTTTCGCGATTTTAACCATCGACGGCGGCGGGGTGCGTGGCGTCGTGCCGGCGCGCATTCTGCAAGAGATCGAAGAGAGGACCGGCAAGCCGATCGCCGCCCTTTTCGATATGGTGGGCGGCACCTCGACAGGCGCCATCATCGGCGGCGGGCTGGTGATCCCGGACACGCAAGATCCGACCAAACCCCGCTTTTCCGCGAAAGAAATTTTAAGCTTCTACCACGACATGGCGCCCAGGGTTTTTCCCGAGATGCGCTTTAAGAGCATCCGAAAATTTTCCAGCGGCGCGCTTTACGACCCGAAACCCCTGGAAGACATTCTGGAGAAAAAATTCGGCAATGCTAAAATGCGGGATATGCTGACAAGCTTCCTGGTGCCGGCGACGGATATCAAAAATTTCAAGCCGGTCTGGATCACGCATCTCAAAGGCCGGAAGGATGCCAGCGAAGAAGGCTGGGGGTCGATGCTGCTGCGCGACGCTCTCCGCGCGACGACCACAGCGCCGACTTTTTTCCCCGCCCGGTATTTCGAAACGACGCCGAACGAAGACATGCCTGGCGTCAAGCACCGCCATGCCCTGATTGACGGCGGCTTTTTTGGCGGCAATACCATGCGGCATCTCATGGCGCAGGCAAAAAAGATGGCGCCGCCGGATGCGGAGATCATCGTCGTCCACATCGGCACCGGCCACATCAAAAACAGCGTCTCGCCCGAAGAATTCAACGCCATGGGCCCCCTGGGCCTGATGAGCAAAGCCAACGGCTCCATCCTCATTTCTCTTGTCTCCCATATGGCTGTGATGGACGTGGAGAACGACACGCGGGAGGAACTCGGCGACAGGCTTTTCCGTTTTGACGCCATTATCGATCCGGAAAAAAACCCGAATTGTCCGTCGACCTCTCTCGACGACGCGCGGCCGGAAAACCTCCAGCGTCTCGAAGTGCTTGCCCAGGATATCATCAAAAGCCGCAGTCATGACCTGGACCGGCTCTGCATCATCCTCCAGCAGCGCAGTTTCGCCGAAGAGAAATACCTTGAAAGCCACGCGGCCCTGAAAACATTGTCTGCGAAGATGGCGGCGGCCAAGACTGTCAGCAGTCTGATGGGTACCTATTTAAAAATCGTCCGCTCCGACACCGCCACCGCCAAGAAACCCGCAGATGTCGAAATCAGCGCCTTGTTCAGCAAGCTCAACGACTCCCACAAAGCAGAGATTGAGATCGTCTACCGCGTCCTGCTTGACCAGAAGCGCCGTCAGAGCAAGATCCTCAACACCATCAAGGAAGTCGGCGAAGATATTTCGCGCATTACGAAAGAAATTCTGATCGAGCCCTTTAAAGATCCTCCACCGCTGCCGCCCGGCAACGACAACGCGCCATCCCCCAAAATTCCCAAACAAGGCAACGACGCGCCGAAGCTTTAGGCAGCAGACCTCCCCTTGCTGGAGTCGGAGAACACTGGCGCTTTACCCGCATATTATATGCTTAATTAGAAATATATAATATAAATTTGATTTATTATTCTAATTTTTAGTATAATTATAATTATGGACAGATTGGCCAACATGCTTGCTTTCGTAACCGTGGCCGAGACCGGCAGTTTTTCAGATGCCGCCTCTCGCCTCAGCCTGGCCAATTCCGTCGTCAGCAAGCGGATCAAGGATCTGGAGGATTATCTGGGCGCCGTGCTGATCCAGCGCACCACCCGGGCGTTCGCCCTGACGGATGCGGGGCACGCCTATGCCGCGCATGCGCGCAAGTTGATTGACGATTTGGCGGAAGTGGAGGAACACCTGCGCCACCGCAATGAAAATCCGGTCGGCGATATAAAGATCAGCGCGCCGCAAAGTTTCGGCAATAAGTTTTTGGGGCCGGCGCTGGCGTCTTTTCTCAGCCAATACCCCGACGTGACGGTGACGTTGAACGTCCACGACCGGACCGTAGACCTGGCCCGGGAAGAATTTGATCTGGCTATTTGCATCGGCGCCGGGTCCGCGCCTTATATCGGCGCCGGGGGCATGGTCGTGCGGCAACTGGCGCAGAGCCGCCGCGTGGTTGTGGCCAGCAATGATTATTTGTCCCGCCATGGCAGGCCACAAACGCCGGCGGATCTGGCGCGGCATGATTGTTTGCGGGATAGCGGGCTTTACGACGGCGCGTCGTGGCTGTTCCGCACCGACGGCAAAGAGCGCCACCAGCGCGTCGGCGGACGGTTTGTGACGGACAGCAGCGCGCTGCTGTGCGAAGCGGCGCTGCGCGGCGCCGGCATTGCCGCTCTCCCGACGTATCTGGTCGGCGAATATGTCGTCAATGGCGTGCTGGAAATTTTGCTGGAAGATTTCGAACCCGACCCCGCCGCGATCCACGTCGTCTACCCCTACTCCCGCCGCCTCCGGGCCAAGACACGGAAGCTGGCCGATCACTTTGTGGCGCATTTTGCAGGGCAGAGCGCACTTGTCAGTCAAGCGCATTCAGCGTAGAGTTGATCACCTATTCGTCAGGGGGGTGTTATGTCTGTATTCAGTTTGATCGTTTGTCTCGTCGCGATTTTTATTACTTTTTCCAACCGCCGGCGCATCGAAGAACTGGAGCGGCAGGTTTCCAGGCTGATAACGGGCGTGCTGGCAACGGGGCCAAAGATTGCCCCGCCGGGGACGGAAGGGAAGACGGCGCCTGTGGCGCAGACAACAAGAGCACCAATTGACCCCCGCGTATCTCCGGCACAAGTTGACTCCCCTCTGCCTTCTTTCTCATGGCTGCGCGAAAACTGGCTGCTGGTGATCGGCGCCATGTTCATGGTGTTTGCGGCGTGGTGGTTGGTTCGCTATTCCATCCTGCACAACCTGATTGGCCCCGTGGGGCGCATCATGGGGACGCTGGCGCTGGGCATGGGGATCATCGCCGTGGCGCAGCGCCGCATCCGCACGCATCTCAGCCAGGGCAGCATTTTTGCAGTGCTGGGCCTGGCCGTTGTTCTGACGGCGATTTTCGCCGGGCGGAAATATTACGATATGTTCACGCCGGTCAGCGCCACGCTTTTCATGCTGATGGCGGTGGCGCTGGTCGCATTCATGAGCGTCCGCTACCAGGCGCGGCAGCTTTCCTATGCGGGGCTTTTGATGGCGGGCGCTATTCCCCTGCTTGTCAGTCCCGGCGGCCATGATTTTATCGGACTTTTTTCCCACCTGGCGGTGGTGACGGCCGGCACGCTCTGGGTTGTTTTCCTGACGGGCTGGCGCAAAAACGTGCTGCTCGCGCTGGGCCTGGTTTTTTTCTACAGTATCTTCGTATGGGAGCATCCGGGCCGCTGGTTGCAGGAGCCCTGGATCGGGCTTGCCGTTGCCTTCGGTTTCGGGCTGGTCTTTTTCGCCGTCAGTCTTTTCGCGAGCCTGAAGGACAAAAGTTCAGAAACAATCTCCGACCTTGCCGCCGCCGGGCTGCTGGGCGTCTTTATCATTTTCTGGACCGTGCGCGTGGCGCCGCACGAATGGCAAAGTCTGGTGCTGGCGGCCTGGATGTTGCTTTTCAGCGGCGCTTCTTATTGGGGTTTTTCTCGCACGGCCCATCCGCAGTTCTTTTATGTTTACGGCGGGGTCAGCGCCTTGCTGCTGGCAGCTGCGACGGCGGTGCAATTTTCCGGTCCGACCCTGACACTCGCCTTTATCGTCGAGGCCGGTATCCTGCCTTTCCTCGTCTGGAAAATTCTGGGCAACGCGAAAAAAACGGTGGGTTCGACCTTTTTCACGGCGCTGCCTTTTGTTCTCTCCCTGAACAGTCTTCGCTGGCCGGAAGGCGATATTTTCCATGCCGAGTTTTTTGTGATCTGCCTGATGACCGTGGTGCTGGCAGCGCTGGTTTATCTTTTGAATGAGGTGCGCAAACACGCAGGGTCGCCCGTCGCGAAGTTAACGACGATGATGGCCATCGGCACCGCCATCGCCACTTACTATGCCGGCCATCTTGTCTGGAAGGTGCTGCACGCCGTGCTGCTGGACGATACTATCGCAAAAACCCTGGCGCTCAGCCTTTTTATGCTGACCGGCCTTGCCGCTTACTTCCAAGGGTATTTTCGCGCTCTGAAGCCGGTGCGGATTTACGGCGGCATTATTGTGGGGTGGGTGTCGTTACGGCTTATTTTCATCGACATGCCGCAGATGGACGCCGGCGGCAAGGTCGTGACGTTCTTTGTTTTGGGTGCTTTGCTGCTGGCAACGGCGTTCGTCGAGCGTCGCGGCAGGAAGGCAATCCCGTGAATCGATATTTCTTTGCCGTCGCGCTGGTTGTTTCTTTTGCATTCTCCGCTTTCGCCGGGGAGGAAACGGCCGAAGAAAAAATGGCCAGTTTCCGGCTGACGGGCGATGTTGCGCCGGTCGGCATCACCGTTCCCACCGTCGTTGAAATACCGCTTGCCGCCTTGCCGTTTGCGCGCGCGGAAATCGCTGTTTTTGACGCGACCGAGCAAGAATTTGTGCCTTTCGCAGTGATCCGGCAAGAAAAAGACACCGGCCTTCCCGTTCAGATAAGCTCTCGCACATCACGCGGCAACGACCGTTTTCTCAACGATGCCGATTTCACGACGCATGTCGATTTCGACCTGCCGGAAGACCGCGCCGGGGAAGCTGTCCTGATTTTTACGGCGGCGGCGCCGTTCGCGGCGGATGCCCTGTGGATCGGCCTTGCCAACCACGCCGCCCTGCCGGAAAACATTGAAATCCGCGCCGAGGTTGACGGTGTTTCAAGGATTGTGGTGGCGGAAAGCGACAAGCCGGGCATTTGCGCCGGATGCACGGTTTTCCCCGAGACGCGGGCAGAAAAATGGCAGGTCAAGCTGCGCTACGGGCAGCCGCTGCGGATTGCAGAAATAGGATTTCGGCAGACGCATAAACAGGCTGTGCATGACGTATCCCTGCGCTTTCTGACGCAACCGGAGCACACGTATAAAATTTTTCGTGATCCGGATCGCGCGGTGCTCATTCCCGCGGGTGAAGCGGGTGATTTACGCACAGACAAGGATATTTTGCGGCTGGCGCCTTTCGTGGAACAGTCAAACGTGAGGTATCACGAATCAGACGTGGATCAGGATGGCGTTGCCGATGCCCGCGATAACTGTGTTGCCGTGGCCAACGCCGATCAAGCCGATATCAACGGCAACCTGCGCGGCGATGCTTGCGATGATTATGATCGTGACCGCATCATCAACAGCAAAGACAATTGCCCCAATCACCCCAACGCGGCGCAGCAGGATGCGGACGGCGACCGGGCGGGCGATGCCTGCGACAAGGAAGAAAGCCGCATCACGGAGAAATATGCGTGGCTGCCGTGGATCGCACTGGCGGGGGCTGCGGCTTTGATGCTGTTTTTTTTCCTCCGCGTGGCAAAAGGAACGCCGCCGAAAGATATGCCGCCAAAGGATATGCCATAGTAAAGCCGTTTGACTATTCCGGTCTAAGCTGGTGATTGGCAAACTCCCGCCTATATAAGTGGTATAGAATAGGACAGGGAGAATGTTGCCATGAAAAAGAAAAACTCTCTACTCAGAATTCTGTTAATCGAAGACAGCGATACGGATGCCTATATCATTCAGCATGCGGTGCGCAACTATCAGCAGGAAGCCCTGTGCACGCGGGTCGCGACGTTAGCGTCCGGGGAGGCCGTTTTGCAGAAAAATGAAACGGACGTCGTGCTGTTGGACCTGGGCCTGCCGGACACGACCAGTCCCAAGGATACTTATGAGCAGATTAAAAAATGGGCTGGAAAAGTACCTGTTATCATCATGACCAATTTAAAAGATCATGAGCTTGCCAAAGTCATGGTCAGTGAAGGTGCTGCCGATTTTCTGAATAAAGACACGATTGCAAAAGACCCAAAACTTGTCCGTGATGCCATAGATTTTTCCATGGCGCGGCATGGCGCCAGCCAAAAACTACTCTCTGAAAAAGAAAAAGCCGAGCTCGATTCGAAACAAAAAGATGCCGTGCTGCGGTGTTTTATGGGCGGCTATTCAGTGTCTGGGAAGTAAACGGGTTTGTCAGCCGGTATGATTCGGCAAAATTGACGTCCCCAGGCAATAATTCTGGAAGCTTTCTATTGCCTTGAAAAACTGTTCCCAATTGGCCGGTTTGGTCATATAACTATTGGCGCCGTGCTGATAGCACTCGCGTATATCTTTTTCAGAATCTGATGTTGTTAAAACGACGACTGGAATGGATTTTAAATTATCGTCGCTCTTTATTTCTTTCAGAACATCGCGGCCATCTGTGCCGGGGAGGTTCAGGTCAAGAAGGATGACGTTCGGCCGGGGAGATTTTTCGGCGTCGCTATATTCTTTTCTTCTGTACAGGAAATCCAGTGCTTTTTCTCCGGTGGCGCAATGGTAAACCGGATTTTTCATGCCCAGCTTTTCAAAAGCCCTCAGAATCGATTCAAAATCCGGCATGCTGTCCTCGACAATGAGGATAGTCGACAGTTGACCGCGATCAGATTTTTCCATTCTCAAGTGCCTTATTCTTTTATCATGATCTAAACATAGCGCGCCATGCTATACTATTTAGCTCATTTGTCAATTTTTTTCGTGACAAAATTATGAGACAATCCAAGAGAATTGCGCGAATGGACAGGGGCATTCCCCCTTGCCCTCGCCGCAATCTTTTCACTGAGGAACCCGAGCATGGATGAGCAGAATTTTATCGAAACGATCTTCGGCCGCGAAGCTTATATGCCGCACGGCTACTACTTTATGTGGCAGCCGGATCTGATCGGGTTGCATGTGGTGTCCGATCTGATAACTGTGCTGTCCTGCTACTTCATCACAGCGGTCATCTTGCTGCTGGTGCGAAAAGGCGGACGGGAAATGAGCTATCGCTGGATTTTCCTGATCTGGGCCGCGTTGATTTTTCTGAGCGGATCAACGCAGCTGATAGACCTCGTGACCGTGTGGTATCCGATGTATTACTTGCAAGGCATCGTAAAAATGATGACCGCCGCTGTCGCGCTGTGCACAGCGCTGCTGATTGTGCCTTTGGCGCCTGTCCTGCGGGAAAAGATCCGGAAAAAGGATCTCTGATGCATATATTCGACAAGCTGGAGGACCGGCAGAATCTGCTGGATTACTATCGCACCCCGTTGACCGTGGCGACCATCGGGGCGATCTTGTCAATCATCGTGTTTGTCTCGACCCTTGAAGTGCGCACAGGCTCCCTGGAGCTGCATTTCAAGGCCGTCGCCGCCCATGAAGCGCGGAGGATTGACGATCGCCTCCTGCTGGTTCAGGAAAAGCTGATCAGCGTACAGTCGCTGTTCAAGGCGTCTCAGCTGGTCACTGAAGCTGAACTGCATGTTTTCACCGAGAGCATGATGTCAAAAAAGTATTTCGACTCCATTCTCTGGTTGCCCGAAAAGACCTATGGCAGCCCTGCTTACGTTGTCAAGCAACCCGCATTTCTTTCCCTGTCGCCATCCGCCGCCGCCGCCATCCCGGAGATTGCGGCGGTGCTCAGGGAAACGAAGAGAATTCCAGCCATTACAATCAGCAGACCCTTTGCTGTCGGCGCAGATACGCGGCCCAGCCACATCGCCTTGCTCATCCCCTTTGCCAAAAATGGCGTCCCCCAGGGTACGTTGTTGGGATTGGTTAACTTGCAGTGGGTTTACCAGCCGATGCCGAAAGCGATGGTGAATGCCGATGAGAAAATGATTTACCTCTACGAAACCAACGGAGAGAATGCGCCCATATCGGTGATCGGCACCCCGCCGCCGTCCGCGCAGCCGCTGTTGCAGAAGTGGCAGGACATTGTCCGGCAAAACGCCTTTCACTACGAACAGATATTGCAGGTGGCGTATGGACGTCTGAAAATTATTTTTGTCCCGACGCCCCGGTACTTCTCACGGGCGGTTGACGTTTGGCTCTGGCTTGTTCTCGTCGCGGGGTTTTCGATCACGGGGCTGATCGGTTTTCTGACGCTTCGCCAGACACGGCAGGAGATGCTGATTTCAAAGGAAGTCGAAGAAAAAACCCGTGACCTGCTGAATTATACGCAGGCCCTGGAGCGCAGCAACCAGGAGCTGGACGATTTTGCTTACATTGTATCCCATGATTTGCGGGAGCCGTTGAGAGGCTTGCAAAGCTTTTCCCATTTTTTACTGGAGGATTACGAAGATAAAATAGATGCGGTAGGCAAAAAAAGGCTGCGTACAATTTCCGATCTGGCCCAGCGGCTGGACAGGCTGCTTGACGCGCTGCTGCACTACTCGCGTGTGGGAAGAACGGAAGCGGTCGTCAGCGCGACGGACCTGAACGAGGTGGTCAGGAATGTCATCGACTTGCTCTCGATAAACCTGAAAGGGAAAAATACCACGGTCGAGATTAACGGCAGGCTGCCGGTCGTGCAGTGCAACCGTGTTCGTATCGGCGAAGTCTTTCAGAACCTGATCGGCAACGCCATCAAATACAGCGACGGCAAAGAAAACAAAATTGAGATCGGCGCCCTTACAAAACATCCGCGCGCGCCGCGGGAAATTGTTTTTTACGTCAGGGATCACGGCATCGGCATCCAGGAAAAGCATCTGGAGACGGTTTTTAAAATGTTCAAAAGATTGCACGATAAGGCCGCTTATGGCGGCGGCACGGGATCGGGGCTTGCCATCACCAAGAAAATCATCAGCCAGCACGGCGGAAAAATATGGGCGGAATCAGAAGGCGAGGGGCGGGGAACGACGTTTTTCTTCACGATTCCGCAGCCGCATATATAAAGCCGGCGTTTTTTCAGACAAGCTTGAAATTTTCTTTTGACAGGCGGGCGGCGTCATCCGCCGTTTGTCTCACGATCTTCCGCGCCCGGCATGTTTCCATGACGGAGCAATGCCCGCAGACGTTTTCTTCAACGCTGGGGAAGTCGCGGAAAATGACCTGCTTCCCCCTGACCGAGATGCCGTATTTTTGCAGCACGGGCAGAGCGCGGGAGAGGGTTTCAATCTCCATGCCCAGGCGGGACGCAATCAGCGACTTGCTGACCGGCAAATCGAATCCGCGCGGGTTAAAATTATTGTCGGCGCACAGATGCTGCAAGTAACAGGCCAGAAGCTGCGGCGCTGACATTGTGGCCTGGTGTTCCGCGTTCACTTCCGTCGTGCGCGACTGCCGCGAAATGGCCGAGAGCAGGTTGAGCGCGAACACGCCGTTTTTTTTCGCCGTTTCCAGCAGCCAGGCTTTCGGCAGTGAAACCAGGGATACGTCGTTCACCGCCACGGCGTTCAGCATGTACACATTGCTGAGCTCGAAAATTTCCGTCAGGCAGGCAAAGTGCCCGGCGCTGAGAATATCAAGGGTGATTTCACGCCCGTCCGGCGTTTCGCGGCACAGCTGCACGGTGCCGCTGCAAATGATATAGAAGTTGTTGAGCGGATCCCCTTGCCTGAATATCGTCTGCCGCCGCCCGAAGCTGCAAATCCGCCCTTCCTTGAGCAGGGTGTTTTTTTCTTCGTCCGTGAGACCCGCAAGAAGCGGGATGTCACGGATAAAATCAGATTCAACCGGTTTTAGTTTCGATGCAGAATTTTGAACCATGTAATCCTCAAAAAAAATAGGTAAGAAAATTTTTTGGAGAAAAAGGAGTTGATCGGCGGAAGTGAAGTTTTAAATCAGAACATGATTTGCAGTCAAGACAATAGCCGTGAGATTCCACATGCGCGATCATTTTTGATCGGCGTCAAATGAATTTGCATGAAGCGTTATTTTTTTGCGGAGAAAAATTCTCGCGGTGAAACATTTCAGCAGGCGTGAAAAAAAACGAGGAACTTTTTTTGATCTTCGCAGCGCAGAAATCAGATTCAATTTTAAAAATCAGGTCTAGCTAAGCGTGTGTAACCTTCTCTGCAAATCGTTGAACGACAATTTCGTTTTGGTGTACAGATGATCCACGGCAAATAATGCCGCCGCCGGATTGGTGCCGGTAAAAGCGGCGAAATAAGCCGCGCAGCTTTGAAAGGCGACTTTTAAATTTGAATCGGTACGTGGATTGTTTTTCATCGGGATGCCCTTTTTAATATTCACCTGTTGCAACAATATGTGAATATTGGCATCGAGTCAAGGAATTTTCATACTCTTGTACTGAAAACACCATGTTCGTCGGCAATACCCCGCAGACAGTCGGACTGCTGGGGCATCGGGACGGGCTGGGGAGATCTGCCCGGCGTCAGGTCGGCTTTCAGCCGGATATCAAGATGAGAGAGCTGTTTTTGGCCATAAAAGTAAAAATCCACCACGCAGCCCCCGGCTTTGTACTGCCAGATTTCGGCGTCGGCATCCTGGCGATGCAAGGCGGGCTTGCCGAAGAGATAGCCAATTTCCTGCCGGGTCAGCATTTTCAGGGCCTGCGGCTGGTCGACGACAAAAGTCTGCGCGCGCGAAACATACCCGGCGGCGGGGTAATAGTCAGCGCCGTGATAATTGACGCGGTCGGGGAAGAGCGCGATCCGGAACTGGTCAGACCCCGCATTGCTGCCGTAAACCCAGGGCAGTTGTTCTGTCTTGCAGCTGCCGACGAGCAGCGCCATCAACGGCAGGAGCGTCACCACCAGATGCGTGAGCCGCCGTGAATTCCGGCGCACGTGGGCGTAAAATAAAACCAGCAACCGGTCGGATGTCTGAATAAAGCTTTCGTTTTGCATGCGTCAGTAACCTGTCATGCGTTTGGTGAAAGTCTTTTTCTCGTCCATGCTGGCGGCCGTGCCAAGTTTTTCGATGGTGTTGTTATTCACCGCCCCGTCTTCGACGAGGGGCAGCAGGAAAGCCATCTGGCCCTCTATTTTTGCGCCCGTTTCAGCCTCCATCGCGCCGTAGGCGATCTCCCCCCGGATCTGGCCGGTCGATTTGACGGTCAGGCGGCCGTGCACGGTAATTGTTCCTTCAAAGCGCCCGGCAATGACGCAGTCATGGACGGTCGCTATGCCGGAGAAAACACCCGACTCCAGGATATCCAGGCGCCGGGCGGTGAAGGCGTCAGCCTGAACCGTCCCTTCAACCACCAGATAGTCGCAAGCGCCGATCTGTCCCTGCAGGAAGATGTCGCGACTGACAACCAGCCGTCGCGCTTCATCCGCCGGCGATCCGACATAGCCGATGTTGGCATTGAGAAATACGTGACTGCCGGGAATATCGCTGCGAATGGTTTTCTTTTCGACACTCATCTGAATATTCTCTCTGATCGAATCGTTTCCGCTTTTCAATAAATATGATAATAGATTTTTACCATGCGCACGCAGGTGCGTCCATGTCTTTGTGCGCCTACCGCAGCGCCCCTTTGTTAATATTATGTAAAATAATTCATAGAGAATGGACCGCCGGTTCGGTATTAGACTTTTTATATAACGACAACCGTCACCCAGACGAATGTCGGGGTGATGTAATGAAAATAGCAAGCGTCCTGCCGACGCCGAGCGCTGACGGCTGTGTCGTGTCCCACCGTGACTTAGTTATTGCGTAAATAAATACGCCTTACATCTTCGGCGTGGGAGGAGGAGAGGCAAGACCTGTTGGCCGGGGCTTCGCCACAGTAGCACCCGCATCTTTCAGGATTTGGGCTGCCTCCGTATGACCAGAGCGTTCTGCCCACATCAGCGCCGTGTCGCCATTTTTATCTGCCGCATTCACATCCGCGCCCTTGTCGGTCAGGATTTTGGCTAGCTCCGTATAACCGTAGCGTGCTGCCCACATCAGCACCGTGTCGCCATTTTTATCTGCCGCATTCATATTCGCGCCCTTGTCGATCAGGATTTGGGCTGCCTTCGTATGGCCACGGTGTGTTGCCATCATCAGCGCCGTGTAGCCATCTTCTACCGCATTCACATCCGCGCCCTCGTTGATGAAGCCTTGGACGAGCTCCGCATGACCATCAAGTAACGTAATTACTGACATCATCGCCGCTGTTGTAATTAGTGTCATCTGCTCCGCTGTGTAGTGATCCTTATTTAAGTTGAAGAATTTTTCCATTTTACATACCCTTTAAATTTTACCTTAAACAAATTCAGATACACGTAAGTTCTACAATAATATTATGACTATGTCAATAATTATAGATATTGGCATACATTCATGATCAATAAACACAGCTATTCTTTTCAGAATCATTGACTTACCACGCGTCCTGGGTCATAAATATCTGAGCATTTCAACCGGTTAAGGTCCAGACACATGATCAGAAAACTCTTCGGCACGGACGGCATTCGCGGCAAGGCGAACATAGCCCCCATCACGGCGGAAACAGTTTTGCAGGTGGCGATGGCGGCGGCGGTGCAGCTGCGCCGGGGGGACCACCGCCACAAAGTCGTGATCGGCAAAGACACGCGGCTGTCGGGATACATGCTGGAACCGGCGCTGACCTCCGGGTTTATTTCCATGGGGATGGATGTCGTGCTCGTCGGTCCCCTGCCGACGCCGGCGGTTGCGATGCTGACGCGCTCCCTGCGCGCGGATCTGGGCGTGATGATTTCCGCGTCCCACAACGCCTATCAGGATAACGGCATCAAACTGTTCGGCGCCGACGGGTATAAATTATCCGACGACGTCGAGGGGCAGATTGAACAACGGGTGCAGTCGCCGCTAACTGACTACCTTGCGCAGGCCGATGCGCTTGGCCGCGCCAGCCGGCTGGACGACGCCAGCGGACGATATATCGAATATGTCAAGAATACGTTCCCCAAGGGCATGCGGCTCGACGGCATGAAAATCGTCGTCGATTGCGCGCATGGCGCCGCGTATAAAGTGGCGCCGCGCATTTTCTATGAGCTGGGCGCGGACGTCATCGCTATCGGCGTGCAGCCAGACGGCACCAACATCAACAAGGATTGCGGCGCAACGGCGCTGGCGGCCTTGCAGGAAGCGGTCGTGAAGCACGGCGCCGATATCGGCTTTGCGCTGGACGGCGATGCCGACCGCCTGATTTTGTGCGATGAAACAGGCCGCGTGGTGGATGGCGACCAGATCATGGCGCTGATCGCGGGGTCCTGGCATCAGGCCGGGAGGCTGAACGGCGGCGGCATCGTCGCCACGGTCATGTCCAATCTGGGGCTGGAGAGATTTCTGCACGGCAGGGGTCTGCACCTGAAGCGGACGCCGGTGGGCGACCGGCACGTCGTCGATCATATGCGCGGCAACGATTACAATATCGGCGGCGAGCAATCCGGGCACGTCATTCTCAGCGACTACAGCACGACGGGCGACGGGCTGATCGCGGCGCTGCAGGTGCTGGCGGTGGTTGTCAGGTCGGATAAATCCGCCAGTGAAACCTGCCGCGTGTTCGAGCCCGTGCCGCAGCTCCTGAAAAACGTCAGGTATAAATCGCCGATTTCGCTGGAGGAAAAGCCGATGCGCGACGCGCTGCGTCAGGCGGAAATAAAAATGGGCGGCAACGGGCGCATTCTCGTGCGCCAGTCCGGCACGGAACCCCTGATCCGCGTGATGGCGGAAGGCGACGACGAACAGCTGGTGAAATCCGTCGTGCAGGAGCTTTGCGATTTTGTGGAATTGCAGGGCAAGGTGCAGGACAAGGTAAAAGCATGAAAGCGCATTTTTTCGCAGCGGATACGCCGCAGGCTCAGGACGCGTTGAAAACCCTGACGGGCCTTTACGGCGCGACGCCGCTCGACCGGGCCGATATCGTCGTGGCGCTGGGCGGCGACGGTTCCATGCTGCGCGCGCTGCACGACAGCGTCAGGCATAAAAAACCCGTGTTCGGGATGAACCGCGGCTCGGTCGGATTTCTGCTCAATACCTACCGTGAAGACGGCCTGTTGCAGCGCTTGCAGGGCGCGCAGACCGTCAAAATCAACCCGCTGCGCATGCGGGTGAAAACGATGGCGGGAAAAGTGCAGGAAGAGCTGGCGGTCAACGACGTGTCGCTGCTGCGCGAAACCCATCAGGCCGCCAAGCTGGGCATCAAGATCGACGGCGTGGTGCGGCTTGATGAGCTGATTTGCGACGGGATCATTGTCGCGACACCGGCGGGGTCAACGGCCTATAACCTGTCGGCTTACGGGCCGATTATTCCGCTCAGCGCGGGTATCCTCGCCTTGACGCCGATCAGCGCTTTTCGCCCGCGCCGCTGGCGGGGGGCCTTGCTGCCGCAATCGTCGCGAATCACGTTCGATATTCTCGAAGCCCCCAACCGCCCGGTCAGCGCTGTCGCTGACTTTACCGAAATCCGCGATGTGGAGACGGTGGACATCTGGCGCGACGAAACGATCGAAATCTCCCTGCTGTTCGATCCCGAAATGAACCTCGACGAGCGGATGATCAAAGAACAATTCATGCCGTGACTTGAAGAATTGCAGCATCGCTCCTACTTTTTTTCCCTGAGAATTTTTTGAAAGAAGGAATTTTTTTTACCCTCCGGCGTTTTTACTGTTCAAGCGTTCATAAAAACTGCGGAGGAAGACCATGTCTGTTTATTCTGATTTTACTTTTTATCATGATGGCGGGGAACTGACAGGAAAGTCGTTTGTCCGCACGGACCGGGACGAAGACAAGAAAACGAAGTTCTTCTGGACGCCTTCCGGAGAAATCAGAGTGAACGAATACGGCCTGAACGAAACTCCGATCGGGGCAGACCTTCACCACGACACGCAGAGCGGCATGTACAAAAGCATCTCATTTTCCGACCCCTTTGCCATCACGGGCGTCACAACGCTCACCGACGGGGACGATACCCGGACTTTCGGCGACAGCGACGACTTTATTGAAGCCGGAGACGGCGACGACATCATCAATTCAGGGGGCGGCCACAACGTCGTCCTGGGCGGAAACGGCAATGACCGCCTGACGAGCCTCGCGCGGACAGATGTCATGTTTGGCCAGGCGGGCGATGACTTTGTGGAAGGCGGCTCCCGAAATGACTACCTGACGGGGGGTGACGGGAACGATCAGGTCCGCGGACAGAAGGGAAACGACGTCATCTCTGGCGATCGCGGCAACGACCTGATCGACGGCGGACCCGGTGACGATATCATTTTCGATCTCTACGGCAATAACAAGGTCTACGGCAAGGACGGCGAAGACTTTATCATCCTCGGCACCGGCAACGACGATGTCAGCGGCGGCAACGGCGACGATATCATCGAAGCGGGCGCGGGGGATAATAATATCCACGGCGGAGACGGGGACGACCACATCAGCACGGACAGCGGCACCGACCGGCTTTACGGTGACGCGGGAAACGACGTCATCGACAGCGGTAACAGCATTGATCACCTGAAAGGCGGCGACGGCGGCGACGTTCTGAATGGCGGCGGCGGCGCAGACGACATATACGGTGAAAACGGCAATGACACGCTCATCGCGGACGGCAGCTCAGGCGTCGTTGGCAACGATAAACTGCGCGGCGGCAATGACGACGACAGGCTCATCGCCGGCAATGGCGAGGACAGGCTTTACGGCGACGCAGGCAATGATCTTCTTGCGGGAACGGCGCAGGGCAAGGCCATCATGACCGGCGGCGGCGGCGCGGACACTTTTGCCTTTATGGGGTTTCACGCCCCCATGCACTATATAATGGATTTCGGCGGCGCCGACTTCATTAATGTCAGCGACGTGCTTGAAGGATACGATCCGCTGACGGACGATATCGCCGATTTTGTCCAGCTGAACTATCGCGACGATACGCGCACAGACATCCGGATCAACGCCGACGGCGCGGGCACCGGCTTTTCTTCCCTGGCCGCTATCTTTGCCAACCTGAACGGCGTCACGGCGGCGGATATGCTGAACAGCGGCCAGCTGGTCGCTGATCACAAGCTGTTCGGCTCCGATTTCTAGCAATATACTCCTATATGGGTAAGGGCTGCTGCCTGTGCTTTACTTTAATAATATTGATAAAATCAAACAGCCAATTATAATAACGCTTCTGAACGTTGGTTAACCACGACAGTTTGCATCAAGGAAGCTACATGTGTGCAACATTAAAGGCCTCGCCCTCGCAGGGTTTACTTTCTGCCATTGTTGACTCATCCGAAGATGCCATTGTCAGCATGACGCTTGATGGCACGATCATTTTCTGGAACGCGAGCGCCGAGCGGGTTTTTGGTTATAGCAAAGACGAAGCCGTGGGACAGAATGTCAGTTTCCTGGTCCCCCAGGAAATGGAGGAAGAACAGCGCGACATTACCCTTCGGGTGCAAGGGGGAGAACGTGTCAGGCACTTCGAAACCGTGCGCATCGGCAAGAACGGCGAGTACATCGACATCAACCTGACCGTATCCCCCGTGCGCGATGCCGCGGAGCAGATAACGGGCGCATCGATGATTATGCAGGACATCACGGAGAAAAAAATTCTCGACGCAAGCCTGCAAACCTATCTCAAAGAGCTGGAAGACAGCAATCGCAAGCTGGAAGAATTTTCCCACATCGCCTCGCACGACCTGAAAGAACCCCTGCGGGGGTTAAGCACCCTGTCGTCGTTTTTGCTGGAAGACTATAAAAATAAGCTTGATGCCAAAGGGGTGGAACACCTCAAGCGGCTGGTGTCCCTTTGCCAGCGCATGGATCTTCTGATCAGTAACCTGCTGTACTTTTCAAAACTGGAAAATGAAAAATCGGCTGTCCAGGCGACTGACCTCAACGCAATCGTCAAGGACATTCAGCAGTTGATGGAATTCACGTTGAAGGAAAAAAACGCCCGGATCGTCATTCCACGCCCGCTGCCGGCCGTTGTCTGCGACAAGACAAGGATGACGGAAGTGTTCAGAAATCTGATCACCAACGCGATCCAGTATAATGACAAGCCGGAGCCTGTTGTGGAAGTAGGTTTTTTAGCAAGCCTGCAAGCCCCGCACGGCCGTGAAGAAAACGTTTTTTACGTCAAGGATAACGGCATCGGCATCGACCCGAAGTACCAGCAGCTTATTTTTACCATGTTCAAAAAAGCCCCTTCTTCCGTTCAGAACGGCAGTCGCGGGTCGGGCGTTGGACTGGCCTTTGCCAAAAAAATAATCGAGCGCCATCAGGGGCGCATCTGGCTTGAATCCGAACTCGAAAAAGGGTCAACATTTTATTTCACCGTTGGCGCAAAACAGCAGAACATCTGAATTTTCAGCAGGCGCTCAGGCGCGCAGCAGCTTTGTCATCGTCAGCCGCGTGGTTTCGGTACCGTGCTTGATATCGCCGGACAGGACCAGTTTGCCGTCCACAATCTGGGCGCTCAGGACCGATTTATAGGTCACGATGCTTTTGGTGGGATTGCCCTTTTCGTCAACAATATACATGGCGTCGTCCGCATGGCTGGGGTCGACGGTGGATTCGATCTGCACCCGGTTTTCGCCGATAACGCTGAAGGCGCTTTCCCAGATACAACCGCTCTTGTCCTTGCGATAGGTCAGGCCGTTTTTGACTTCGGTAACGCCGTCACCCTTCAGCCAGAAAGGGCCGCCGTAATTCGTTTCCGAATGAACCTCATACTGACCGTCAAGGTCGTCAAGACCGATCGCCATTTTTCATGCTCCCTGTCCTACAAGCTAATCCGAATGCGGCGATTTTGGCAAGATATCTCTTGCCTGCCCGGCCGAATCCGCCAATATTACGGGTGGAAGGTTGGAACGGGCGAATGTCTCGCCAATCCGGCCAGGGCCGAGAGGCAGCAACCGTAACGAGTTTTACATTCGAGTCGTATTCCAGCCTTCCACTCTTCCAGTTTTCCACTCTGTTAAGGGTCCGGTTATTATGGCTAAAAAAACGCCGGCCGAAGACACAAAACCCGTCGAATACCGCGTTCTGGCGCGAAAGTACCGCCCGCAAAATTTTGCCGAGATGAAGGGGCAGGAAGCGCTGGTGCGCACCCTCAGCAATGCCATTCAATCCGGGCGCATCGCCCATGCCTTTATGCTGACGGGGGTGCGCGGCGTCGGCAAAACGACGACGGCGCGAATCATCGCCCGGGCGCTGAACTGCGAAAAGGGGCCGACGATCACGCCGTGCGGGCTTTGCGCGCAATGCATCGCCATATCCCAGGATCGCAACGTCGATGTGCTGGAGATGGATGCCGCGTCCCGCACCGGGGTGGACGATATTCGTGAAATCATCGACTCCGTGCAATACGCCCCGGCCTCCGCCCGTTACAAGATTTTCATTATCGACGAAGTGCACATGTTGTCGAAATCCGCTTTCAATGCGCTGTTGAAAACGCTGGAAGAGCCGCCGGAGCACGTGAAATTCGTTTTCGCCACCACCGAAATCCGCAAGGTGCCGGTGACGGTGCTGTCGCGCTGCCAGCGCTTTGACTTGCGGCGCATCGGCGCGGAGGTGCTGGAAGAATATTTTTCTGAACTGCTGGTGAAAGAAAAAGTAGCGGCGGAGCAAGGCGCCGTCGCCCTGATCGCGCGCGCCGCCGACGGTTCGGCGCGGGACGGCCTCAGCCTGCTCGATCAGGCCATTTCACGCGAACCGGAAAAAATAACAGAGTCGCAAGTGCGCGACATGCTGGGGCTGGTTGACCGCTCCGTCACGCTCGACCTGTTTGAAAACGTGATGAAGGGGGAAAGCGCCGCTGCGCTGGCGCTGCTTGACAGCCTTTATAAAGGCGGCGGGGACAGCCTGATGGTTTTGCAGGACTTGCTGGAACTCACCCACTACCTGACCAAAATAAAAGTCAGCCCGGACGTTTCAAAAGACCTTGCCCTGCCGGAAGACGAACGCGTGCGCGGGCTCGCTTTGTCGCAAGCCCTTTCCGTTCCCGTGCTGACGCGCAGCTGGCAGATGCTGCTCAAGGGCGTGCCGGAATTGCAACAGGCTTTCAACCCGCAACTGGCGCTGGAGATGCTGATCATCCGCCTGCTCTATGTGTCGGATCAGCCGACGCCGGGGGATGTTTTAAAAAAATTGAAAGATGGGTCGGCCATCATCCCGGCGACGGGCAAAAGTCATCCTTCCGCTGAAAGCCAGAGCGGGGCCGGCGTCAACAGTTTTCACGAAATCGTCGGCCTGTTCGGCCAGCACCGCGAAGTTATTTTGCAGTCGCAGATCATGAATTTTGTGCATCTGGTGAAATTTGAACAAGGCCATCTCTCCGTCCGCATGAAAGAGGGCGCGCCGCACAACCTGGCGCCGCAGCTCTCCGAAAAATTGAGCCAGTGGACCGGCCAGCGTTGGGTCGTCAGCCTGTCGCGCGACGCGGGGGAACCCACCCTGGCCGAACTTCAGCAGGGCCGGCAGCAGGCGGCGCTTGACGACGTGCAATCGCATTCTGCCGTCAGCGCTGCGCTCACCGCCTTTCCCGGCGCCAAAATCATAGGCATCCGCGATATCACCGGCATCCGCGATCGGAAATGAGTACCGCTTTGGGGTCCCTTGACTCGCTTTTGCAGGGCGTGTACCCTTTTCGCATTCGGAAAAATTTCTGGGGGCGCCTGTGGCCAATATCGTGCAGATGATGCAAAAAGCATCGCAGATGAAACAAAGAATGCAGGAAATGCAGGCCCGCGTCCAGAAGATGGAAGTTTCCGGCACGGCCGGCGACGGACTGGTCACGTGCCGCGTCAGCGGGCGGTTTGAACTGAAATCGATCCGGATCGCGCCTTCCCTGCTCAACCCGCAAGAAGCTGCAATGGCGGAAGACCTGATCGTGGCCGCCATCAACGACGCCCGCCGCAAAGCTGAAAAACTGATGGGCGACGAGACGGAAAAAATCATGACCGACCTGGGGCTTCCCCCCGGGCTTGACCTGCCGCTTTAAACGTAAAGGAGAAAAACATGGCCTTCGATTATTCAAAATCCGGATTGCCCGATAATATCAGATGGGACACCGCCGCTCAATTCTGCGAGGAATGGCTGCGCGAAAACATGGGGCACTTCGGCCCCGCGCGCATCGAAAGTTTCATGAACAACCAGCCGGTTGCCGCTGCAAAACTGCTGCTGGCGCATTGCGACGATGTGTCGGAGGAACTGGTGGTGATGGCGCTGCTGGGCCCTGCCAAAGAGAAAATATACGCCCTTGAAGAAGACGCGGCGACCGATATTTTCGGCGACCGGTGGGTGTCCCTGATGCAGCACCTGATGGGAGAGATACCGGGGGACGCAGACATCCGCCGCGATGCCGTCAGGATTTTTCTGGTCGAAGGGTTGTCCACGATGAACGACCAGTTGATCGGCCGCGCCAAAATCGACAAGCACCACCGGACGCGCTGGCGGATTCTTGAAGGGCTGGAATACAACTTTTCCGCCGTCAAAGGACAAAACCCCCGCCTCGACACGGTTTTCGAAGCAGCCCTGGTCAAATCCCGCGCGGCGCTGGAAGCGCTGGATGTTCAAAAAGCCCAGGGGAAGCCGAAGACCCCTCCCCGGAAGCCGGGCCTTTAACCCTGTTCGTCCCCGCCGTGAAAGCAGGGGCGGGACAAACTTTTTTCAATGAAACTCATCACCTGGAACATCAACTCCGTCCGGCTGCGACTGCCCTTGCTGATACAGCTGCTGGATGAGCAGCAGCCCGATGTGTTCTGCTTGCAGGAAACCAAGACGCAGGATGCGTTTTTTCCGGTGGATGCGCTGGTGGCGCGGGGATTTCCGCATTTTCACTTCGCGGGCATGAAAGGCTATAACGGCGTCTCGATTTTCTCAAAGCTGCCGCTCACCGACAAGCAAATCCACAACCGCTGCAGAAAAACCGACTGCCGCCACATTTCTGCAACCGTCGCGGGGCTGGAGCTGCACAATATTTACATCCCGGCGGGCGGCTATGAACCCGACTTGGCCAGCGAGAAGTTCCGCCATAAGCTCGATTTTGTCGATGAACTCGCCGCCTGGTTCCCGAAAGAAAGATCCGCCCGGCAAAAGATGGTCGCGGTCGGCGACCTGAACATCGCGCCGCTGGAAAATGATGTCTGGGATCACAAAAAGATGCTCAACGTCGTGTCGCATACGCCCGTTGAAATTGAAAAATTCACGCAGTTTCAGCGCTCCGTCGGCTGGGTGGATGCGATCCGGCATTTTGTGCCCGAAGAGAAAAAGCTGTATTCCTGGTGGAGCTACCGCGCCGGTGATTGGGATCAGTCGGACAAAGGCCGCCGCCTCGACCACATCTGGGTGACGAACAAGCTGAAACCGGCCTTGAGAAAACACCAGATTTTACGCGCAGTCCGGGGCTGGGAAAGGCCCAGCGACCATGCGCCGGTGACGCTTGACCTCAACTACCCCTGATACCGGCAGAGCGTGCTGCGGACGATGTCATCGTTTTTCGTTTCATAGAACATGATAAACCCGAGCGCGACGGCGGCATCGAGGTGTTCTTTTTTCATGCTTTTCAGCATCAGCTGCCGGGTTCCGGCTTTGATCAGCACGTCGCGCGGGTTGTCCTTGCTGATGCTGAAACCAGGCGGTGCCTGGTCGCTGTTGTCGAAAGCCGCCACTTTCGGCAGGAGAACGGTGACGCCGGTGCGAATGGCGAAGAGGACTTCGTATTGACTGGCGATGATTTCAGGCGTTTGATTCGACATGCGGCCTCTGTCTCCGGCGCGGACTCCACGCCCAGATTTCATTGTAGCCGAATCTGTCTTAACAAACCCTTGCCTGGCATGCTAAGTTGATGAAACCAATGAAAAAAATTCTCCTCCTCCAGCTTCCGCCGGCCATCGAACAGGCGCTCACAGAACAGCTGAAGACCTTTGCCGAGCTTGAGGTTATTTCTCTTGAGGTTATGTCTGCTGGCGCGGCGCCTGACATAATCGTAACGGGCGGACAAAGCGAAGGCGCCGCCTGTCCGGTCCTGGCGCTGTCCTTTGCCAAACCGCTGCGTCTTGGCGTCTTGCTGGGCCAGATCGGGCGGATGCTGGCGGAGCCCATGCTGTACATCGGCGATATTATGATCGGCGAATGGCTTTTCAAGCCGCAAGAAAAAATCTTGACGCAGAAAGGGGGCGGGAACACGGCGCTGACCGACCGTGAAGTGGCTATTCTGGCCTATCTGGCGAAGTATCCGGGCCGGGCCGTCAGCCGCGACGAACTTCTCAAAAACGTCTGGCAGTATCAGGAGGGCCTCGATACCCATACGCTGGAAACGCATATTTACCGCCTGCGGCAAAAAATCGAGCCGGTGGCGGAAGAACCCCGCTTGCTGCTGACCGCCGAAGGGGGGTATTCTTTGCATCTTTCCGGCGCAGGCGATATGATGAAGCAGTAAAGGGTTGAACCATGCAACGGCAGAGCGGCAGCATTCTCATTTATATCATGGCGGCGGTTTTTTTGATGGGCCTGCTGGTTGCTTCCATGACGCAGGGCTCAAAAAAAAGCGCCACCACGGTGCAGATCGACCTGATGACGAGTTATCTGCAAATCGACCTTAAAACCACCCAGGAGAAAGTGATCGAATGCGTGCGCACCTATTCCAGCGCCGTGGACGTCAACAACGACGGCGCGATCGACGCGACGGATAACCCCAATACCCCTTTCCCGCTCTACGGCGCCGGCGCCGATACGCTGGCGAACTTGTCCAGCGGCGGTGTCGGCACCGCCATCGCCAATGTCCGCTGCCCCGGCGCGCCGGACGGCCAGCGCGCCGTTTTCGGGGCGGAGAAATCTTTCAAGATGCTCGATGACACGGCCACCTATACCACCACCTACCTGACCGACGCGACGGAGGGAACTTATATCCGCATCACCCGCGCAGCGGCAGAGGATTTGTGGACCGAGGCCATCAGCCGCGTCAACAGCAAAATTTCCCCCTGCGCCGCCGCGGCGGTGACGGCGGGGGGCACCTGCGCCAATGGTTGCCTTTATTACTGGATCCTCCGCCGCGCCACCAGCGTGATCGGCCCCGAAGCCGGATGCCCTTGATCAGCTGTGGACCAGGCGGACGGATATTTTCTGGTCATGCCGGGCAGTCGTTGCCCGCCCGTCAACAAAATGCTGGTCCTGCACGCGCGCGCTGTCAGCGAGTGTGGCCGACCGGTACCACGCACTCTGCAATTTAAATCCGCCGATGGCAGCGCGGTTGTTGAAGAGCACGTTCAATTCGCTGGCTGAGGGAACGCGATAAGCCTCGCCGGTTTTGCTGGACAGTGCCGCGGCGCGGCTCTGCGCTTCAGCAAAATTCAGCAGTGAAGATTCATCTTCAGAGGTCGTGTACATGGGCCGCTGCGTGTCCGGTGAAATGCCTGCCCAGATCATGCCGTCAACCATATCGCCGATCTCGGTATCGACATACGTGCTTAAATCCACAGGGGATTGACCCGCGTCTATTTTTTCCACGAGCGCCGCATAGGGCAGAGAAAGCGTAAAGGTGACGCCGGATTTCAGGACAATCCTGGATTTGCCGTCGCCTGCCCCTTTCAAATGGTCGATCGTCGAGGCGCGAAAGGAGTAAGGCTCTCTTCCGGTGGGGGAGGTTCTTGACGCGCATGAAACTTCTATGCGCGGATCGTCAGAATGGTGAGAAAAAAATTTGACGCTTCTGAACGATGTCTCCTGTTCGCTGGCCATCTTTGATCCTTTTTTTTACCGTATTGATTCTTCATAAAACAGTCAAGCGGCTCTTTGTTTTTTAAATATTATGTAACATAATCTTCAATCTCTGGCAATTGCACCCTGTTTGCCTTACAAATAAGACAGTATTCACCAACGTAAGAGGCGGCCATGGCGGACAGAATCCGGATTTTCGACACCACGCTCCGCGATGGCGAACAATCCCCCGGTTACTCGATGAATCTCGAGGGCAAGCTGAAAATGGCCGAGATGCTCGACGGTATGGGCGTCGATATTATCGAGGCCGGATTCCCGGCCGCGAGCAAAGGCGATTTCGACTCCGTCCTGCGTGTTTCGCAGCAGGTCAAAAATGCGGTTGTTGCGGGATTGTGCCGCACCATGCAAAAGGATATTGACGCGGTGATCGAAGCCGTCAAACCCGCCAAAAACCGCCGCATCCACACTTTCGTTTCCACCAGCGACCTTCACATGAAGCACAAGCTGAAAATGGAGCCGGCGAAAGTACTGGAAATGATCAACGAGAGCGTCGCCTATGCGCGCAAGCATTGCGACGACGTGGAATGGAGCGCCGAAGACGCGACGCGCAGCGATCATGATTTTCTCTGCCGCGCGGTCGAAACGGCCATCCGTGCCGGGGCGACGACGGTGAATATTCCCGATACGGTCGGCTATACCGTGCCGCATGAATACTTCGCGCTGATCCGCATGCTGATGCTGCGCGTGCCCAACATCGACCGGGCGGTGATCTCCACCCATTGCCACAATGACCTGGGCCTTGCGGTCGCCAACTCCATCGCCGGGGTCGAGGCCGGGGCGCGGCAGATCGAATGCACGGTGAACGGCATCGGGGAGCGGGCGGGCAACGCGGCGCTGGAAGAAATCGTCATGGCCTTCCGCACGCGGCCGGACCGCCTGCCTTTCGAAACCGGCATCGACAGCCGCAAGATCATGCCGGCGTCAAAGCTGCTCACCGCCATCACCGGCTTCGCGGTGCAGCCCAACAAGGCCATCGTCGGCGCCAATTCCTTCGCGCATGAAAGCGGCATCCATCAGGACGGCATGCTGAAACACGCCGGCACCTACGAAATCATGACGCCGGAATCGGTCGGGCGCGACAAGACGGATCTGGTGCTGGGCAAGCATTCGGGGCGCAATGCCTTTCGCAACAAGCTGACCGCTCTCGGTTTTGACCTGACAGGCGAGGACCTGAACGCGGCGTTTGAGCGTTTCAAGGACCTCGCCGACCGGAAGAAGAAAATTTCCGATGACGATCTGATGCTGATCGTGCAGTCAAAAGCGGGCCTGCCGGTGGAGCGCGTGCATTTTGTGTCCCTCGGCGTCCGCTCCGGCTCCGTCGGCCCGCAGGAAGCGGAACTGGAAATCGAGCTGGACGGCCAGAAGAAAAAAGCCAAGGCCAGCGGCAAAGGCCCCGTTGACGCCTGTTTCAAGGCGATTCGCGTGCTGGTGCCGCATGACGAGGCGACGCTTTATAATTACGAACTCAAGGCGCTGACCCAGGGCTCCGACGCCAAGGGCGAAGTGAACATCAGCCTGTCCGACCGGGAACAGATTTTCAGCGGCACCGGCGTGGATACCGACGTGATCGTTGCTTCCGTCCGCGCTTATATCGACGCTGTGAACAAGCTGCTGGTGGCGCGCAGTGTTCGGTCGTAGACCTTCTTTCACTGACATGAAGCGCTTCCTCCCTTATCGGGCCGTTCTTTCATGAATTTTCACTTTCGTAAAAAACCAATCCCCGTGGAAATCTCCGGCGTCCGGGTGCGTGTCAGTATTCGCGCCAAACGCCTGGCGCTGCGGATTGACGCCAGGGCGGGGGATGTCGTGCTGACCTGGCCGCGCAGCGGTTCGATCCGCGCGGCGGAGCGCTTTATCGAGGAAAACAAAAGCTGGATCAACGCGCGGCGCCAAAAAATTCTGCCGCTGCAAATATTTGCGCCCGGTCAGAAAATTTCCGTGCAGGGCAAAGATTACGAGATCGTGCAGAAAACCGGCCGCGGCGTGACGCGCTTTGAAGGGAACCATCTGGCAGTGCATGGCCGGCCGGAACATCTTTCAAGGCGCATCCGGGACTTTCTGAAGGAAGAGGCGCGGGATATTTTAAAAAAACTTTCTATAGAAAAACTTTGCCGCCTTGGCCGCGCGCCCGCCGGCATCCGCGTCATCGACCCCAAAACCCGTTGGGGCAGTTGCAGCCCGGACGGCGGGCTGATGTTTTCCTGGCGCCTGATCCTGGCCCCGCCGGACGTTCTCGATTACGTGGTGGCCCATGAAGTGGCGCATTGCATTCATATGAACCACGGTAAAAAGTTCTGGGCGCTCTGTGCCTCGCTCACCAAAGATGCCGCTGCCGCGCGGCGCTGGCTCAAAACCCATGGCGCCGTGCTCATGGCTTATCAATGACACGATATTGTTCTCTTGCCGGCGATGAACTTCGTTTAAAGGGCCACTGGACAATCACCGCCGTGTCCGAAATCAAGCGGGAGCTGCCGGAAACAAGACTCGCAAGCTGCATGAAAGTCGTCGTGGCAGGCGAGGCATTGGAAGACTTCGACACGTCCGCCGCCTGGTGCCTGAACGACCTGATCCTCCGCCTGCAGGCAACCGGCATCATGATCCGCATGACCGGGTTCAAGGACAAGCATCAGCGCATTTACGACCGCGTCGCCGGTCTGCCGCATGAAAAAGAAGCGATGACCAAGCCGTCCGACCCGCTGGCCGGCATCGTGATCGCTGCCGGGCGGCAGATCAGCGAACTCCGGCATGATTGTTACCAGGGGATCGGCTTTCTGGGGGCGCTGTTTCATCCGCGCCGCCTGCGTTTTCGCAGCATCGTCTTTCATGTCAATGAAGTCGGGATCAAGGCGGTGCCGATCATCGCGCTGATGGCCTTCTCCATCGCTTTTGTGATGGGGTATCAGGGTGCGTTCCAGCTGCAGAAGTTCGATGCCACAATTTACACGGTCGATCTTGTCGTGCTTTCCACCCTGCGCGAAATGGGCGTGCTGATCACGGCGATCATGGTCGCGGGCCGCTCCGGCAGCGCCTTCGCCGCCCAGATCGGCATCATGAAACTGAACGAAGAAGTCGACGCCCTGCGCACGATGGGTGTGTCGCCTTTCGAGGTGCTGGTGCTGCCG
>CAYGGT010000004.1:0-3669 GCA_964349475.1 uncultured Rhodospirillaceae bacterium
CCAAAAGAACTTTATCTCAATCGCCGGCAGATCATGCAGGGGATTGGGGCGGGGGTTCTTGGCGGAGGCTTGCTTATGGCGGCATCCTTGCGGGCGGAAGCCGCCTCTCCCTATGACAGCGATGAAAAACTGACCCCGAAAGAACATGTCACGTCCTATAATAATTTCTATGAATTCGGAACAGGCAAGGAAGAACCTGCCATCAATGCGCGTGGATTTAAAACAACGCCCTGGAGCATCAGTGTCGGCGGAGAATGCAACAAGCCTGCGACAATTGGGTATGAAGACCTGCTCAAGTTTTACAAACCGGAAGAACGTATCTATCGCCTGCGCTGCGTGGAAGGCTGGTCGATGGTCATTCCCTGGCTTGGCATTCCTCTCGCCGAGGTGTTGAAACGTTTTGAGCCGAACAGCCGGGCGAAGTTTGTGGCTTTTGAAACGCTGCACGACCCGGAACGGATGCCGGGACAAAAGGACACCGTTTTAAACTGGCCTTATCAGGAAGGTCTTCGCTTGGATGAGGCCATGCATCCGCTGACTTTGCTGGCGACCGGGTTGTATGGCGAGGAGCTGCCGCCGCAAAATGGGGCTCCCCTGCGCCTGGTTGTGCCGTGGAAATACGGTTTCAAGAGCATCAAATCAATCGTCAAAATCACTTTCACTGAAAAACAGCCGCCGACAAGCTGGAATATCTCTGCGCCGCACGAATACGGATTTTATTCCAACGTCAACCCGGCAATCGATCATCCCCGTTGGAGTCAGGGGTCCGAGCGGCGCCTGGGTGAATTATGGCGGCGCAAAACGCTGCCGTTCAACGGCTATGCCGACGAGGTGGCCGGGCTTTATGCGGGTATGGATCTGAAAGAAAACTTTTAATTTTATCATGCAATCCTCAAAGGTAGCTCTGTTTTGTGTGGCGCTTCTGCCGCTGGCGGGGCTGGTTTATTTAGGGCTGACGCAGCAACTGGGTGCCAATCCGGTTGAAGCGGTTATTCGCGGTCTGGGAGACTGGGGGTTGCGATTTTTGCTGCTCACCCTGACCTTGACGCCTTTGCGGATGACGACAGGCTGGCATGGCCTTGCGCGTTACCGGCGCATGCTGGGGCTGTTTGCGTTTTTTTATATTTTTCTGCATTTACTGACTTTCATCGTTGTGGATCTTCAGGGCGATTTTATTGCGCTGTGGAAGGAAATCGTCAAACGCAAGTTCATTACAGTGGGCATGCTCGCCTTTCTGCTCTTGGTCCCGCTTGCCGCCACATCTCTTGACCGCGTGATCAAGCGCATGGGCGCGGCGCGTTGGAAGGCGCTGCATAAACTCGTTTACCCCGCGGCGATGCTGGCCTGCCTGCACTTTTACTGGATGGTCAAAGCCGATAAAACCGAGCCTCTGGTATACGCCGCCATTCTCAGCGCGTTGCTGCTTTACCGCGTCTATGTTTGGAATAAAAAAAGAAACTAAGAAATATCTTCCGCGATCACGTAAATCGGGCGGTCTTTGACTTCGTTGAAGATGCGGCCGATGTATTCGCCGATCACGCCGAGGCTGATCAGCTGGATGCCGCCCATGAAAAGCACGCTGCACATCAGGGACGCGAAGCCGGGCACGTCGGTGCCGTAGACGAGTGTGCTGATCACCAGATAAAAGAGATAGATCAAGGCCGCCGTCGAAATCACGATGCCGCACAATGACCAGACGCGGAGCGGCACGGTGCTGAACGAGGTCAGCCCGTTGATCGCCAGCATGAAAAGATTGCTGAAAGACCAGCTGCTTTTCCCGCCGGTGCGTTCCGCCGCATCGAAATAGACAAAGCCGGATTTGAACCCGACCCAGGTCATCAGGCCCTTCATAAAGCGGTTGCGCTCCGGTAGCTGATTGATCGCGGCGACAACTTTTTTGTCGAGCAAGCGGAAATCTCCGGCCCCTTCCGGCAGGTCGAGGTCGGTGATGGTGCGGAACGTCCAGTAGAACATTTTTGTGTACAGGCGGCGGAGCCAGCCGTCGCCGTCGCGGTTGCGGCGCAGGGCGTAAACCATTTTATCGCCCTGCCGCCATTTTTCCAGCATCTCCAGGATGACTTCCGGCGGGTGTTGCAGGTCGCTGTCGAGCATCGCCACCGCGTCGCCCCTGGCCATGCGCAGGCCACAGGTCAGGGCGGCCTCTTTGCCGAAGTTGCGGGCAAATCTAATGATATGTAAATCTTTATATTGCGGCTTGAGAGCGCAAAGCACGGCATAAGTGTCATCCGGGCTGCCATCATCAATGGCAAGAATTTCTTTGTTGCCGGGAACCTGGTCGAGCACTTTTTGCAATGCTTCCAGCATGGCGGGCAGGTTGGTGGCTTCGCGATAACAGGGTAGGATGACGGACAGATACATAGCGTGCCCTTGTGATTTTGGATGTGACTCTATATGACGAAGTCTATGAAAGCAACAACCATAATACTTTGCGCCGATGATTTTGGTCTGAGCAAGGGCGTCAACAGCGCCATTCTTGATCTCGCCGCCAAAAACCGTTTGTCTGCGGTCAGCTGCATGAGTTTGGGGCCGGCCTGGGAGGAGGGGGCGCTTGCGCTGAAACCTTTGCGCAATTCTCTGACTGTAGGGTTACACGTAACGCTCACCTATCTGCCTCCCCTGAGCGCAGCAATGGGGATGAGACACCCGACTGAACAGCAGTTGCTGCTGCAAAGCTGGGGACGTCTGCTGAACAAGTCTCTGATCGAAAAAGAAATCCGCGCGCAATTTGAAAGATTCAGGGACGTCTGGGGGGCGGCGCCGGATTTTATCGACGGGCATCAGCATGTGCATGTGCTGCCTGTGATCCGCGATATTCTGCTGCGGCTGCGCGAACAATACGCTCCCTGCGCCTGGATGCGGAATGTCGTCGATTTTACCGCCCTGACAGACAACCACAAATACGGCATTCTGGCCGTGATGGGCTGGCGCTGGCTGCAGCTTTTGAAACAGCACCATATCCCGCATAATAAATATTTGCGCGGTACTTATAACTATGCTGTGCCGGTGGATTATGCGGCGCTGATGGCACGGTGGTGTTCTTTAAAAGAGACTGTCCTCATCTACTGTCACCCCGGCTTTCCCGATGCGGGGCTGGCAAAGTTCGACACCGTATTGGAACCGCGCCAGCGCGAGTATGATTTTTTCAACAGCGATGCCTTTCTCGCCCTTAACCTGAAACTGGTTTCACGCCCATGATGACCCTTTCCAGCCAGATCAAGCGCTTTATCCTGACCGGCGGCGTCAATACCGTTTTTGGCTATCTGGTGTACGCCTTCGGCATCGTCATACTGAACCTGTCGTATTTCTGGGCGGTGGTGTTGTCCTATGTCATCGGGGTTTCCTTCAGCTATGTCATGTTCCGGGCGTTTGTTTTCACGGCGGGCGCGCGCGGCTGGCGCAGTTATGCCCGTTTTGTCCCGACCTATGTTTTTTTGCTGGCGCTGAATATTATCGCCCTGCATGTGCTGGTGGATCTGGCGGGGTGGAACAAGCTGGTGGCGCAGGCGGTCATTGTTCCTTGCTGCGCCGCGATGTCTTTCATCATCAACCGGGTGTTTGTTTTTAAATGAGCAGCCAGCAGAAAACTATATTGCTGTTGTTGTGCTTGCTGGCGATCCGGCTGGTCGCGATGTCTGTCATCCCCCTGAA
>CAYGGT010000004.1:3769-43265 GCA_964349475.1 uncultured Rhodospirillaceae bacterium
TATGCCCGTAGCGGCGGTGCGGCGGCGCGGGTGGCGATGCTTGTGCTGACGAGCAGCGTTGGATTTTTTATCGCTGCCGGGAGTGTCATGACCGATCCCGCCCTGCTATTTTGCACGACGCTGATCATGGTGGCTTTCTGGCGCGCGCTGCATCATCAAAGCCGTTTGTGGGGCTATTTGTTTTTCGTCGGGTGCGGGTTTGGGCTTCTGGCCAAAGGGCCGGTTGCGCTTGCATTGACAGGGGTGCCGATCTTTCTGTGGATCGTGATACAGAAACAATGGCGGCCGCTTTGGCAATGCCTGCCCTGGGTGAGCGGTTGCCTGCTGGCGCTGGCCATCGCGCTGCCGTGGTATCTGTTGGCGGAACAGCGCACGCCGGGGTTTTTGCAATATTTTATCATGGGTGAAAATATCGGGCGATTTCTGGATCCGGGCTGGAAGGGGGACCAGTACGGTTTTGCCCATGCGTACCCGCGCGGCATGATCTGGCTTTTCGCGCTGGCGGGATTGTTTCCGTGGAGCATCGTTGCGCTGGGGCGGCTGCGATCGTTGCGCCGCGGGGCTGACGGATGGACGTTGTATCTGGGCCTGTGGGTGATGATACCGCTGCTGTTCTTCACTTTCTCGGCGAATATAATCTGGCCGTATTGCCTGACGATGATGCCCGGTTTTGCGCTGCTGCTGGCGGGGATGGATGAGCGCACTAGCAGGTTTTTTGCGGGTTTTGCGGGCGTCGTCGGCATTCTTGCCATGATTGCTTTCGTTGCCTATCCCGAAAAAACCGGCAACCATCAGAAAGATGTCGTGGCGGCGTGGCAAGCCGAGAAACCGGATGCGGGCAGCGCGCTTTTGTTCTGGGGCGCGCGGATGGAATTTTCGGCGGCTTTTTATTCCGGCGGGCGTGCCAAAAGCACGAACGATCCGGCGCTCGCAAATGCCTTGCTGCATAACGAGACACAGGATTATATCGTGGTGAACGACTCCAGCCTCAAGCGGTTGCCCCCGGAAATACCGCAGGCATTCAAGGAAATTGCACGCTTTAAAAACGGGCGGGGGGTTAGAATTTTGTTGCAGGAATCTTTCCGGGAAGGTAAAACGAACCATGATGATCGATATTGACAAAGTGCGCGCCGCGCCGCTGAAGACCAGCCCCTACGACTATATGCTGGTGTCAGGCTTTATCTGCCCGGAATGGCAGGATAAACTCATTACCGGCTATCCGGCTATCGAACAGGCGGGCAGTTTTCCTTTGGCCAGCATCGCCTGCGGCAAAGATTTCAAGCAGCTGATTGATGAGCTGAACGGCGCAGAATTCCGCCGCGCGGTCGAGGAGAAATTCTCGCTTGATCTTGCGGACAAGCCGACGATGTTCACCGTGCGGGGGAAATGCCGCCTGAAAGACGGTAAAATTCATACAGACACGGAAAGCAAGATCATCACTGTGCTGCTGTACATGAATCCCGCGTGGGAAAACCAGGGCGGCAGGCTGCGGCTGCTGAACAGCGGCAACAACCTTGACGATATCGCGGCGGAAGTGCCGCCGACGGTCGGCAACCTGTTGATTTTTCGCCGCGCCAATAATTCGTTCCACGGCCATCTGCCTTTTGAAGGCGTGCGCCGCGTCATCCAGATGAATTGGGTGACGGAGCAGAAATTCGTTGATCGCGAAGCCAAAAGACATATCTGGTCGGCCTTGATGAAAAAACTGGGATTTTCCTACTGATGGCCGCGCAACTGAATAAACACAGGATGCTCGGGAGCCGTATCCTGATCGGGATCGTTTTGCTGGCGGCGTTCCTGACGACGCCAGTGATACCCCAGGAGAGCTTTATTGCCGGGTTTTTCAGACTTGCCGGGTTTGTGCTGCTGACGGTCTGCGCGATCGGGCGTATTTACAGCACGGCCTTTATCGGGGGCATTAAGAACAAGCAGCTGGTGAGGGTCGGCCCTTATGCGACGGTGCGCAATCCTCTCTATTTTTATTCCTTGCTGGGGGCGGCTGGTGTCGGCTTGATGTCCGGGCAGGTCACTTGTGCTGTGATTCTGCTGGGCGGATTTTTATTTATTTATGACGGGCTTATCAGGCGGGAAGAACAATTCCTGGCTGAAAAATTCGGCAGCGAATTTGCCGATTATAAAGCGCGCGTGCCGCGTCTGCTGCCGCAGATCAATCAGTTCACGGCGCCTGACGAGCTCCTGTTTCAGCCAAAATTCTTCACGTTTGCCGTTTGGGACGCCATCTGGTGGTTTGCTCCGGTTCCCGTGTTCGAACTGGCCCGTCATTTGCAGCATGCCGGGATTATCAAGCCGTTATTTGCAGTGTTTTAAACGTCCTGCTCGAAGTGCTCTAAAGTCCCTTTGAGCCTATCCAGCAGCGGCAGGGCGCCTTTTTTGAAGGCGTTTTGTTCCTCTTCGGGAATATATTGCGCCAGATTATCAATGGTCAGCTGGGCGGTTTTTTCAATATCGGACAGCTCTTTCCTCAGGAGTTTTCGCTGGGTGTCCTTGATGCGGTCCATCACGAGACGCATCAGTCTTTTGTGCAGGCTGTCAGAGGCGCTCATCGATGCCTGCAGATCGCGGGCGGAGATGGAAATCAACGTTGTTTCTTCCAGCGCCCGGACAGTGGCGTTACGGGGGCCGTCGGCAATCAGCGCCATTTCGCCGATCAGCGATCCGCGACCGAGTTCGGCGATGGGCACTTCCAAGCCCGTCGCAGTGGTCGTGTAAACCTCAATCTTGCCTTTTTCAATTAAATAGGCGCGGTTGCCCATGGTGCCTTGCTGGATGATAACCGTCCCGGCCGGGACGCATTGCCTGTCGAGTACTTTGGTGTTTCGGGTCATGATTTCCTCTGTCTTCTATTCTACGACAGAATAGTTATTCATTTACTGCTTTTTGTTTTTTATGAAAAATAATAGCATAAAAAAGACATTGTATAATTATAGAAAATTTCTTACAGTATGGCCGTTCGCAACAGATCGTGTTGTTTATTAAGGTCGCTCAACCGCACTGCAAGCTAATTTTCCTTGACAAAGAAACAATGGCATCTTATACATTCCGCTCTTGGCACACTAAGATGAACGGAGATTTACTGTGAAACGCACCTATCAACCCAGCAAGCTGGTTCGCAAGCGCCGCCACGGATTCAGAAGCCGCATGGCGACTGTGAATGGCAGAAAAATCTTGTCCAACCGCCGCTCAAAAGGGCGTCAGCGCCTGTCTGCCTAAACCCTGTGGTGCATTCACTCAGGGCGTCTTCGGATTTTCAGCGTCTTTCCCGTCAGGGAAAAAAATGGGTTCTTCCCGCTTTTATCATGCTTGTCCTGCAACAGACGGAAGCCAGCGCGCCTTTTCGGCTCGGGCTGACGGTGAGCCGCAAGGTCGGCAATGCCGTGGTCAGAAACCGCGCCAAGCGCCGGTTGCGTGAAACGGTCAGGCTCAGCATCCCGACTGAAAAACTCGCCGGGTTTGATGTCGTGCTGATCGGCAAGAGCGCCGCGGCGGAGCGCGATTTCGCCCTGATGAAGCAGGATTTTCTGCTCGGCCTGGAAAAACTGGGCCTTCTTGCATGAATGCAGTCTCTCGTTTCCTTTTGGGGGTGATCCGTGTATATCAGTATCTGTTCTCTTCCTTTATGGGGAGGAGTTGCCGTTATCACCCAACCTGTTCCGTCTATACGGCGGAGTCTATACGGCGTTTTAGCGCTGTGCGCGGCGGCTGGATGGGCATAAAACGGATCTGCCGTTGTCACCCTTACCATGCCGGAGGCTATGATCCGGTGCCGGAGAAGAAACAAGAATGAAGACGCCGCTGCCTCACGACGAACAGGATAATTTTCGCTTGCTGCTGGCGATTGTTATTTCCGTTGCCATTTTATTCGGGTTCAACTTTTTCTATGAAAGGCCGCAGCAGGAAAAAATGCTGCAGCAACAGCAGGTCCAGAAACCTCTTGCGGCGCCTATTTCTGCGCAACCCGTGATAAAAACCCGCCCGGAGGCGCTGGCGGCGTCGCGCCGCATTCCTATCCACGGCAGCAAGGTGACGGGTTCAATTTCCTTTCAGGGCGCGCGCCTTGATGATCTGTCATTGAACGGCCATTACGCGGCGATCGACAAGAAAGAGCCTGTGATGCTGCTGTCGCCGTCCGGCACGCAGGAAGCCTACTACGTCGAGAGCGGCTGGACCAGCGATGATAAAACGATGGCCGTGCCGGATGACAAGGCCGTGTGGGCTTTATCCCCCGGCAGCGCCGCGACGCTGGAAACCGGCGGTGCCGTTACATTGCGCTGGGACAATGGGCAAGGCTTGCTGTTCGAGCGCAAGATCGAGCTGGATGACAATTACCTTTTCAAGGTGACGCAGAAAATTACCAACCGGACAGGGGCCGAAAAGAAGTTCAATGCCTGGTACCTGGTTTCACGCCACAGCCTGCCGGCGGATTTCAAGGGGTTTTTTGTTTTGCATGAAGGGCCGCTGTCTTTCTTTGATGGCAAGCTGAAAGAAATGTCTTACAGCGATCTGGCGGACGGCGAAAAGCTCGAGCGCGACAACGCGCAGGGCTGGCTTGGCATCACCGACAAATACTGGCTGGTCGGGATTTTCCCCGGCCCGCAGGAAAAATTCAGCGCCCGCATCATCGGCAGCAAGACGGAGAGCAGCCAGGTTTATCAGACGGATGTCGTCACGTCGCAGCAGACGCTTGCCCCCGGACAATCGGTCGAGGACAGCAAGTTTATTTTCGCCGGCGTTAAAAATCTGCCGTTGATGAATGCGTATCAGGAGAAATACGGCCTCAAGAACCTCGACCTCACGTTTGATTTCGGGATGTGGTACTTCATCACCAAGCCATTTTTCTTCCTGCTGCATACCCTGATTGATTTTTTCGGCAACGTGGGGCTGGCCATTCTGGCGATCACCGTGATCGTGCGGGCTGCCGTGTTTCCGCTGGCGAATAAATCTTTCCGCTCCATGGCCGGCATGAAGAAAATCGCGCCGCTGCTGAAAGAGCTGCAAGTAAAATACGGCGACAACCGGGAAAAGCTGCAGATCGAGATTTTCGAGCTGTACAAGAAAGAAAACGTCAACCCGTTCAGCGGCTGTTGGCCGTTGCTGATCCAGATTCCGATTTTCTTCGCTTTGTATAAAGTCATCCTGATTTCGGTCGAGCTGCGCCATGCGCCGTTCTGGGGCTGGATTCGTGACTTGTCGGCGCCCGATCCCACCAATATTTTCACGCTCTTCGGGCTGATCCCCTGGACGCCGCCGTCGCTGCTGATGATCGGCGCGTGGCCGATCCTGTTCTGCCTCACCATGATCGCCCAGAAACGCCTGACCCCGCCCATGCCCGACAAGACGCAGGAACAACTGCAAACATATTTCCCTTACATCATCACCGTCATGCTGGCGAACTTCGCGTCGGGTCTGGTGATTTACTGGACGTGGAGCAACGTGCTGGGCGTGTTGCAGCAATATTATATTCTCCGCAAGGTCGGCGGGCAGGAAGTCTCTCTCATCCACGGCCATAGCGAACGCCGCCGCAAGAAAAAGTCGCATGGATAAGGGGGGCGAAAAACTCTTCCGCCATGAATGCAAATTCGTCGCCGGCGCCGCTTCTCCCGACCGGATTCCGCCGCCGACGCTGGGCGAAATCGCTTTTGCCGGACGCTCCAACGTCGGGAAATCCACGCTGATTAACGCGATCACCGGACGGAAGGCGCTCGCGCGGTCTTCGGACACGCCGGGGCGCACGCAGCAGATCAATTTTTTCGATCTCGGAGGCCTGATGTATCTGGTGGATCTGCCGGGCTATGGCTACGCCGCCGCTTCCAAAGAAAAAGTCCACGCCTGGAACGACATGATCCGCGGCTATCTGCGCGGGCGGCAGACGCTGAAGCGTGTCTGCGTCCTGATCGACTCCCGCCATGGCTTCAAGGACGTTGACCGGCAAACGATGGAGATGCTGGACAATGCCCGCGTGCCCTATGTCATCGTGCTGACCAAGGCCGATAAGCTGAAAGCGCCGGAGCTTGCCACCGTCACGGCGCAGATCGAAGACGAGCTTAAATCCCATCCCTGCGCTTTACCGACCGCTTACGCCACGAGCGCGGATAAAAAAGAGGGCATTGCGGCGCTGCGGAATTTGCTGGCAGCAGGATACATTCCGCTTTTATAGAGGCTCAAATGGCGGACTATCACCAGCGCTTTTTATCCGGTTTTCGTATGAAAAGCAATCCGCTTCCATTTGTTTACGGAAAGCGCGAGCCAGCACACCTTTTTCACTTAATTGCGCGCTATCATAAACCGCTATAAATTCACGAGATGATAAAACGGTATCGAGAAAATACGGCGTTTCAAAAAGCTTCTGCCGCGCGATTTCAATCTCTGACGACATGTTGTTTAGGGAGATCATTTCGGGGCAGGTTTTTTTGAAGGCTTCTGCTTTGTTGTGAGGTGATGTTCGCGTGTTGTCAGGGCTGGCCAGCACGACTGCGACTGCTGTTGCCAGGAATAACGCGATCAACCCGACCGGTACGGCGGCCAAGCCTGCAACAAGCCCTGCCAGAGTTGTCGCACCGATGCCGGCACTCACTGTACCTGCAATGATTTTGCCCGACAGAGAATCTGCGGCGTTCTTAAAGAAAGCGTACACATCCCCGAAACATTGTTTTTTTGTTTCTTCCAGTTCCTGAGTAAAGGCATCAAAAGCCAAAAATTTTTCCACGGGATTTGACATCTGCCCGATGGCGGACCAGCGCTGCTGCGCTTGTTCAACCAGCTGACGGTGTTTGTCTGTGATGGGGGAAGCGGTTGTCATGTTGTTTCCTTATTTAATGTGGGCCGTCGGCGGGCCTATAGATCCCAATGCGGCTTTGTGAGTGTGAAGGGAGCGGGATCTTTTCGGACCTCTGCGGCGCTTTTGAAAGCGAGGGTGAGAATTTTTTTCTCGTCATTGCGGGCGCGGGTGAAGAGATCCGGGAATTTCGCGGAGGTGGCGAGGGCGTTGACGCACTGCGGCGTTTCAAAAAACTTCTGCCGCGCGATTTCAATCTCTGCTGACAGGGTGTTCAGAGAGGCAAGTTCGGGGCAGGACTTTTTGAAGTTTTCCAATTGGGCGGCAGCGTCCAACGCAGTGTCACCGGCACTGATCCCTAAGACAAACGCGCCCACAAGGGTTAAAGGCAATACAACGATTATAGCAGCAATGCCTGAAAAAATCACTCCTGTCAGAGCTACAGCACCGATGCCTGTACCCACTGTTCCTTTAACGACTTTGCCAAACAGAGCATTTCCTGCGTTCTTAAAGAAAACGCCGAAATCCCGGGAAAGCTCTTGTTTTACTTGCCCCAGTTCTGGAACAAAGGCATCAAAAGCCAAAAAAATTTTCCACGGGGTCTGACATCTGCCCGATGGCGGACCAGCGCTGCTGCGCTTGTTCAGCCAGCTGACGATGTTTATCTGTGATGGGGGATAGAACTTCTTTCTTTTTGCCAAACATGCTTTTGCTCCTTGATTCGATGTATTATGTCAGACTAATGGCAAAAAAATATATGTCAATCACTATTTCCCCCAAAGAGACTTAACTATTCCCCGTCAGGATGATATAAGTTTTTGATCTTGCTCAACCTTCGATTGGATATAAAAATGAAAAAAATGAGTGCCTTAAGCTCTATCTGCGCGTTCTTGGCGGCGGCGCTGATGGCTTCGCCGGCTTTTGCCATTCTGGGCCAGCCTGAACCGGGCGGTATCGGATTGCAGGCATCGGCGTCGCCGATGAAAGACAAGATGATCTTTTTTCACGACAGCCTCCTGATGCCGGTCATCACGGTGATTACGGTTTTTGTCCTGCTGCTGCTGGTGATCGTGATCGTTCGTTTTAACAGCAAGGCGCATCCGCAGCCGACGACCACCACGCATAACACGCTGCTGGAAGTGATGTGGACGATTGTGCCGGTGCTGATCCTGATCGTCATCGTCATTCCCTCCATGAAAATGCTTTATTACGTCGATAAAACGGCCGATGCGGAGATGACGCTGAAAGCGATCGGCAGCCAGTGGTACTGGAGCTATGAGTATCCCGATAACGGCGACATCAGTTTCGCCAGCAACTTGGTTGCCGACAAGGACCTCAAGCCGGGCCAGCCGCGCCTGCTGGCAACGGACAATCCGGTGGTGCTGCCCGTGGATACCAATATCAAGATATTGCTGACGGCGACGGACGTGCTCCATGCCTGGGCCGTGCCCGCTTTCGGCGTCAAGCTGGACGCCAATCCGGGCAAGCTGAACGAAACCTGGGTGCGTATCAATAAAGAAGGCGTGTTTTACGGCCAGTGTTCCGAGCTTTGCGGCACGGGGCACGGCTACATGCCGATTGAAGTGCATGCCGTATCCAAACAGGCTTTTGCCGACTGGGTCAAGAAACAGGGCGGAAAAATGCCCGCTAAAGGAGATAAATAATGTCAGGCGATCATCACGATCACGATCACAAGCCCGGATTTTTTACCCGCTGGTTTTGCTCGACGAATCATAAGGACATCGGCACGCTTTATCTGATTTTTTCGGTGGTGGCGGGGCTGCTGGGCGGGTTCTTCTCCATGCTCATGCGGGCGGAGCTGCAAGCGCCGGGGCTGCAATTCGTCGCCGACGGTCAGCAATGGAACGTGTTTATTACCGCGCACGGGCTGATCATGGTTTTCTTTGTCGTCATGCCGGCGCTGATCGGCGGGTTCGGCAACTGGTTCGTGCCCCTGATGATCGGCGCGCCGGACATGGCTTTTCCGCGCCTGAACAACCTTAGCTTCTGGCTGCTGGTTCCCGCGTTTTTGCTGCTGGGCGGATCGGCGCTGGTGGGCACGGGCGCCGGAACGGGTTGGACGGTTTATCCGCCGTTGTCCGATATTATCGGCCATCCGGGCGCATCGGTCGATATGGCGATTTTTGCGCTGCACCTGGCGGGAGCGTCTTCGATTCTGGGCGCGGCGAATTTCATCACCACGATTTTTAACATGCGGGTGCCTGGCATGACGCTGCATAAAATGCCTTTGTTCATCTGGGCGATGCTGATTACGGCGTTCCTGCTGGTTTTGTCGCTGCCGGTGCTCGGCGGGGGTATCACCATGCTGCTGACCGACCGTAATTTCGGCACGGCGTTTTTCAAGCCGGAAGGCGGCGGCGATCCCGTGCTGTTCCAGCATCTGTTCTGGTTCTTCGGGCATCCGGAAGTTTACATCATGATTCTGCCGGCTTTCGGCATTATCAGCCAGATCGTATCAACCTTTTCGCGAAAGCCGATTTTCGGCTATTTGGGGATGGCCTATGCGATGGTGTCGATCGGTTTCGTCGGGTTTATCGTCTGGGCGCATCATATGTACACGGTGGGCATGGGCGTGGACACGCGGGCTTATTTTACGGCGGCGACTTTGGTGATTGCGGTGCCGACCGGCATCAAGATTTTCTCGTGGATTGCGACGATGTGGGGCGGCTCGATCAGTTTCAAGACGCCGATGCTCTGGGCGATCGGGTTTATCTTTCTCTTTACGCTCGGCGGCGTGACGGGCGTCGTGCTTGCCAATGCCGGGATGGATATCGCTTTGCATGATACTTATTATGTGGTGGCGCATTTTCACTATGTGCTGTCGCTTGGCGCCGTGTTCGCTATTTTTGCCGGCTGGTATTACTGGATCGGCAAGATGTCCGGGCGCCAATATCCTGAATGGGCGGGACAAGTGCATTTCTATGCGACTTTCATCGGCGTGAACCTGGCCTTTTTTCCGCAGCACTTTTTAGGCCTGGCCGGCATGCCGCGCCGGATCCCCGATTACCCTGACGCTTTCGCGCACTGGAACATGGTATCGTCTTACGGCGCTTATCTTTCCGGCGCTGCGACGGTGTTTTTTGTCGGGCTCGCCATCTATACGCTGGTCGCCGGCAAAAAAGTCGGCGCGAATTATTGGGGCGAAGGCGCCAATACGCTGGAATGGACGGTATCCTCACCGCCGCCGTTCCACCAGTTCGAGATTCAACCTATAATGAAGTGATGCCCTTTTGGGGCGTCATCCCGGGGCGTGGTGAAATGACGGTTGTGTATTCGACATCGACGGATGAGAGTGCCTCAAACGCTACCATCTCTGACTTTCTTGAACTGCTGAAGCCGCGGGTTATGACTCTCGTGGTATTTACCGGCGTGGCGGGAGTCGTTCTCGCGCCTGGTCACCTGCATCCTTTTCTCGCGCTGGTGGCGGTTGTGTGCCTCGCCATTGGGGCGGGGGCGGCCGGCGCGATTAATATGTGGTATGAACGCGATATCGACGCTCTGATGGGTCGCACCAAAAACCGGCCTCTGCCGCAGGGGCGGATGAATCCCGACGAGGCGCTTGCTTTCGGTGTCGTACTGACTTTCCTGTCCGTTGGCCTGATGGGCGTGGCGCTCAACTGGACGGCGGCGGCGCTGTTGGCCTTTGCTTCCTTTTTTTACGTGTTCATTTATACGATCTGGCTGAAACGCCGCACGCCGCAGAACATCGTCATCGGCGGCGCCGCCGGGGCTTTTCCGCCGATGATCGGCTGGGCGGCGGTCACCGGGCATGTGTCGGTCGAATCTATTTTGCTGTTCACGCTGATTTTCCTCTGGACGCCGCCGCATTTCTGGGCGCTGGCGCTGTATAAAAACGAAGATTACAAAAAGGCAGGCATTCCGATGTTGCCGGTGGTGGCGGGCGAGCGCGTGACGCGGCAGCAGATTTTGTTATACAGCCTGATCCTGACGCCGTTGGTGCTGGCGCCTTATTTCATGCATATTGCCGGGGCGGCATATCTGGCGGGCGCGTCCGTTCTGCATGGATTTTTTATTTTGAGCGCTCTCAAGGTCTGGCAGGAAGCAGGATATAAATTCGCCAGGCTGATGTTCGGCTATTCGATTTTTTATCTGTTTGGCCTTTTTGCATTGATGATGTTCGATAAGGTGACCTGATATGCCGTACAGCCCCATCCATGAAAAGCAAAAGAAAAAAAACTACGCAGTTTTGCTGGCGTTGGTCATCTTTGTTGTAACAATTTTTTTCGTCAGCATCATCCGCATGAAAGGCGGCTGATGGATCTCCGCCAGAAAAATAAAAAAGTTTTCCTGACCGCCATCGGCATCGCTTGCGGCATGGTGGCGCTGTCTTTCGCCGCTGTTCCCCTTTATCGCGCGATCTGTCAGGCGACCGGGTGGGGCGGCACAACGATGCAGGCAGCGCAAAACACCTCGGTGGTGCAGGGGCGGGAAATGACGGTGCAGTTCAATGCCGATGTCGATCCCAGCATGCCCTGGACATTCAAGCCGGATCTGCGGCAGGTGAAGGTCAAGGTCGGCGCCGATGCGATCATTTCCTATTCCGCCCAAAACACCAGCCGTCTGCCGGTGGCCGGTACGGCGGTTTATAACGTCACGCCGCTGAAAGCCGGAAAATATTTCAACAAAACGCAGTGTTTTTGCTTTGGCGAGCAAATCCTGGCGCCGGGACAAAAAGTCCATATGCCGGTCACATTCTTTATTGATCCCAAGATTATGGATGATCCGGCCATGCATGATGTAACAACGATCACGTTATCCTATACTTTTTACCGGCATTCTTCGCCGGAACTGGAGATGGCACTTAAAAAGTTCTATGATATCGGGGGATGATTCTTGAAAGGAAAAAATATGTCTGACCTTGCTACGTACGATTTGAAGAGCGGCAAGCCGCACCCCTTTCACGTGCCGCACGCAAGCGTCTGGCCTTTCCTCGCCGCCGTCGCCGCAGGGGTCATGGCGCTTGGCATGGTGCTGTTCATGCACAATGTCGAATGGCTGGGCTTTCATGTCGGCGCCAAAGGGCTGGTGCTTGGCGCACTCGGCGTGCTGGCGATGATGTGGGTCTGGTGGCGTGATGTCATCCATGAAGCGGTTGTTGAAAAGGCTCACTCCCCCGTCACCAAAATCGGCCTGCGCTACGGCATGGCGCTGTTTATTTCGTCGGAGGTCATGTTCTTTGTCGCCTTTTTCTGGGCGTTTTTTGAGGCCAGCCTTTTCCCCAAGGAAGCCATCGGCTTTATCTGGCCGCCGGCAACGGTGGAGGCGATCAAAGCCTTCGACCTGCCTTTCTTGATGACCATGATTTTACTGCTGTCCGGCTGCACTGTGACCTGGGCGCATCATGCCATTCTTGAAGGCAAGCAGGCTGAATCCGTCAAGGCGCTGGTGATCACAGTGGCGCTGGGCGTCGTCTTTACCGGCTTTCAGCTCTACGAATACCACCACGCGACATTCCCGTTTAAAGGCGGCATTTATTCTTCCGCCTTTTACATGGCGACCGGATTTCACGGATTTCACGTGTTGGTCGGCAGCATTTTTCTGGCCGTTTGCCTGTTCCGCGCTCAAAAAGGGCATTTTACCCCGCAGAGCCATTTCGGTTTCGAGGCGGCGGCATGGTATTGGCACTTCGTGGATGTTGTGTGGCTGTTCTTGTTCGTCGCCATTTATTGGTGGGGCAATAGTTGAGCCTTTTTTCCGATCTGGCTTTCGCGATAAAACCCCGCTGTCCCGTGTGTCAGCGGGGTCGTCTTTTCAGGCCGTATTCAGTGAACGTCGTGGAGCAGTGCGGCGTGTGCCATGCCACGCTTGGCAAACACGATGTTGGTGACGGCGCTTCCGTCCTGCTGATTTTTTTGCTGGGATTTTCAATCATACCGGCGGCCTGGGCGTTTGAATGTTTTGCGGCACCGCCGCTCTGGGTGCATGTCGTGCTATGGGGAATTGTGGCACTCGGCATGATCGCCCTGATTTTACCGACAGCCAAAGCCTTCATCATCCTGCTCGACTATCGTCATCGGCCGAAAGAGTGAAGGTTATGCTGCCAGGGGACGCAGTCATCAAGGGTGAGGCGGTCTTCTTTTGAAAGACTGTAAAAGTTTTTTTTGTCTTGCGTAGGACGGATCTTTCAGGAATTTTTCCAGCACTTTTTCGTAGAGCCTGATTTTTTCACTGCCGCCGCAGCTGTTCGTGCAGCGACCGCTCTTAGAAACAACGCCCTCATGTTTTGCAAGGAAGTATTCCTGCACGATAGAGGCTTGCTGCTCCATGCCGTACTGCGCGAGGTCTTTTGTCTCATCGAGGTGAAAAGAATAGGCGGCGTCGTAATTAAACTTGTGTTTCAGTTGCAGTTTCGTCGCCGCGATCACCGGATATAAAATGCCATTCTGGAACTGCCAGACATGAGTCATTTCATGGATGAAAAGACCGCGGCTGCGAGAGTTTTCCTGTGCATAGTCCGCGGAATAGGAGTCATCCATATATAAATTGCCATTGGGTGTCATGACTTTGCCTTTGGGGTGGAAAAAGCCATACCGGCCATTGGATACGCTGACTGCTTTATAATCAATCGAATGCCCGAAGACGCTGTGGGCCAGCTTGATTTCTTTTTCGGTGAGCGGACGTTTAATGGGGGTGTTCATGTCATCCTTTGTTGGCCAGACGGCAGTGCCGAGGGTGGCTGCGCTTACGGCGCCCGCAGCCATGAAAAGAAAGTTCCGGCGGGTTTTGTTCCCTTTTGGCGGCGAACTCATTTTCTTGTGCCTTTGCGGCTGGCAATATGTCAATGCAGGTTTTAAGATTCTTTGCTCTTTTAGCACAAAAAATTTATGATCGGGAGATGAAAAGAAGATTTAAACCGCCTTTGGCGCCGACGCTTGTAACCCTGCTTATGTTGACGGTCATGATCGGGCTGGGAACTTGGCAGCTCCAGCGGCTGGCGTGGAAAACGCAGAAGCTGGCGCAGATCGAAAGCCGCATGAGAATGCCGGCTGTGCCCATGCCGGACACGCTCGACAAGCCAGATGACTGGGAATACCGCCGCGTTACCCTGGCGGGGCATTTTATTCATGGCCATGAATTTTTGGTCAAGCCGCGCACGCTCGACGGCGTCAACGGTTCTCACATGCTGGTGCCGTTCGAGCGGGCGTCGGGCAGCATCGTGATGGTCAACCGTGGCTGGATTTCTGAAGCGCTGCTGCCCAAGGCCAGCCGTCCCGCCGGATTGATCCAGATCGAAGGCACTGTCCAGAAACCGCGCGTTTCTTATTTCACTCCGTCGAACAATCCGGAGAAGGGCCTGTGGTACTGGGCGGATCTTCCGGTCATGGCGGCGACGGCAAAGTTGGCGATGTCCTCTCCCGTCCTCGTCCAGATCGTTGGGCGGGTGCAAGATGTGTATCCGGTGGGCAGTGCGCCGGACGTCAATATTCGCAACAACCATAAGCAATACGCTATCTTCTGGTATACGATGGCACTGGTGCTGCTCTTTATCTTTTTCATCCGTTATTGGAACACAAATGAAAACATACCAAAAGCTTGAGGAACATTTTCGGCAATACGCCGCGCTGGAGGCAATCGCCTCTCTGCTGAACTGGGATAAGTCCGTGATGATGCCGGCAGAGGGTATTCATCAGCGCGCGCGTCAGGCCGCGGTGCTGAATGTGAAGATGCATGAAATGCTGACTGCCCCGCAAGTGGGGGAATGGCTGGCGGGTGCGGATCGCAAGCAATTAAACCCGTGGCAGCAGGCCAATCTGGATATGATGGCGCGGATGCATGTGCAGGCGACGGCTGTTTCCGCCGACCTGGTATCGCGGAAGATGTTGCAGGAAGCAAAGACGGAGATGGTCTGGCGGCAGGCGCGCCAGGACAGCGATTTCAAAAAAGTCGCTCCCGCGCTTGAAGCGCTTGTCGAGCTGACGCGAGAAACGGCGACAGCAAAATCGCAAAAAATGCAAGTGCCGCCGTACGAGGCGCTGATGGATCATTACGCGCCGCACATGCGCATTGCCGACGTCGATGTGATCTTTGACGATCTGGCCGGATTCTTGCCGAATTTTTTAAATGAAGTGCTCGATCAGCAACCGCCACCGTTGCCGCTGGCCGGTCCGTTTCCGGTAGCGGCGCAGGAAAAACTGGGCCGCAAACTGGCGGAGCTGCTGGGGTTTGATTTCAAATGGGGCCGCCTGGATATTTCTGCCCATCCTTTCAGCATGGGCATCGGCGGCGATGTGCGTATCACGACCCGCTACGATGAAGATGATTTTCTCAGCGCTATTCAGGGCGTGACGCATGAGGTAGGGCACGGTTTTTACGACCGGCATACGCCGCAGGAATGGCAGGATCAGCCGGTTGGCATATCCGGCAATATGGGCATGGCCATTCATGAATCGCAGTCGCTCAGTCTCGACATGCAGCTGGGACGCAGCCGGGAATTTTTCCGGATGCTCGCCCCCCATGCGCGCGAAGCCTTCGGGCGATCGGGGCCGGAATGGGAGCCGGAGAATCTTTATCGCACCGCGACGCAGGTGACGCGCGGGTTTATACGTGTCGATGCCGACGAAGTGACGTATCCGTTGCACATCATTTTGCGCTATCGCCTTGAAAGGGCGATGATCGACGGCACGTTGCAAGTGCGGGATCTGCCGGAGGCGTGGAACAGCGGTATGCAGGACCTGATCGGCGCCACGCCGCCGAACGACCGTCTTGGATGCTTGCAGGACATCCACTGGTACAGCGGCAGTTTTGGCTATTTTCCCGCCTACGCGCTGGGTGCGATCATTGCGGCGCAATTCGTGCATACGATGAAACAGGGGATGCCGGATGTTTTTCAGCATGTCGGAGCGTTCACCGGCTGGCTGAGGGACAATGTGCAGTCCCAAGGCGGTCTTTACAAGCCGCAGGATCTGATCGAGAAAGCCACCGGTCAGAGAATGACAGCCTCATTTTTTAAACAGCATTTGAAAGAGCGTTATCAAGAGTGTTCGGTTACATCAGCACACGGGGCCAGGCGCCGCGCTTAGATTTTTCCGACACCATGCTGGCGGGGCTGGCAGAAGATGGCGGGCTCTATGTGCCGGAAGCCTGTCCGCAGGTGTCGGCCGCAGAATTGGCGAACATGGCTCACCAGCCCTATCTGGAAGTCGCCTGGCGAGTCATGCAGCCTTTTGTGGGCGACGACATGCCTTCGGGGGATCTGATTAAACTGCTCAAAGCGGCCTATAAAAACTTCGGCCATGCCGATATCGCGCCGCTGCATGAACTTGACGATAACTTTTATTTGCTGGAACTGTTCCATGGTCCGACGCTGGCGTTCAAAGATGTGGCGCTGCAGTTTCTGGGGCAGGCGTTCGATTGCATTTTGGCACGAAAAAAGCAACGCGTGACGATTATTGGGGCCACTTCCGGCGATACGGGGTCTGCCGCTATTGAGGCTTTTAAAGACAAGGCAAACGCCGATATCTTTATCCTGCACCCGCATAACCGCGTGTCGGATGTACAGCGCCGCCAGATGACGACGGTGCAGGCGCCGAATGTTTTTAATGTCGCAGTCGAAGGCAGCTTTGACGATTGTCAGGATATCGTCAAGGCCATGTTCAACGACCGGAAGTTTCGGGATGAAATGCGCCTTTCGGCCATCAATTCCATCAACTGGGCGCGGATATTGGCGCAGGTCGTCTACTATGTTTTTGCGGCGGCGCGCATCGGCAAGCCCGTCACATTCTGCGTGCCGACGGGCAACTTTGGCAATGTTTACGCCGGATATATCGCGCAGTCGATCGGTATTCCGATGGAAAAACTGATCGTGGCGACCAACCGCAACGATATTCTGCACCGTTTCTTCAGCAGCGGGCAGATGAAAGCCGAGGGTGTCATGCCGAGCTTAAGCCCCAGCATGGACATCCAGATTTCCAGCAATTTCGAGCGGCTGTTGTTCGATCTATACGCCCGCGACGGTTCTGCCGTTGCCCGGACGATGCAACACTTCCGTGAGGCAGGCCCGTTTGGACTTGATGCGGCAATGATGGCGCGGCTCCGCGCTTTGTTCGCCAGCGGCAGGCAGGATGATGCGCAAACACTGGAGATCATGCAAAAGACGTATCAGCAAAAAAACTATCTCCTCGATCCGCACACGGCGGTGGGCGTCGGTGTTGCTGAAGAATACCGCAGGAACAATCCGGAGAGCATCATCATCTCCCTTGCGACGGCACATCCGTCCAAGTTTCCCGACGCGGTTAAAAAAGCGATTGGTTTTGAACCGGAACTGCCGCCGGCACTGGCCAATCTGTATCAGAAGCCGGAAAAATACGAGGTGCTGCCCGCGCATCTCGGGCGCATTCAGGCGTTTGTGCGAGAGCGGGTTCAGCGTGGTTGACTTGTATCCCGTTCTTCGCCCCCTGTTGATGGCATTGGAGCCGGAGAGGGCGCATCGCCTCACGTTACGCGCGCTGAAGGCAGGATTGTCGCCTTGCTATAAAAATAATGATGCATCACTCAAAACAAAACTCTGGGGCAGAGAATTTCAAAATCCGATGGGGATGGCTGCCGGGTTTGATAAAGATGCTGAAGTGATCGCCCCGTTGCTGAACCTGGGCTTCGGCTTTGTCGAAGTTGGCTCCGTCACGCCCCTGCCGCAACCGGGCAATCCCCGCCCGCGCATTTTTCGGGATATCGCTCATGAATCCGTCGTCAACCGCATGGGCTTTCCGGGCAAGGGGCTGGAGGTTTTCGCAAAAAACATCCTGAGTTTCAGAAAAAAAAATTTCGCAACGTCCGGCATCCTCGGCGTGAATATCGGCATCAACAAAGGCACGCTATCGCCGTTGGAGGATTATCGTCACTGCATGGCGGTGCTGTCACCTTTGGCAGATTATATCACGATCAATGTGTCATCCCCCAACACCGCAGGCTTGCGGGATTTGCAGCAAAAAGAGGAGCTGGACAAATTGTTATCCGGCCTGATGGCAGAAAAGAAAATTCCCTTTCTCCTGAAAATAGCGCCGGATCTGGATGCGGGGAGCCGCGCGGATATCGCGGCGCTTGCCCTGCGTCATCGCATTGACGGGCTGGTGATTTCAAATACGCGCAAACACGAACAGGGCGGGCTGAGCGGCCGATTGCTGAAAGATCTTTCAACCGATATGATCCGCGATTTTTATCAGCTGACAGGCGGTCTCCTGCCGATCATCGGCGTGGGCGGTGTTTCTTCTGCTGAGGACGCCTACGAAAAAATCCGGGCCGGGGCATCGCTGGTGCAGCTTTATACGGCGTTGATATATCAGGGGCCGGTTCTTATTACCAGAATTCTTGAGGGGCTGGCCAGGCTGGTGAAACGCGATGGTTTTCAGCACGTATCGGAAGCCGTGGGCACTGGAAATACGACACCGAAGGTTGTAGTCTAGCCCCCATGGCAGCAAATAAAATAAAGAAAGATGACAACGTCATTCGGTTAAGCCTGTTCGACCGCCCGCTGGCGAGCGGCAAGGTATCGGAACAATTTACCGTTTACAATTATCTGACATTTAAAAATGTCGTCCTTGGCCTTGGTGTCGCGACATTCCTGATTTTTTTGGGCAGCGCTGTATCGGGGCGGATTGCTTTTTTGCTCGCGGCGCTGCTGGGATTGCTGGGGCTGATACTGCTGGAAATGTCTTCCCGCCGCAAATGGGAACATGATTTGATGGGGCAGTTGCGGCACATGACCGCCGATTATGAGCGCCTGGTGCGCGAAGTGGCGCGCAACCGCAACGATACGGGAGATCTGCGAAAAAAACTTTCCGATGCGGCGGGGCAGATGGTGCGGCACTACGATAAACCTGCGGGAGAAAAGGCCGAGCAGCGCATGTTCAGGGGGATCGTCGAACAGATCGCCATGATGGACGGCGGCGCGCTGCAGGAAGAACAGCCGGAAGATATAATGCCGCTGAACGACGACTCTTTAAAAGGGCTTGATGAGCGCGATGTTGGCAAGCGGCTGACGGATGATCAGGTGCTGCAACTCGTCAATGCAGCGCTGGAGAAGGATCGCATCGACCTATTTCTGCAGCCGATTGTCACTCTGCCGCAGCGCAAGCTGCGCTTCTATGAAACATTTTCGCGGATCCGCATCCTGCCGGAAGTGTATCTGCCCGCGATCCGCTATATCGAAGTCGCCATGCAGCAGGACCTGATGCCGGTGATCGACAATCTGCTGCTGTTGCGCGGCCTGCAGGTGATCCGCAACACAGTGGAGGGGGATTATAATCGCGCCTTTTTCTTCAATATCACCAGCCTCACGCTGAATGACCCGAAGTTCATGGGCGACCTTGTCGAATTTATTTCGCAAAACCGCACGCTGGCGCCGCAGCTGATTTTTGAAATGGGGCAAAAAGATCTGGCGACGGTGAACGCCGATGTATTGCCGATCTTTGACGGGCTGTCGAAGCTGGGGTGCCGTTTTTCGATGGATCAGGTGCGGAGCCTGTCGTTCGACTTCGCGCATCTTGAATCGCATCACATCCGCTTTATCAAGGTGGAGGCCCCGTTGCTGATGGCGGAGTTGCGGGAGCCGAACGGCTTGCAGCGGCTGAAACGCCTGAAGGCGGAGCTGGACCGCAACGGGATCGACCTGATCGTCGAAAAGATCGAGACGGACCGCCAGGTTGTGGAGCTTCTGGATGTCGAGATCGATTACGGCCAGGGATATCTCTTCGGCAAACCCGTGCTGACTGAAAAAATATAAATGCCCCGGATCATCAACGGACTATCGGACGTTTTCGGCCTGTATGAGGGTTTCATCCTCGACCTGTGGGGCGTGGTGCATGACGGCGCGGCGCCTTTCCCCGGCACTCTCCCGGCGCTGACGGCGCTGAAAAAATCCAAAAGAAAAGTCTGGCTGCTTTCCAACGCGCCGCGGCGCTGTCATGCGGTGGTGGAAAAACTTTCCGGCATGGGGATCGGCGAAGACCTCTACGACGGCATTCTGACGTCAGGCGAAGCCTGTCATGAAGCGCTGCGCGACTCTCTTTTGGCCAAGTGGGGCAGGCGCTGCCTGCATATCGGTTGCCCCGTGCGCGACAGCAGTTTATACGAGGGGCTTGATATCGCGCCTGTCAGAAATCCGGCGGAGGCCGATTTTGTGTTGTGCAGCGGCGTGATGGACTTTTCCGATCCCGCTGAAAAATACCGCCCGCTTTTGCAGGATTGCGCCCGGCGCCAGTTGCCGATGCTCTGCGCCAATCCCGACAGGGTGGTGCACATTGAAAACAAGCTGGTCATTTGCGCCGGCACGCTTGCCGATATGTACCAGGCACTCGATGGCACGGTGACGTACTTCGGCAAGCCTTATCGCGGGGTGTACACGCATTGCTTGCAAAAAATCGGAGAAGGCCGTGTCCTGGCGGTCGGAGACAGCATGCGCACCGATATTGCGGGAGCGACGGGGGCGGGGCTTGACTCCCTGCTCGTCACCTCCGGCATTCACCGCGAAGAACTGGCCGGAGGAAGCGTGGAAAAGTTTCTGAGGGGGTACCCTTATCAGCCCAGTTATATTGTACAGTCGTTTGGCTGGTAGGGGAAAATAATCCAGCAATATCAACGCGTTTTTATATATAAAATTTAACATAAATATTACTTAATTTGACGGCTTTAAGAAAAAGGAGTACCATTAAAAGAATAAGCCTGCAGAGGTTGTGCGCGTATTTTTCGGGGAAACATTCATGAGCGATTCGCAAAAGCGCATCAAGCCTGCGTCCGTCGCCGCCTTTCTGTTCATGCCGCAATTCCGGCTCAGCTTTCAGCACTTTTCTTTCATCGTCCCGGTCTTCATCCGCACCATCGCCGTGATGTTCGAACAGGCGGGCCTCCTGCCGCCAAACCACCCCGCCACCCGCTACGGGATGGAGGGCGTCAAAAGATATAAATTCACCGAGCTGATCGGAGAAGCCTTCTACACCCTCCGCTCCACCGCCGCAACGCCCTATCAGTGGAGCCTGTTTGCGGCCGTCGTGATGATGATCGTCTTTACCATTTTGTCGGCGGTCACCACGTTGCTGAACCTTTCCGGCATGCTCGTCGGCACCGCCAGCGCGCAGATATTTGATCATCCGAGTGGAAGTCCCACGGATATAGCGTCGATACCTGCTGCTGCAGCTCCAGGTATGTTTAATAAGGCCATTCCCGCAACCGGGGGACATGCGGATTACGGCATCATGATCCTGGATAAAATGCTGCGCGAGGGTGCTATGGGCCTTGCCGGCCCCGGCGGGAGCTTGCAACGAGCTGTGGGCTCTTTGATGCAGATTTACAATACCGGCGTCCTTGTGATTGCCGGCATTATGCTGTTCTGGATCATTTTGACTGTGGTCGTGGATACGGCCAAAACGGGCACCATTGGCGGCGGGCGTCACAACATGGTCTGGGCGCCGATCCGCATTGTTTTTGCTTTGGGATTGTTGATTCCTCTCGGTGCCAGCGGTTTCAGTTCTGGCCAGTTCATGGTGATGAAGCTGGCAGAATGGGGTTCCAATTTCGGCACGAGAGCCTGGCTAGGGTATGTGAGTGGTGTCGTGAGCGATGCAAGCCTTATTGCAGCTTACGGTCTTACTACTCCGACGGAGGCTGTAGCTGGATATACTCAGATGTGGGTATGCCGGGTGGCCTATAATGGTAATGCCAACGCTGCATCGCCGACCGGCGTGAACGCAGACCAGAGGATACAGCAGGTCGTAGCAGCGGGTGAACCGGGTGATGGTAATGCGAAGATTTCTTTTACCAATGCAACGGGGGAAAATCTTTGTGGTTCGGTGACATTCCCGACACCAGCCAACAATCCTGCCTTGGCGGAAGCATTGCTTGATTCGGACGTTGTCACCAAGGCTATTGCCGCATACAAAGTTGGGATGATGAACGCTTATGCGGGACTTTTTGTAGATACAGGCACTCACGCCAATGCCGGTACGCTTGGCCCCCTTGCGAGGGAATTGGCCTGTGCCTTTGTTGCACAGCATATTTATGGCCTGACAAATCCATTGTCGATAGAAAGCTGCGGGGTCAATCAATGCGGCTCGATTACCCCGGCTGCAGGGATAGAGGGACAATACCCTGACCCATCATGCGTGACGGGTATGATAGGCCATTTTAACACCACTATGCAGGCAGCTAGCGCTACGGGGCTTGCAACCCTTACCTCCATCACAACGTCGCCGTCATTTTTGAACGAGATAAATGCTCGGGGCTGGGCCGGCATGGGTGTGTGGTATCACCGGATTGAACAGATGAATACCTCAGTGGCAGATCTACAACTGCCGCCTCTCGTTATCACGACTGGTACTATCCCTGGCAGCGGTGGTACGCAACATGGAGAAAAGCTGCAAGAAATATTTTCGCAATATCAAAACTGGTGGCAGAACCTGTCCACTCAAGCGGGCGCTGCTGCGGGCGCTCTTGCCCCTGCCGATGCTGCGCGCACGTCTCAGAACAGCGGTAATAACGTAGCTGTTTTTTCCTCAGACGCCGGCATGGGTATTCTTGAGTCAGCACGAACGGCAAATCCTATAACTTTCATTAACGCTCTTATCGGTGCTACCTTTCCGAAAGCGGGAGTGTTTGTGCTTGATCTGCTCGATCCGCAAGATGCGGATACTTACCCTATGGCTCAGCTTGCTAAGATAGGGGGCATTTTGCAGATGATGTCTATTTCTATATTTGGCTCTATAGGGCTGCTCGGGATTGTCGGGGCGGGTTTTGGTGATTCTTTGGCGGCAAAATTGACCGTTGGATGGGTATTTAATGCCGCATCAGCAACTATGGCTTTTTTGACAGGTCCTGTTACTTCTCTGCTGACAACTGCGGCTGGGTTGATGATGATGGCCTCTTTGACCCTGAAATATTATATTCCGCTTCTCCCTTTCCTGAGGGTCGCTCACGCAGTGTTGACATGGATGATTTCGGTGTTTGAGGCTGTGGTGATGGTTCCTATTGCCGCTCTTGCGCATTTGACGACAGAGGGGGAAGGAATAGCGGGAGGTGCCAGAAATGTATGGATTTTATGGCTGAATGTGTTGCTACGCCCGGTGCTTACTGTCACCGGGTTCATCGCGGCCATGATCATTTTTAACACTTTTGTTGTTTATTTTCATGCTGTGTTTGCTAGGGCGATGCTCACTGGTTTTTCTGGTAACGATGGTCCAGGCCCTTTTGGCATGATTGTATATGTCATTATCTATGTTTTTGTCATGTATACGTCAGCGAACTCAATATTCAAGCTGTTGGATTTAATGCCCAGTGCCATGATGAGATGGATGGGCGGTTCTGCTGACCAGTCCTTTGATGAGGATAGTTCGGGAGCCATGGGATCTGTTGGCAGCATCATGCAGTCTGCGATGGGCGGCATAGGAAAGGGGAGAGGGTTGGATCCAACGAAAGCAAAACCGAAGCCGGCGGTCGGTGGTGAGCCTCCTCAGGACCCATCCCGCCGAAATCCACAGGGCCTTTAGCCTGATATCACTACCCCCGCCGGAGTACCCACTCCGGCGGGTTTGTTTTAGCGGGGTTTCGTTGTCTTGCCACAGTTTTGCCGCCGAGGTACACTGAGGCATGTTTAAATTATTCACCTCAGCTCTGTTCTTGTGCGTCCTTTCTATCTCTGCCCACGCCGCAGAGATAGCCCCCCTCCACGGCCTCGCCATGCACGGGGAGCCGAAATATGGGGCGGGGTTCAGGCATCTTGAGTACATTAATCCCGATGCGCCGAAGGGCGGCGAGATTCATCTGGCGGCGCAGGGGACTTTTGACAGTCTCAACCCCTATGTCATCAAGGGTGTTCCGGCGCCGGGGGTTGGCATGGTTTATCAGACGCTGATGGCCTCGACGGAAGACGAAGCTTTCTCCGAATACGGGTTGCTCGCCGCGACGGTCGAGATGCCGGAGGACCGGAGCTGGGTCGCGTTCAACCTGCGCCCCGAAGCGCGCTGGCACGACGGCGCGCCCGTTCAGGCTGCCGACGTCGTCTGGAGCTTCGACACGCTGATGAGCAAAGGCCACCCGTTTTACAAGGCTTACTACGCGAACGTGAAATCCGCCGTCGCCGAAAGCCCGACCCGCGTGAAATTCGCCTTCAACATGGCGGGCAACCGCGAACTGCCGCTGATCATGGGTCAGATGCCTGTCCTTCCTAAACATTTCTGGGAGACGAAAGATTTTGCGAAGTCCACGCTTGAGACGCCGCTCGGCAGCGGCCCTTACCGGGTCAAGTCCGTGGATACGGGGCGGCGCATCACGTACGAGCGCGTGAAAGACTGGTGGGCGGCGGAGCTGCCGATCGTCAAGGGGCACTATAATTTCGACACGATCGTCTTCGATCTGTACCGCGACGAAACCGTCCTGTTGCAGGCGTTCTTTTCCGGCAATTACGATTTCCGCCAGGAAAACGTCGCCAAGTCGTGGAACGCCGAATACGACCAGCCGCCGGTGCGGCAAGGTCTGATCAAGAAAGAGGAAATCCGCCACAGCATTCCGGCGGGGATGCAGTCCTTTGCCTTCAACATCCGCCGCGCTGTGTTTCAGGATGCGCGGGTGCGGCAGGCGCTTGGACATGCTTTCGACTTCGAATGGTCGAACCGGCAATTCGCCTACGGCACCTATAAGCGCACGCAAAGTTATTTTGCGAATTCGGAGCTGGCCTCAGCGGGCTTGCCGGCGGGGCGTGAGCTGGAAATTTTGCAAAGTTTCAAGGGCCGGATTCCCGATGATGTTTTTACCAAAGAATTCACCCTGCCGAAAACCTCCGGCTCCGGCCAGGACATGCGCCAGAGCCTTGCCGCTGCAAAGCAGTTGCTGATGGATGCGGGCTGGAAGATGGGCAAAAACGCGTTGCTTGAAAAAGACGGCCAGCCGTTCAAATTCGAAATCCTGATCAACAGTGAAATGTTCGAGCGCTGGATCAACCCGATGATCTCCAACCTCAAAAAACTGGGGATCGAGGCGAAGTTGCGCGTCGTTGATACGGCCCAGTACCAAAACCGCATGGATAGCTTCGATTTCGACATGACGGTGGCGACCTTCGGTCAATCCCTGTCGCCGGGCAATGAACAGCGCGATTTCTGGAGCAGCGAGAAAGCCGGCGTCAAAGGCAGCCGCAATCTTATCGGCATCCAAAACCCGGCCGTGGACCAGCTGATCGACATGATCATCGGCGCGCCCGACCGCGACGAGCTGATCGCCCGTACCCGCGCGCTGGACAGGGTGCTGCTATGGAATTACTATGTGATTCCACAGTGGCATATTGATTATTTCCGCGCCGCCTGGTGGGATAAATTCGGCAAACCGGCTGTTTCTCCCAAATACGGCCTCGGCGTTCCCGATACCTGGTGGCATGACACGGAAAAGGCTGCTAACATTGCTTCGAAGGTAAAACCCGAAGCGAAGTGACATGGCCGCCTATATTATCCGCCGCATGCTGTTGATGATTCCGACGCTCTTCGGGATTATCCTCATCAATTTTCTGATCGTGCAGATCGCCCCCGGCGGCCCTGTCGAGCAGACGATTGCCAAATTGCAGGGCATGAACACGTCGGCGACCCAGCGTTTTAGCGGCGGGGGCGGGGATACGCAGACACTGCAGCAGCAACAATTTAACAGCGGCAGCGGCGCCGCAAAATATCGCGGCGCGCAGGGGCTCGATCCTGAATTTATCAAATCGCTTGAACAGCAATTCGGCTTCGACAAGCCGCTCGGCACGCGATTTCTGCTGATGCTGAAAAATTACCTGATGTTCGATTTCGGGGAAAGTTACTTTCAGAACAAAAAAGTCATCGACCTGGTGCTGGATAAAATGCCGGTCTCCGTTTCGCTCGGTCTGTGGACGACGCTGCTCGTTTATTTCATCTCCATCCCGCTCGGCATCAAGAAAGCCGTGCAGGACGGCACGAAATTCGACGTTTGGACCAGCGGCATGGTCATTGTTGGCCACGCCATCCCTGGATTCTTATTCGCCATTTTTCTGATCGTCGTTTTCGCCGGGGGAAAGTACCTGGATATTTTTCCGCTGCGCGGACTTGTTTCCGACAACTGGCATGACATGCATTGGCCGCAGCGCATCCTGGATTATTTCTGGCACATCGCTTTGCCCATCGCCTCGATGGTTATCAGCGGCTTTGCAGGACTGACCATCCTCACCAAGAATTCCTTTCTGGAGGAAATTAACAAGCAATACGTCCTGACCGCGCGTGCCAAGGGGCTGGCGCAAAACAGGGTTCTTTACGGGCATGTGTTCAGGAACGCGATGCTGATCGTCATCGCCGGCTTCCCGGCGGCGCTGATGGGGATTTTCCTGACCGGGTCGCTGCTCATCGAAACAATTTTCTCGCTCGACGGTCTGGGGCTGCTTGGTTTTGAATCGGCGCTCAATCGCGATTATCCGGTGATGTTTGGCACGCTCTATGTTTTTACGCTGCTGGGATTCCTGATCCGGCTGATCAGCGATATCAGCATGACCTGGGTCGATCCACGCATTGATTTTAATGCGCAGGGGGAAAGATGAAATTGTCTCCCATCGCCGAACGTCGCATTCTGCAGTTCAAGCGCAACCGCCGCGGGTATTGGTCGCTGTGGATTTTTGCGGCTCTTTTTATATTCAGTTTCGGCGCGGAGCTGATCGCGAATGACAAGCCTGTGTTCGTCATCTATGACGGGGGTTACTATTTTCCAATCGTGCAGTCTTATCCGGAAACGGCTTTTGGCGGGGAATTTGAAACGCAGGCCGATTACCGCGACCCTGTCGTTCAAAAACTGATCGAAGACAAAGGCTGGATGTTGTGGCCGCCGGTTCGTTATTCTTACCAAACAATCAATTATCATTTAAATGTTCCGGCGCCATCGCCGCCGTCGGCAGAAAATATTCTTGGCACGGATGATCAGGGGCGAGATGTGTTTGCGCGGCTGATTTACGGCTTTCGTATTTCCGTTTTATTCGGGCTGATCCTGACCGTGCTGGGGAGCATCGGCGGCGTTCTTGTTGGCGCGATGGAGGGATATTTCGGCGGCCTGTTTGATTTGCTGTCACAGAGGTTTATCGAGATCTGGTCGGGGCTGCCAGTTTTTTTCCTTCTCATTATCATGTCGAGCGTGATCACGCCGGGGTTTTTTACATTGCTATTGCTGATGCTGTTGTTCTCATGGATGACGCTGGTGGACGTGGTGCGGGCGGAATTCCTGAAGGCGCGCAATCTCGATTATATCCGTGCCGCCCGGGCGCTGGGCGTCGCGACGCCGGTGATCATGTTCAAGCATGCGTTGCCGAACGCGATGGTGGCGACGCTCTCGATGATGCCTTTTGTGCTGACGGGGTCGATCACGACGTTGACCGGGCTGGATTTCCTTGGCTTTGGCCTGCCGCCCGGCTCGCCGTCGCTGGGTGAACTGCTGTCGCAGGGGAAAAACAATTTGCAGGCGCCGTGGCTCGGCATTACCGCTTTTCTGTCACTGGCTGTTATGCTGAGCCTGCTGACGTTCATCGGGGAAGCGGTGCGGGATGCTTTTGATCCGCGAAAAATATTCAGGGGATAAACATGGCGTTGCTGGAAGTCAAAAACCTGTCGGTTGATTTTAAAAACGGCGCGCAGGTGGTGTGCGCAGTCAAGAACATTTCTTTCTCTATCGACAAAGGGGAGATTCTGGCGGTGGTGGGGGAGTCCGGTTCAGGCAAGTCGGTGACGGCGCTTTCCGTCCTGCAATTGCTGCCCTATCCGGCGGCGCATCATCCGTCCGGCTCTATCCGATTTAACGGCGAGGAGCTGATGGGCGCCAAGGATGCCATTCTGCAAAGCATTCGCGGCAACAAAGTGGCAATGATTTTTCAGGAGCCGATGACGTCGCTCAATCCCCTGCATACCGTTGAAAAGCAGATTGCCGAAGTCCTGTTTATTCACAAGCGCATGGCGCCGGGCAAGGCGCGGGCGCGGGTGATCGAATTGCTCAACCTGGTCGGGTTGGAAAAATTGACGCAGCGTCTCGGCGCCTATCCGCACGAACTGTCGGGCGGACAGCGGCAGCGTGTGATGATTGCCATGGCATTGGCGAACGAGCCGGATTTGCTGATCGCCGACGAACCGACGACGGCAGTGGATGTGACGGTTCAGGCGCAGCTTTTAAAGCTTTTGAAAGATTTGCAAAAAAAGACCGGCATGGCGATCATGCTGATCACCCATGATTTAAGCATCGTCCAAAAAATGGCCGATCGCGTGGCGGTGATGCACGGCGGGGAGCTGGTCGAATTTGAGAAAACCGAAAAACTATTTTCTGCGCCCGCGCATGCGTATACTCAAATGCTGCTCGCCGCGCAGCCCAAAGGCACGCCGCAGCCCTTTGATGAAAAGAGTCCGGGTATTTTAAAAGCGGAGCAGTTGAAAGTGTATTTCCCCATCAAGGCAGGGATTTTCCGGCGCACGGTCGATTATGTGCGCGCCGTGGACGGTATCGACCTTGATATCCGCCCTGGGCAAACGGTTGGCGTCGTCGGCGAATCCGGTTCCGGCAAGACGACGCTGGGGCTGGCGGTGTTGCGCTTGATTCAGGGTACCGGGGCAATCACTTTCAATGGTACAAGGCTGGACACGATGGCAGTGAGCGATATCCGTCCGCTGCGAAAGGAAATGCAGATCGTTTTTCAGGACCCCTACGGGTCGTTATCGCCGCGCCTGTCCGTGGCGCAGATCATCGGGGAAGGCTTGCTGGTGCACTTTCGCGCTCTGACGTCCGCCGAACGCGAGAAAAAAGTCATCGACGTGATGAAGGAAGTCGGGCTTTCCCCCGACACGCGCCACCGCTATCCTCACGAATTTTCTGGCGGTCAGCGGCAGCGCATCGCCATTGCGCGGGCAATGGTATTGAAGCCAAAGTTTGTGATTTTAGATGAACCGACCTCCGCCCTCGACATGTCGGTACAGGCGCAGATCATCGACCTGTTGCGGGACTTGCAGCAAAAGCACAATCTGGCCTATCTGTTCATCAGCCATGACCTTCGCGTCGTCAAGGCAATTTCGCACCATGTCATCGTGATGAAAAACGGCAAGGTGGTGGAAAGCGGAGAAACAAAACAGGTTTTTGAGCACCCGCGCGAGGAATATACGAGAACGCTGATCGCGGCGGCCTTAAATATCGAAGCGGCTTAGAAGTATCAGGGAACTGTAATCCTTGCAGACGCGTATGTGACGGTGACGTAAAGGGTCAATGGCGCTGCGCTGAAAGGCTTCAGCTGTAGATGCAATATATTTTAAGGAGATCAAAATGAAAAAAAATTTTCTCTTATCTACAGCAGCCGTTGTTCTGTGCGCCGGGCTCATGACAATGCCCGCGAGCAAGGCGCAGGCCCAGCAAGAGACAGGATCTCTGGCCTACTTTGCCCTTACCGAGGCCGAATTACGCGATCACTACCATGAATGGAAAGTATTTCTCGAATATAATATGTATCGCGAGCCATGCCAGCATTACCGGGAACCGCCAGCGGGCTTCGTATTCATCGGGTGTGAGGTTTATCGCCAGGGGTCTTTGGTAACCGCTATTGAGCCCAGCGCAGGAGAGGCCAGCCTGCCTGTGTCCACCATTTATTTTGATTTCGATCAGTCGAGCATCCGGGGAAGCGAGAGAGCGAAGCTTGATGGCATTATAGCGGAGCTTGAAAGAGGAAGCCCGGCACGCGTGACAGTTGCGGGATATGCTGACAGGGCCGGCTCCAACGAATATAACATCGGGCTTTCCCAGAGAAGGGCCAATGCGGTGATAGATGAGCTGGTGGCGCGCGGGATCAGGAGAGACATGATTGAACGAGAATCCTATGGCGAAACCGATCTGGCCGTACCGACGGCCGATGGCGTGCCACTGCAAGCCAATCGCCGCGCAGTGATCGTTGAGTTTGAACGGTAGCAGCCTTTCAGAAGGGCGCCTGCATATCGGTAAGATATAACAGGTGGTCATTTCTGCGGCGTTTTTCTGTATTCAGTTATTGTGAGGCTGTTTTTTCATGCAGATGTCATGCGTTGCCTGGCGTCACGCAAATGGAGAAGGCCGACAGCTTTTAAGGGCTGTCGGCCTTCCTTTCTGAAAAAATGCCAAAAGGCACTTTTCAAAAACTTTATTGCGATTGTTGATTCTCGTCGCCGGTTTCGTTCTGTTCAGCGCCGAGCCTGTCGCCAGGTTTTTTGCTCTGATCTTCCGGTTTTTTCCCTTGATCGATGCCTGGTCTTTTAAAGGCACCGTCTTTACCGCCAGAAGCGCCTTGCGGCGTTTGTTGCTGATCTTCAGTTCTGTTGCCCATGTCGTGTTTTCCTCTCTTGTTGTCGTGTCGTCTTGCCAATGGCTGAAACTGGTAATGGGTTCCAGGCCATGCCTGTTTTAAAATCTCTTGTATGCTTGCTCAAGAAACAAACATGGCAGCTGGCCAGGGGTTCCTTCCGTTTCATAAGGATTATTTTAGGAACAATTGACGCGCATCAAATGTCCTGTTGCTCCGCGTGTGTAGACTAACCTTCAATCCAGATTGAAAGGGAGTTGTTCAATGTTTAATCAACAAGAACTCGTTGCTGAAATGACTAATCTGCGTAAATTCGCGCTACGTTTGACAAAAAGCAAAAGTGACGGGGAAGATCTGCTGCAGGCAACGGTATTGCGTGCCCTGGAAAAACAGGATTACTTTCAGCAGAACACCAATTTATTCAGCTGGTCATCGAAAATCATGTTTAATCTTTTTGTGTCCCAGTACCGTCATAAAAAGAAATTCGAAACGCAGTATGATCCAGACTCTTATATCGATCAAATGTCCACGGATGCTTCGCAGGAGGCAAGCGTTGACCTGGCTATCGTCAGGGATTGCATGAAACGCCTGAGCAAGGAACATCACGATATACTGGTGCTTGTGTGCATTCAAGGGTTGCGTTATGAGGAAGTGGCGGAGTCACTGAAGATTCCTATCGGCACCGTTCGTTCACGACTCTCGCGGGCCCGGCAGCAATTGCAGGAACTGCTCGTGGCTTCTCCGACGAATCGTCCCCATTTTGCGCAGAATTTTTCTGCGCAATCTATCGGCTATCAGCCTGTTGCCTAACTTTACTTTCTATCTTTCAACTAAAAAATGGAACTAAAAACGATACCCGCGCATTTAACACGTAACAGGAGGTACATACTATGAAACACTCTATTTTTATTTTTGCACTTGCTTTAATTTGCTCTTTTTCTTTTCAGGCGCAGGCCGAAACGCGTGACGATCGGCGGATGGAAATTCAGGACATGAAGGGCGCTGTGCTGGATAAGCTTTATGATTTTGCACCCATTGCAGAAAGGCAAATTGCAGAAGCTGCCGGCTATGCCGTTTTTTCCAGCGCTGACGTAGCGGCGGTGTTTGTATCTGGCTCCTATGGCCGCGGCGTAGCGCATAACAACCAGAACGATGATGAAACTTATATGCGCATGGCTTCGCTTGGGGCAGGGCTGGGTCTGGGCGTAAAAGATTTCCGCACCATATTTATCTTCGATACCCCCAAATCTTTTTACGATTTTACCACCACGGGCCTTGATCTTTCCGGGCATGTTGACGTTGCCGCCAAGGGCGGGGAAGCGGGTGGTGCGATCACTGGCGCGGTAGATATCCTGACCGGCGTTCGGGTCTATCAGCTGACGGAGGCAGGCTTGCTCGCGCAAGTGATGTTGAAGGGCACGAAGTTTTGGCGCGATGAAGATCTGAATCAGTATGACCGGAGCAGCGACGCGCGTAGCACGCCGATGTTTAACCGGTAATCTATACCTTTATCCGACACGCTTACATTTATTACCCCTGCCATCAATGATGGCAGGGGTAATGCTTTTGGTCAGTCGCGTGTCGCCGATCCTTCTTTTATTATCACGCACCGCGGCGGCCTTTAAAGACAAGAAAGGCGGATGCATTAAAGTCGTCATGCGCCCGCATGCAGCATAAAATCTTTTTGTTCATAAACTTCAGGGGAGCCGTTCATGCTCCCCTGAAAATATAGGGCTCAGATATTCAGTTCAGCGATCGTTCCGGTTCCGGCGGCCGGCATTGGAACGATCATGCGAGTCATCGAACCATTGATCACCCGGCGGACCGCGACGGCCGGAGCGGTTTGTGTAGTTGTTACCTTCGTCATTCTCATCTGACTCTCCCGAAAAGCGGCCACTGCGTCCTGAGCGGGAGCGAGAGTCCTCCTCCTCGAAGCCAGAAGGGCGACCCGTGCGAAAGTTGTCGTCGCCGTTGTCACCGTAGTCTGAGCCATATGACGACCCCGAGCCGTAGTGTTGACGCTCGTTATCGGAGTAATCGCCCGAGCTGCCGATCCAGCCGCGCGGACCTGACGGGGAATCTCCGCGTCCGGCATAATTTCTGTCGTCGCCATCGTAATTATTACGGCCTGATTCCTCTGATTCATATGACGGCCGGCCGTCGCGGCCTTGGTTGACAGAGTCTCTGTATCTTTCAGAATCGCTATAGTCTCTTTGACTGCGCGATCCGCTGCGATCGTTATCATCGTATCCGCTGCTGTGTTGCCTACCGCGTTGCGTGCCCATGAAGCGATTGTCGTCCGGGCGTTGCTGGTCGGTATGCCCTCTTCCACGGGAAGATCTGTTTGACTGATTGTTTCTCATTGAATGTCCTTGTCTGTTTATTGATTGAAGATGCGAAGCTTCCACCTGGAAGTCTTTGAATAACCAACGACGCAGAAAAATGTTCCTATGGCCTTGATGACAATTGCAGGTGCATCATTAAAAAAGGATCTACCCCGTGAGGGATAGATCCTTTTTTTGTTGCCGGCGTTATTAGCTACGGGTAGACCCGTTGCTGCCACGATCCGATGCATTCGATCTCGAGCCTGCGCTTCGCGAGGATCCGTTCGAAGACGATGACGCAGAGCGAGATGAGGATCCTGTAGAAGATCCCCCCTTCCGGTTGGAGCTTTGAGCGCCTTTACCGTTGCCGCTCGATGGTCGGCCGCTTTTGTTTTGAGTGGTCATGCTTTTTCTCCCTATGCTTAGTTAGGCAGCGTTTCCGCTGTCTGATTGATTGACGGAGCCTGAAGAGCCCATACCGCCTGTTTCACTGCCGTTTTTGGTTCTGTTGCCGGCATTTTTATCCTGGTCTTTTTTTTGACCTGTCTTGGCTGGATTGTTGCCCATGTTATCGCCGGATCGGTTTTGGCCTGGATTTTGCCCTTGGGTTTGGTTCTCGTCCATTGTTTTTCTCCTTTTGTTGTTAGGCCGTATATTGCTAACGAAGGGAGGTTAAAAGCATTCCCTGTTATCTGTCGTTTTGCCTAGAAGTGAAAGACTACGCCCAGACGCACATCGTTTTCATCGGGGTCAAGGCCATTTTTTTCTTGATAGAACACATGTGAGTAATCCAAGCGGGTGCCAAAATTATTAAAGGCGATAAGTTCTGTCCCGATGCCAAGATCGAAGCCGTTATATTGTTCGCTGTTTGAAACACCGGCCGTGGTGGTGTCGAATTCAGCTCTGCGATAGCCTAGAATACCGTAAGGCTTCAAATTCATCTCCGCACGATCGAAAATGAAGGCAAGGCCGGGGCGGAAGTTGATGCCCCATTCGTGATCTTTTTCCACTTGCACGGCGGCCAGGCCGACGGTTCGCGTTTCGTCAGCGTTAGACCAGCCATAGTGAAATTCCAGCGCGCCGTTTAATGTGACAGGCCATTTTATAAGGGTGCCGATCTCATAACCGGCAAAAGCGCCATACTCCGTGCCATTGACGTCGAAAGTCGGTCCGCCAGCCAGCTCACCGTCTGTCCATCCATACCCGCCAAACCCGCCCGCATAAAAGCTTGACCACATATCGGTTGAATGTCGGGCAGGTGCCGCTGCTTGCGCCGGGGCCAGAGCAAGACATAGACCCAGCATTGTAGAAATTAACAAAGTTTTTTTCATGGGTTTTCTTTCTCATAAGGTGAATGTTTTTTCAGATGCGTCCCATTGCGACGAGAATGACGAGAACAATCAACAGCACGCCCAGTCCGCCGCTTGGGTAATATCCCCATGCATTGCTGTGCGGCCAGGCGGGGAATGCGCCGATCACCAATAGCAGCAACACGATGAGTAAAATGGTTGCTAAGGACATCTAACACCTTTGCTTTCTTTATTGAGGGATTTTTCCAGCCTCAACGCCGTCAATGACGCCATCGCCATTTCTGTCATAGCGGGAGTAAAGATCGCTGTTTGAAAATATGCTTTGTATTTCTCTGGCATCCAGGCTGCCGTTGCGGTTTGTGTCCCATGCGGCGAATGTTCTGGCTCTCTGGTTGTTGGAACCGAACCAGTGCGGTCTGGCGGCCGTCCATTCCGCGCGGTTAATGACGCCGTCGCCGTTCATATCCCACCGGGTGGTTGTGTAAGTCCCAAACTGCCGGGCGTCCATGTTGTGGGGCATGCCGGTCGCCGTGGTGTCGGTATTGGTATGCATGTTGGGAACGGTTGTGTTGTCCCCTGCCTGAGGCGTCGTATTAAAATTGCCAGGGCTGGCCGGCGCGTTGCTGTTCATGTTATTGCCGCTATCGACCTGGGCGTGGACGGCGCCGGTGACCAGGCAAAGGGCAATCGCTGTTGTAATCAATAATGCGTTTTTCATGCTGTGACTCCTTGGGGGTTAAATGACTGGTTGTCCAACGCATGAAACTTAAAAAGTGCTCTACCTATATCTGGTTTGATAGGGGTCATTTGCCGGGGATGGTTGAATGCATTAATTTTCCGCAGCGGCGCATTTTAGTATATATACTCTCCAGATAAAGAATCTTATGTAAGAAAGGATCAAAAGCAGATGATACCTGCTGCCCGGATACAAGCGGTGATTGACCTGCTGGGAGTCATTATCGCCACGCCGAAGCCCGCTGATTCGACGGTGAGCGCTTATTTTCGCAATAACCGTTTTATCGGCTCCCACGACCGTGCCGCGATTGGCACCCGTATTTACCGCATTATGCGCGCCTACCATAGGCTTGGCTGGTGGATTAAACGCTGTGGGGGCGAGGTCAATGCGCGGAGTTTGGTGCTTGCCGACCTGATGTTCGAGCGTGAGCACAGTTTGTTCTCTCTTGAGGCTGTTTTTTCAGGGGAGCGGTTTACGCCGGAGCCCCTCTCCCCGCCCGAATTGAAAATGGCCAAGGCGATGGACAAGCAAAATCTGGCGCATCCGCATATGCCCCTGCGCGAAAAAACCGAATGCCCCGAATGGGCGTTCGAGCCGCTGCAGGCCGTGCTTGGCGACCGCTTTGAAACCGAGATGCAGGCCATGCTGTCCCCGGCGCCGATGGACCTGCGCGTGAATGTGCTGAAGGCAAAGCGGGACGAGGTTTTAGCCGCGCTGCAAAAAGATGGCATTGACGCTCATCTTGGTACGCTATCGCCGCTGTCGATCCGCGTCTTCGGCCGGCCGCAGTTATCGCAGCATCCCCTCTTTGTGGGCGGCGCGGTGGAAATTCAGGACGAAGGATCGCAGCTCGTGGCCGTGGCGGCGGATGCGAAACCGGGGGAGCAGGTGGTGGATTTTTGCGCCGGTGCCGGCGGCAAGACGCTTGCACTGGGTGCGGCCATGAACAACAAGGGCCGCATCGTCGCAATGGATGTGCTGGAAGGGCGCCTGACGCGGGCCAAGTTGCGTTTTCGTCGCGCCGGTTTGCACAACATCGAAACCCGCCCGCTGACAAGCGAGCGCGACAAGTGGGTCAAGCGGCATCAGAACCATTTTGACCTTGTGCTGGTCGATGCGCCCTGCACGGGTACCGGCACCTGGCGGCGCGATCCCGACCGCCGTTGGCGGATGCTGGGGCCGGGGATTACCGAGCTTGTGCCGTTGCAGCGCAATATTCTCGAAAGCGCCTGGCGGCTGGTCAAGCCGGGCGGCAGGCTCGTCTATGCCACATGCTCGATTTTGCCCCAGGAAAATGAAATGCAGATCGAAAGTTTTCTGAAGGACCACCCTGAATTCGAGATCAAGCCGGTGAATGAAACCATCAAAATTCCCGGCATCGGTCAATTCCTGAGGCTGACCCCCTCTCAGCATGACACCGACGGTTTTTTTGCGGCGGTGCTGAGACGGAAGGTGTGAAGCGCTAAAATTTAACATAATTTATTAAACAAAAACTTGGCGTCCCAGGGGCTTGGCAGTTACACTCCTTTCTCTGAACACGAGATTGGATTGCACCATGACCAAGCCGCCTTTTTATATCACGACCGCCATCTCCTATGCCAACGCCGCGCCCCATATCGGGCATGCCTATGAAGCGATTGGGGCGGACGTTATGGCGCGATTCAAGCGGCTGGACGGCTATGATGTTTATTTTGTGACCGGCACAGACGAGCATGGTCAGAAAGTCGAAAAAGCGGCGCAGGCGCAGGGCAAGAAACCGCAGCAATTTGTCGATGAAATCGCGGCCTTGTTCGAAGAAATGTGCCGATCAATGAATGTTTCCTATGACCGCTTTATCCGCACCACGGAGGATGCCCACAAAAAAACCTGTCAGGCGCTGTGGCGGAAGATGGAAGAAAAGGGTGATATTTATCTCAATAAATACGCCGGCTGGTATTCCACCCGCGACGAGGCTTTTTATACCGAGGATGAGCTGACCGTTTTGCCGGACGGCAAAAAAATTTCCACCGAAACCAAAACCGCCGTGGAATGGATGGAGGAAGAAAGCTATTTCTTTCGGCTGTCCGCCTATACGGACAGGCTGCTTGATCTTTACGAGCAACAGCCGGATTTTGTGCAGCCCGCCTTTCGCAAAAATGAAGTGGTCAGTTTTGTGAAGCAAGGGTTGAGGGATCTGTCCGTTTCACGGACGACGTTTGACTGGGGCGTGCCCGTACCCGGCAACCCGAAACATATCATGTATGTCTGGGTGGATGCGCTCACGAATTATATTAGCGCGCTCGGCTATCCTGACACGAATGCTGAAAAGTTCAAGAAATACTGGCCCTGCGACGTGCATCTGATCGGCAAGGATATCGTGCGTTTTCACACGATTTACTGGCCGGCATTTTTGATGGCGGCGGGGATAGAGTTGCCGAAGCGCGTTTTTGGACACGGCTTTTTACTGACGTCGGGCGAGAAAATGTCGAAATCTCTCGGCAACGTGATCGCCCCGCAGGATTTGATTGAAAAATACGGTGTTGATCAGGCGCGGTATGCGCTGATGCGCGAGGCGACCTTTGGGCAAGATGGGGATATTTCCCATGCGCTGATGACGGCGCGGATCAATGCCGAACTGGCCAATAATCTTGGCAATCTGGTGCAGCGCACGCTTTCCATGATCGGCAAAAGCTGCGATGCCAAAGTGCCGCAGCCCGGCGTTCTTGAAGATGTCGATAAAGTATTGCTTGGCAAAGCAGGGCAGGCGATGCTGATCGCCGTCCGCGGTGAATTCGAAAAAATGCAGTTCAGCCGTGCGATCGAGGAGTTTATTGCGGTATCGCATGCGGCCAACATGTATATTGACGAACAAGCGCCCTGGACGCTCAAAAAAACCGACCCTGCGCGCATGGCGACGGTACTGTATGTGCTGGCCGAAGTCATTCGCAATCTGGGGCTGATTATTCAACCGTTTACGCCGGTTGCGGCGCAAAAAATCCTCGATCAGGTGGCGGTGGCGGCCAGCGATCGCGATTTCAGTTTTATCGGCGAGGCGCATGCGCTGAGAGCGGGGACGCCTCTGCCCGCCCCATCGGGCGCGTTCCCGCGCATTGTTGATGAAGCCGTGGCAAAGACGGCGTGACATGTTAGTGGATAGCCATTGCCATCTTGATTATCCTGATTTCGCAACGGAAGGCGTGGCGGATATTGTTAATCGCGCCAAAGCCGCCGGGGTCGGCCATTTTCTGACGATCTGCACGCGTATTGCCGAATTTGAAAACGTTCTGGCTGTCGCCAAGCAGTTTCCATTCATTCATTGCACCGTCGGTACGCATCCTCATCATGCGGCGGAATCTTCGGAAATGAATGTTACAAAAAACGAAATCGTTGCTTATACCCAAAATGCCAAGGTGGTTGGCATCGGCGAGACGGGGCTGGATTATCACTATCATCATTCACCCGCCGCAGAGCAGCAAAAGACCTTTGCGACCCATATTGAAGCGGCTCTTGAAGCCGATTTACCGCTTATCATCCATACCCGCGCGGCCGATAACGATACCGTTCGCCTCATGCGCGACACGGGGCAGGGCAGGGCGCGCGGCGTGATGCATTGCTTTAGCGGCGGGCAGGAACTGGCGGAACAATCTCTGGCGCTCGGGTTTTATATTTCGTTTTCGGGGATTGTCACTTTCAAAAAGGCGGAAGAACTGCGTGAGGTTGTCAGGCATGTGCCGCTGGAGCGTATTCTGGTCGAAACAGACGCGCCCTATCTGGCGCCCATCCCCCATCGCGGCAAGCGCAATGAGCCTGCTTTTGTCGTGCATACGGCGCGGATGGTGGCGCAGCTCAAAAATATTTCGATGGAAGAAGTCGCGAAACAAACCACTGAAAACTTTTTTACCCTGTTCAGTAAGGTGCCGCAGCCATGAAAATAACGGTCCTCGGTTGCGGCGCTTCTCTTGGCACGCCGGCGGCGGGCGGGTTCTGGGGCAAGTGCGACCCGGATGACATCAACAATCACCGCACGCGCGCTTCCATTCTCGTGCAGTCGGCAACGACTGATATCCTGGTCGATGCCACGGTTGATCTGCGTACCCACCTGAACCGTCTGGGCCTCAAGAAAATGGATGGCGTGCTGATCACCCATAACCATTCGGACCATGTGAACGGCCTTGATGAACTGAAAGTGATCGCCTATCACAGCAACAAGCTGATCGACCTTTATAGCAATTTTGAAACGCTGGAGGAAATTGAGCGGCGATGGTCTTATCTTTTTAGACCGCCCGCAGACGGTCTGTATGTTGAATTTCTAAAAAAATGTCAGATTGAAAACCATCAGCAATTCCGTATCGGCGATATTGATATCGAGAGTTTTGAACAGGATCATACCACCTGCACGTCACTCGGCTTCCGCTTTGGAAAGTTTGCCTATAGCGTGGATGTGGCGAATCTGAACGCGAAGTCTCTTGGCGTGCTGGCAGGCGTTGAAACTTGGATTGTGGATGCCGCCGCCTACCATAAGGAAGCGCGACTGACCCATGCCAATATTCAGCAAGTGAAGAAATGGGTGGATATCCTGAAGCCGAAAATGACCTATTTGACCGTGCTGACCACTCATATGGATTACAAAACCCTCTGCGAGGAGCTTCCACCGCAGATTCGTCCTGCGTATGACGGCATGGTGATCGATACAGAGACGAATGCCCGATAGGTGATTAGACAGTGAATACAATAGCTTAGGCGTAGAGAGCAAAAAAGTTTGCGGTGCATGTTTTTTCTTGTTGACCTGGGGAAATAATAACTATAAATTTCCCTCTCTGACAGATTCGCCTTCGGTTCGGAAAATTCGTTTTCGGCCTGAAGGTTTTTCGCGGCCTCAGAAACCGCAGGGTTATTGAACATTGTAGATCGATGAGAAGAGATACGCAGGCAGCGATTTGTTGATCGTGTTAAGCGTTTAACAAGGAACCTGTCTAAAGTATCTCAGTACATGCCGGGACAGTGATATCTCACGATGTCATCTGTCCCAATATACAGTGAGTGTTTGAG
>CAYGGT010000005.1:0-42701 GCA_964349475.1 uncultured Rhodospirillaceae bacterium
CCCTGCGCACGATGGGCGTGTCGCCCTTCGAGGTGCTGGTGCTGCCGCGCATCCTCGCCATTTTAATCGCCTTGCCGCTGCTGACGGTTGTCGCCGACATGATGGGGCTTTTCGGCGGGTATATATTTTCGTCTTCCTACCTGGGGTATTCCTACGTGCAATTTTTATCCCGCATGCAGGAAGCGGCGGATATGCAGCAGTTTTACATCGGCCTGTTCAAGGCGCCCGTTTTTGCCGTGCTGATCGGCATCGTCGGCTGCATGCAGGGGCTGAAGGCGGAGGGTTCCGCCGAAGACATCGGGCGCAAGACCATCACCGCCGTCGTGCAGTCGATTTTTCTGGTCGTCGTGGCGGATGCGATTTTCTCCGTCATCTTCACCAGGCTGGGGATATGATGCAAAAGCCCCTGATCGAAGCCCGGAACATCGTCAACAAATTCGGCAGCCATGTCGTGCACGACGGGCTTGACTTTGATATTTTTGCGGGCGAAATCGTCGGCCTGGTCGGCGGCAACGGCACCGGAAAATCAGTGCTGCTGCGCACCCTTGTCGGGCTGCACCGCCCGACGTCGGGGACGGTGATGATCGAGGAGAAAAAAACCTGGGGCGTTTTGTTCCAGAAAGGCGCTCTGTTCTCCAACCTCACGGTCATCGAAAATATCGCCTTTCAGCTCCGGGAGAAAACGTCGCTTTCCGATTCCGACATCCGCAATCTGGCGCGGATGCGCATCGAACTGGTCGGCCTGCCCGCCCATGCCGGGTCGAAATACCCGTCCGCGCTTTCCGGCGGCATGATCAAACGGGCGGCACTCGCCCGCGCGCTCGCGCTCGATCCCCGGATACTGTTTCTCGATGAGCCGACGGCGGGGTTGGATGCCGTGGCCGCTGAAGCCTTCGACCAGTTGCTGCGCGACCTCGTGGATAACCTTGGCATTTCGGTGATGATGATCACGCACGACCTTGACAGCCTGCATTCCATCTGTGACCGCATTGCCGTGCTGGTGGATAAAAAAATAAAAACCGGCACACTGCAAGATCACTTAAAAGACCCGCATCCGTGGCTGCAAGAATACTTCCACGGCAAGCGCGCAAAATTTCTGGAGGAGTAAAGCATGGAAACGGAAAAGTATTATTTCAGGGTCGGCGCGTTTTTTCTGGCGGTGGCGGCGGCCTTCATCTATTACCTGATCAGCTTCGGCGGCGGGCAGGAAAGTGCCGACCTGACGCGCTATGCGATTTACTTCGAGAATTCCGTGGCGGGGCTCACCCGCGGCGCGCCCGTCAAGCTGAAAGGCATCTCCGTCGGCCTGGTGGAAGACATCCGTTTTGTCTCCCGCGACAACGACCGCATTCTGGTGCTGGTGGATGTGACCGAAACCGCCCCTGTGCGCCAGGATACCGTGGCATCGGTCGGGTTTCAGGGCATTACCGGGACGACGTACCTGTCGCTTGAAAACACCAATCCGCTGGCGCCGCCGGCTTACCTGAAAAAAGAAAAAGGCGAGAAGTATCCGGTGATCCGCTCCGTGCCGTCGGAGTTGCAAACCGTTCTCTCCAACGCGCCGGAAGTCCTGGGACAACTGTCCAAAACCGCCGAACGGGCGCAAAAACTTCTCAGTGATGACAATATTGCCGCCGTGCAGGGGCTGTTTCCCGATGCTCACGACGCGCTGGTGGAAGCGACCGGGGCGTTTCGCGAGATTAAAATGCTGGCGCGCACGCTGCGCGAAGACCCGTCCGTCATCCTGCACGGCACGCAATACGAAGGCTACAGGGTGCCGCAATGAGAATGGGACTCCTGCCTCTTCTTTTCCTTCTGGGCGCTTGCGCCCTGACACCGCGGGACACGGGGAAAGCTTTCCTGTTCGCGTTGCCGCCGGTGACGACCGCCGTAACGACCACTGGCGCCGCCCTGGCGGTCAGCGACAGCCTGATCGTGGCCCTGCCCGTTGCGGCGCCGGAGCTGGATACATACCGCATCGCTTTGATCCGAAAAGACGGACGGCGCGATTACTATGCCGGCGCGAAGTGGGTGGAATTTTTGCCGTTGCTGGTTCAAGCCAGCCTGACCGAAACGCTGAAAGACGCAAAATTGTACAAGACAGTGGCGACGGATCAGAGCGGACTGGCGGGCAGCCGGGTTCTGAAAGCGGAGATCGGCGCGTTTCAGGCTGAGTATGCGGCGGAGTCAGCGCCGGTCGTGAAGATCACGATGTCTGTCAGCTTGCTCGACCGCTTCAAAAGAATCCCCAGCGCCGCTTTTGACATCCGCGTCGAAGAAAAAGCCGCCGCCGACCGCCTGCCGGAAATTCAGGCGGCTTTTGCAAAGGCTTTTGCGAAGGCTCAGAAACAGATCGTGCAGGAGCTGGATCGCGTATTGCCATAGGGATGCAATTGGTTTAAGACTTCATGAATAAAATCTTCGGAGAAACCGCATGTCCTTAAAAATAAAAACCTTCAGCAATGCCAGCGGCGGCAACAGCGCCTTTAAGGCGCTGAGCCACCCGCTGGCGGCGGACAAGGCGGTCGCTCTTGTCAAGCGCCTTGCGCGGATGGGGCCGGTGGCGATCTACGATCCGTTGGGGCAGGCGGCGGATTTTGACGCCCTGTATGACCTGTCAGGCGTGAATGTGGCCGGGGTGTTCGTGCAGAATATGGCGGATGTCGGTAAAAAACTTCTTGGCCGCGAAACACAGCCCGTCGGCAACCTGCCCTTCGCCGGCGCAAGGGCCGTTTTCGTCGCGGCCTTCGATGCCGGGTGGGTCATGCGCCAGGTCGGGCATCTTTTTCCCGACAAAGCCGACGTGCTGATGCTGGACGAATTGCGCCTGCCCGATGAATTCCTCACCAATACGCGCAACTACCTCGATCCTTTGAACTTTGCCACCAACTTCGCTTTCTTCCGCGAAGCGGCGGGGCTGCACACGCGGGTGGTGACGGTCAATTACTGGGCCGGGTACGGCGCGAAAAACGCGGCCCTGTGGCTGTGCCTGTTCGACGATCATGGAAAAATCCTGGCGCAATGGCGGGAGCCGCTGGGCGGCGGCGCGCATCTGGTCACCATCGACAGCCAGGACGTTCGGCGCAAATTCAACCTCGGCGATTTTTCCGGCAGCCTTTTCATCCACGCGACGGGCATCGCCGGGCATGATGTGGTGAAATACGCGCTTGATACCTATGGCGATGACGAGACGGTTTTATCATGCACGCACGACGCCAATGCCTGGCCGGCGGATCTTTACGCCGGGGTGCCGGCGCCCGGTAAAGGTGAAAAAGTCATTCTCTGGATCGAGAATAGCCACCCCTGCGCCATTCCGGCCAATACCGTCGGGCTGAATTATATGGGCGCCGATAATATTGCTTACCTCAACAAGCAGATCGCGCCTTTCGCGACCTATGCGCTTGACGTGGCAAGCCTGATGCCCGACGCCGTCTGGCCGCAACAGCTGGAAGTGCAGGCCGGAAAACATTTTGTGCGCCCGCGCTATGAAGTCGTTGTCGCGAACGGCCATCGCCGCATCGCGCATGCGAATGTCGAACGCACCGACTTAAAGCCCGACCCGAATATTCCCGGCCTCTCCAACATCCTGGGCAAAGGCTATCTGCTGCCGGCGCCGATTTTGCCGCTGGAGCGCTGGAAGAGCATCGTCCAGCCGACGCCGATGGCGACGTGCCAGGAAGACCTGCCGGTGGCGCTGCTGGTTTACGACGCGACCGGCGCCGAGGTGTTGCGTCACCGCATCGGCAAGCTGGCGCGCAAGGACAGCGTCGCGATTGACGTCGGCGACGTGCTGAAGCGCAAGGGCATCGAAACGCTGAAAGGCGGCTTCGGACACATGGAACTGGTCTATGATTTCGCCGACGGCGGCAGCGCCGACGGCTGGCTGCACGCGCTCTTCCGCTATGAAGACAGTTTGAGCGGACAAGGGGCGGAAACCAGTTTCGGTGCGCATATTTTCAATACGCTGATGGTTTATAAAGGAGAGCCGCAGTCCTACAACGGCAAGCCGCCGGGTTTAAGCACGCGGCTGTTTTTGCGCATCGGACAAAAAGACGTCGATACCCTGTGCCACCTGATTTACCCGGCCTCCACCCCCTGGCACGCGTTTTCGGAGACGGATCTGATCCTGTTTGACGGACATGGCGTGGAGCTGCTGACAAAACGCGTCCGGATCGCCTGCAGCGGTTCGCTGCTCTGGCGCTACACGTCGATGTTCAGCGAAGAAGAACGCCAGCGCGCCGGAAACAATGCTTACGTCATGATCCGCGACACCACCTGCCGCCTGTTCGGCTACCACGGGCTGATCAACGACGGAAAATCATTCAGCCTGGATCATATGTTCGGGTTTTAGTGCTCCGACAGATATGATAAACCGTTTGAAATTAATCATTAAAACAACAGCCTGTCCGGGTACATTGTTTATGATTTTGTAAATATATTTGATTTTCATATTATCTTATGTTATTGTCCTTATGATATTAATTCAGAGAACCATACAGGAGAAAAACATCATGACGACTTTCAAAGAAAGCCTGCTCAACCCCTTCAGCACGCTGGCGCAAAATGCCAGGGACCGTTTGTTGACGTTTTGCGGAGGCGCTATTTTGGGTGCTGGCGCTGTTGTTGGTACTCTTGTTGCAGGTGCCGTGAGCTTTGCTGCCGGCTCTGTTGCCTTTATAAATCCTGGCCCCTTTAGCCCGATAATGGCCGGTATTATTGGTGGTACAGTTCTTAGTGTTGCCATTCCAGGCGCGGTCTATGCGCTGCTGACTGTTTCTCGCGTTCTTGACAAAACCATTCATAAGAACACCGTTCAAAAGCGGGAAATTGCAGAACCGTATGGCTGGATAACAGGTATAGCGGTCAGTGCTGTTCTGGGTTTATCTATCGCCAACCAATTTTGCGACAGTGCTGAAAAACCAAAGGCTGCGCTGCAGGAATTAACGATAAAAACAGATATCGGCCCCTACAACTGTCGAAAACTCTGAAAGCGTCAAGTCAAGGCTGACCGTGGCTGAACCTGAAATTGTTCGCAGCGATATCCCTTTTTATACGCGCGGCTTTTCCTGATGAATACGCTCAATTGCCGACTGGACGAGAAAGGAAGACCTGTCATGGTGCTTGCCTGTTCTTTTCAGCCAGTTGTCAATAACTTTCATATCTGATTCGCGGGCGGTGATGTTAAAGCGTTTTACGGCGATTTTCGGCACTTTTACTGAGACGGGGATCATGGCAATGGCCGTTTTATCCTCAATAATATCCTCGATGCTCGACGGGCCGGGAATGAGGTCGCCGTATTCGACCCCGACATCAATATGGCCTTGCAGGGCCTCCTGTGCGTTGTTTAACAGTTCATCGAAATCGACACCCGCGGAGGTGCAGCCGGGAAAGTCAGGAAAACTGACCCCGTAATCGCTGTTTTTATCCTTATGCACCACGCCTATATAAATTTTGTTTTCCATTTTATTTATCCTTTCTCAGGGTTACACCGGACTGTTTTTCTATCGCACGCAAGGTGCCAAGCGGCGTATCTTTCTTTGGATGAACAACTGTCGTCGTACCCGGCTTTCTTGGGTGTCTGAGGTGAAGGTGGCTACCTTTTTGCCGTATCTCGAACCACCCATCCGCTTTCAGCTTTTTTATAATTTCTTTGCTGTTCATATCTTTATTATACACATTATATACACACCAAGTCAAGACTTCTTGCATAACCTCATCTCCCTTCGGGAGAGGGTCGGGGTGAGGGAGAGAGCGATCTGGCGAATATGAACGCAGATATCGCCCTTTCCATCACCTTACCGCAACGCGTCAATCACTGTTTCCGGCGCGTATTCTATTACCCGAAGATAGTGCCGGGCACTCACGTCCGGAACACGCTTTCCTTGCTCCCATGCGCTCACAATGGAAGGAGAGAAACCGAAGACGGCGGCAAATTGCTCCTGTGTGAGTTTCATCTTCCTGCGGATTTTCCGCACGTCGGGAGACTTGATAACGATACGTGTTGAGGGAAGCGCAGTGCGGCCCTCCAGGTGGTCCTTCACTTCCATCAGTGCGCCCATCAAATCGTCGAATGTTTTACTCATCGCTTTTCTCCTTTCGTCCTCAATCGCTCCGCGGTTTCGCCAAGATTTTTTTCACGCCAAATTCTTCTCGCCTCACGGTCGAATTTTTTGGTGCGGTAAACAATAAAAACAGCATCGCCCATATCTATCACGATAGCACTATGTGCTAGAAAATCAATATAAAAATACTACCCAGTGCTTTTTAAGCATTATAAACAAATAAAATCAAATGGTTATACCAACGGCCCCAAGTTTTGACCTGTCTTTTTCCCCTCTCCCGCAGCGCGGGAGAGGGCGGGGCCCATGCAGCATGCTGCGTGGGAAGGAGAGGGAAAGCTTTGCTGCATGTTCAAAGCTTCTGTCCACCTCGCATCGCTCACCCTCTCCCCAGCCCTCTCCCGCGTTGCGGGAGAGGGGGGTAGCATGCGAGCAAAAAAGAAAGCCCGGGATTTGGTCCCGGGCTTTCTTTCAGATCATCAAAAAACCAGCAGCCTTAGCCCCCGATTTTGAAGTACTGACCGCAGTCTTTGGAGTCAGCGGCGCTGTAAGTATACGGTACCGCGGCGCCAGCATAGCAACTTGCAGCCAACCCATAAGACTGGACAAATCCGGTCGCGGGAATACCATCATCCATCTTGCGGTCCATCTGACCCGCCAGAATCGGCGTCAGCACGTTGGTACCCACAACCGCACCCAGGGGGGCAGAAGGATTCGGAACCAATGCCAGAGATGTACCAGTCAAGCTCTCAGGAACCGGGCGGCCAGGAATAACAGCTGTCGCAGTTGTGTTGGCATAGCCCACAATAAAGCCGCCGCCAACCCGTGCCGCCGGCAAAGAGCCTCCAAAAGATGGAGCGATACTAGTGATACCATCATCCGTCACGCCGGAAACCAGGTTGGCGTGGGCCAGGTGCACCCAGAACAACAAAGTTTCATTGTTGACGTTACCGGCAGTAGGGCCCCCGGCAAACGAGGCCGACTGAAGCGCACTCATGTCCCAGGTATCGAGTCCCACAATGCCGTCACCCGCCGTCACCGCAACGGCGAGGCCGCAGTTTCCGCAGTTCGGGACGCGTGTGGGCGCTGTCACCAGATCACCCGGAATGCCGCTGTAAGTATCCTGGAAGGTCGTTACAGCCGCTTCAATTGCTTTCACCTGCGCCATCGTTGCCGAGACGCGGGCGTTTTCCATCAGCTGCTGGCCCTTCAGAATGCCGCCGATCAGAAGTCCGATAATGGTCAGCACGATCGCCAACTCGACGAGCGTGAAGCCTTTTTGTTGGTGCATTTTTGTCATGTTTCAGATTCCCCTTTGGATGTTGAAGTTTACGTTTAGTGAATGAGCAACGCTCATGAGTTTGGTGGACATACACCCATTATTCAACCAAAAAGTTGAAGAATTTATTAAAAAACGCAAGACGGCTGCTCAAAGTGACAAAATGATCAGTATTTATTTCGATATGCAAAAAGTCTCTCCGTTGCACCGGCCGTTCTCACGGTTTTTCGCTTGGGCGGGGATCGCTGTCCTGACGGTACTGCGTCGGTGTTACCCCGGTTATTTCCCTGAATACGCGGTTAAAAGAGGCCAAAGAGTTAAAGCCCACTTCCGAAGCCACCACCTGAACGGGGATATTCTTGTCGAGGAGCATTCTTTTGGCGTCCTCCACCCTGAATTCGCTCAGATACCGCGGAAAGCTTTTGCCGAAAGAGACGTTAATCACGCGGGAGACGATGCTTTCGGAGGTGGGAATCTCACGGGCGAGGTCGGCGCGGCTAAAACTTGGCTCCTGATAAAGCTTGTCGAGCTCCATCAGTTTCTTCACTTTCTCGGCGATTCGGTTTTCTTCCGCGGTCAGAGCGCCCCGCGGCGCGGCCTGCAACTGCACAGGGGCCGGGTAAACCCGAAACATCACGGAACTCGCCAGGTAAACGAAGGCCAGGCCCAGCACGATCAGCAAAGCATCCGCATCCGCCCCCGGCAACCCCCCGACCGAGCGAAAAGAGTTAATGCCGACGACGCCGACATTGGCCATGACCAAAGTCATCACCAGCCAGTATCTTTCCCGCCCGGCGCCTTTAAACTTCCAAAGGTCCAGAAACAGGCCCCTGTGGCCCCAGAGCGCCAGCAGCACAACGCCGCCAGAAATGGAGCCGAGCAGGTAAAGCCACTGAAAAAAATCCGCGATCTGGGCAACAGTCACCGCCGCCCAGGACAGCGGCGTCAGCGCCAGAACGGAAAACTGCCGCCAGTCCGGCGGCGCGCCCTTCGCAACCTGGAGCACCAGCAGGTAGCAAAGCGGCGGACTTAAGGACCAGACAAGCCATTGCGCCAGCCGGATGACATGCTCGTATTCGTCCAGCCGCAGCGCAACTTGCAGGCCAAAAGCGGCGGACAGCGCCAGAAAGTAGCCGATGGCCAGTGACGCTTCCCGCCAGCTGCGCACCCGGAAAAAAATATAGACCAGAATAAGGACGCCCTGCGCCAGCCCGGTCACGGACAGCCATTCAATCAGGTCGAAGGTGGGCGTCGCGTGGATGAAGGACATCATTTTTTCGCCGGCGTTTCCCGCATCCGCATCAGCAGCTCAACCTCATGGGGATCGACGCCGAGTTGTTCGATCAGGTAGCTCTTCATGAATTCCACTTCTTGCGGATGGACGGTTTTTTCCGTCACCAGCATATTCTTCATCATCTGCCTGGATGCTTCCGTGTCGCCTTTTTTATTCAGGATAAAGGCCGGCATCTGCCGCGCCCACTGGGGCATGCTGCTGCTGTTCGGCAGTTTGGCGAGTTTATAGGCAATGTCCAGCGCGAGGTTCAGGTCATTCATCCGGTGCTGCGCCAGAAAAGCCGCCTGCGCCAGCCAGCGCCATTTTTCGCCAAAGGGAATTTGACCCGCCACCGTCAGGTATGCAACCACGGGCGCAATGTCCTTGGGCACGCGCGTGCCGCCGAAATAATAAGCCGCGATCATCGGCACGTGGTCGGACAGCGGGTCAAGCGCGTGCAGCAAAAAAAACCACTGCCCCAGCCGCGTGTAGTTGTAATCTTTCAGCGGCGTCACATCCCGCCCGGTATCGCCCAGATTTTGCAAGGCCAGCGCCAGAAAACGATAGGCAAGCTCCGGATCCCCCAGCGTCATCATCGTCGCCTTGCGCGCGGTCGGCACGGGGGGCACGCCTTCCCATCTCGAATAAATCTCCCGGCTGGCGCCCCACAAAGAGAGGTTCAGCGCGAGGATCATAAAAAGCGCCGCCTTGACCCTGACCCGCTGCTGCTGCATTAAAACTGCCGCCGCAGGAAATCGTAAGAGGACGCCGCCAGCAGCAGCGCAATAAACACAAGCCCCTGCAAGCCGATGAACCCGGCCAGGCCGATATTTTCCATGACGATATGCGCGTAAGACCCCGCATCGGGCAAAAACTTGACGCCGCCGGAACCTGCCGTCCCGTATACCAGCCACGTGGTTTGTCCCATCATGTCCAGGCGCGGGACGATGATCGAGATCAATTTCATCAGGCTGCCGATCACGGCGAAGAACCAGTTGACCGGCGCCACGTCCATGATCCCCAGCAATGTCCCGATCATGCGCGCCAGCGCGTAAAAGCCGAGCGTGGCAAGCGCGGAGCCGGCGGCGCTCGACAGAACCATCGAGAAAAACAGCGCCGCCACCGACATCATGGCGAATTCAACGGCAAGGCTGGCGCCCCAGACGGCAAGCCCGCCCATGTCGGGCCGCCCCACAACCGACACCACCAGCACGATCGCCAGCGCGATGAAGAAAGACAGAATGGAAAAAGCCGCCGCATGGCTGAACAAAAAACACGGCCGGGAGATCGGCCGGGACAGCAGGAACTCCACTTCCTTGTTTTCAAAAGAACGGCGGACGTAAAAACAGCAAAAGAGGATCACCCCGGTCACGCCCAGAAACCGCAACCCCCCGGAACCGAAAACCAGCGCGAAGCTGTCGCCTTCGGTCACGCTGGCCGAGCCCGTGAAAACCGCCACCACCCCCCCCATCGCGATCATCAGCGCCAGCGTCATCATCAGCTTGTCGCGCAAGGCGGCCGTCAGAATGTATTTGATGAGTGTTTTTGAGATCATAAAAGCACTTTCACTTAAGGGTCCGCCGCCCGCCGCGAAGACGGGGGCTTATTCTCGCCGGCGCGGGAACGACAAAAAAGCCTACAGCCGCACCGGCCGCCGGTCATGGCCGAAGTCCTGGTAAATCTTGCGGTCCATGTCGTCGGCGTTGGAGCCGCCAGGAACAATCGTCGCGCGCATCAAAATCACCAGCTCGCTCTTGCGGATGTTGTCGCCGTGATTGCGGAACAGCGCGCCGACCATCGGGATATCTCCCAGCACCGGAATGCCGGTTTCGGATACCGTATTGTCTTCGCGCATCAGCCCGCCCATCACCATCGTCTGGCCGGAGTGCAACTTGACGATGGAGTCAATCTCCTGCACCGATAATTCGGGGATCAGGTTGCCATCGTTCAGGGGGTCGTCAATCTGCGCGGTAATTTTAGAAACGGTCGGCCGCACCGCAAGAATAATTTCACCCGTATCCAAATTGGCCGTCGGCAGGACGTTCATCAGAACGCCTTCGGGGGTCGATTTGACCGTGCCCGTCCGGGTGACCGTGGGCTCGCCGCCGACAATCGCGGACGCCGTCTGCGTCGTCTGGATGTCGAAATAAATCCGGTTGTTCGACACGTTGACGACCGCCGGCTGATTGTTGAGGACCATGACGCGCGGGCTGGAAAGGGCGCGCACCGAGCCAAAACGGCTGAGCGCGCTCAGCACCGGGCGCAGCCCATCGTTCAGGTCGATATTGGCCGTGAAAACATTGGTTGTCGGTGTAGAAAAAGTCGGCGCCGTCAGGGTTCCCGTGGCCGTCACCAGCCCCGTCAGGCTGACCTGGCCCCAGTCGATGCCGGCGGCAAATTCGTCCGACAGGGACACTTCCAGCACGCGGGCTTCGATCAGCACCTGCGTCATCGTCATTTTTTCGAAATCGTTCATGAATTTTTTCACCATCTTGTGCTGGCGCTCGCTCGCAAAGACGCTGACGATGCCGGTTTGCTTGCTGATGGAATAGCTCGATGGCGGATTGGGAATGAGCGGCTCCGAGGTCGAAGACACATTGAGCGTCGGCGGCTCGATCGGCGGCAGTGGCGGCGGCACGGCCGCCGGATTGTTCGGATCGACAGGCAATGGCGGCGGCACATAGGCCGGCACCGGCGTCGCCACCGGATCCGCCAAAGTCGCCAGGGAGAGGTAGGTATCCGACGCGGTCAGAATCTGCTTCAGGCCATCGTTAATTTCCTTCCAGAAATCCGGCTCGTATTTGTTTTCAATGTCGGCGTCCGAGCCGGAAGAGCTTTCTCCGGAATCGGAATCACTGGCGACGGAAATGCTGCTCTTGATGTTCGTCGTGCTTTTACGCGCGATGTTCATGTAATCGACACGGTAGTTTTTGATGTAAGGGCGGTCAAGCTCGACACGCAGGACGTTCTGCTCGAACGTATAGCGCAGGCCCGCCATCTCGGTTATCCGCTCGATGACTTCGCGGAAGGGGCGGTCTTTGGCGGTGAAAATGATCGAGCCGCGAATCTGCGGATCCATCTCCAGATCAATCCCGGCCTGCTCGCCCAGTTCAAACATCAGGTCGCGCAGGGAGACGGTCTGGTTGACGGATACCGTCACCAGCGGCGAGGGCAGTTTCAAATCTTCCGGCATGGCGATCACGGATTGAAAATCGGGCGGCGAAGACACTTCTTCGGGCGGCAGCGGCTGCGGCGCCAAGGCGTCGCGATAGCCCTGCCGGTCTTTTTCCGCGCTGCGATCGTAAGTCACCTGGTTTTTTGCCAGCTGGCAACTACCGAGCGAGAGGGTGACAAGAGTGAGTGCAACGACGATGCAGCCGCCCCGAAAAAGATGACGCAATCCAGTCATGAAAAAGATCCATCCCCTTAAAAAACCCGCAACAAAATTGTTCCGCAGTAATTGTTACAGAGACAGTCCGGAGTTGTCAATCTCTCCGCTTCTTTGTCCTTTGCCGGCGAGGTTGATCTGCCAGATTTTCATTTTCATATCTGTCGGGAAATCGGCCTCCGCGATCGCGGTCTGTTCGCTAATGATGCCGGCACGGTAAAGATTGATCAGCGACTGATCGAAAACAATCATGCCGGTGGAGTTGTTAAGGGTCATTACCTCGCGGATTTTAATGGTCTCCCCTTTCAGAATATGCTCCTTGATCAGACCTTCGTTGAGCAGGATTTCCAGCGCCACCACCAGCTGCCCCCGGATGGAAGACACCAGGCGCTGCGAGATCACCGCGCGCAAATTCATCGACAGCGCGATTCGCACTTGCTGATGCCGGTCCTCCGGGAAAAAATTGATAATTCTTTCCACCGCTTGCGACGCGTTGTTGGCGTGGACGGTGGAAAGACAGAGATGCCCCGTCTCGGCGGCGATGAGCGCCTGCTCCATGACTTCCCGGTCGCGGATCTCCCCCACCAGGATAACATCCGGCTTCTGGCGCAGGGCGTTTTTAAGCGCGATGTGATAGGATTCGGTGTCGATGCCGACTTCCCGCTGCGTCACGATGCCTCTTTTGTGCTCGTAAAAAAATTCAATCGGATCTTCGATGGTGATGATGTGCCCGCCGGTCGTCTTGTTGCGAAAATCCGCCATCGCCGCCAGCGATGTCGATTTGCCCGAAGCGGTCACGCCGCAGACGAGAATCAACCCCCGCCTTTCAAGCGCCAGGTTCTCCATCATCTTTGGCAGGTGCAGATCTTCGAAACTGGGGATTTTGCCGGTGATGCGCCGGACCACCAGCGCCGGATATTGCCGCTGGCGCAGGACGCTGATGCGAAAGCGGCCGTCTTTGCCCATGTCAATCGCCAGGTTCAGCTCCATGCGGGATTCAAACTCGCGGCGCTGCCGGCTGGTCAGGATATCCCCCAGCATGTCCTGTATATCCGCTTCTTCCAGCGCTTTTTCCGACAGCGCATGCAGCCGGTCGTTCACGCGGAGCATCGGCGGCACGCCGACCGTCAGGTAAAGGTCGCTTGCCTCTTCCGTGACCATCTTGTTGAGATAAGGATAAATCGCAACATCGGTCAAAACGAATATCCTTCTTTTGGATCGTCCTTGACAGGGGAGGACGCCGACGGTTTGGCCGCCGTCACGGGCGGCTGCGCTTTACTGGCGGCCAGCGGCGGCGAATTTTTCTTTGCCGTCACCGGCGTCACAGGCGGCGCAGATGGGGCGTGCGCGCTTGCTGCAATGTCATCCGTGTCGTCGGAAGTGTCTTTCTTCATCGCATCAACCGCCGATTGTTCGCTCACCAGCCCTGCCGCCAGCAAGTCGTTCACGGAATCGGCCATGGTCTGCATGCCGTAGCGCGCGCCGGTCTGGATCATCGAGTAAATCTGCGGCAACTGGTTTTCGCGGATCAGGTTGCGGACCGCGTTCGTGCCGACCATGATCTCGTGCGCGGCGACGCGCCCGCCGCCGACCTTTTTCAGCAGCTGCTGGGAGATGACGCCCTGGATCGCCCCGGCCAGCATCGTCCGCGCCATTTCTTTTTCAGCCGCCGGAAAAACGTCGATCAGCCGCGAGGCGGTCTTGGCGGCATCGCTGGAGTGCAGCGTCCCGAACACCAGGTGGCCGGTTTCCGCCGCGGTCAGGGCGAGAGAAATCGTTTCGTAGTCGCGCATCTCCCCCACCAGGATCACGTCGGGGTCTTCCCGCAAAGCGCTGCGCAGCGCGGCGGCGAATGATTTCGTGTCGGTGCCGACTTCGCGGTGGTTGATCAGACTCTTTTTCGACGTGTGAAAAAATTCCACCGGATCTTCGATGGTCAGGATATGGCCGGCCATCGTTTCATTAATGTGGTTGACCATCGCCGCCAGCAGCGTCGATTTACCGCTGCCGGTCGGCCCGGTCACCAGGATCAGGCCTTTTTCAAAAGACGTCAGGCGGGTGATAATCGGCGGCAAGTTCATGTTTTCGATGCGCGGGATGACGGACGGGATCACCCGGAGCACGGCGGCGGAGCCGATACGGTTGGTGAAGGCGTTGATACGAAACCGCGCGGTTTCCCCGAAAGAAATAGCGAAATCGATCTCATAGTCGCGCTCGTACACGCTGCGCTGTTCTTCGGCCATGACGGAAAAAAGCATGGCGCGGATTTCGTCCGCGGTCAGGGGGTTGGTCTTGATCGACGCCAGCTCTCCGTCGATGCGCACCATGGGCGGGTTCTTGCCGCTCAGATGCAAATCCGAGGCTTTGTTATCAAGCGTAAACTTGAGCAATTCTGTCATGTCCACGGAAAACCCTCCCCTGATAATCAACCCTTTCCAAGACTACGCCATAGGCATGAAAAAAGTGTAAATATCAGATATTTATAAAAACAGGAATATGAAGACATAATACGGTGAAAAAGGCGATCATCAAAGCAGGGCCGAAAGGAACTTCCGGGTCTTTAAACATTTTTTTCCAGATCAGGGAAAGCCCCACGCCGCACAGGCCGGCGATTGTCATGAACAACGCCGCCGCGTCAAGATCGGCTCCCAGCCAAAATCCCGCGGCGGCGAAAAATTTAACGTCCCCCAGCCCCATCGATTCACGCTTGACCGCCAGCATGACCGCCTGACGCAGCGCCAGCGCCGCCACGCCGTAAAGCACGGCCCCGCCCAGGGCAATGCCGCCCTTGGCGAGGATAAATTCCAGCGGGGTCCCGTCGGTGAAAGCGTTCACCACCAGCAGCGCCGCCCCAAGCAGTAAAACGGAAAGATTGAGACTGTCGGGAATAATTTTGTGGTGCAAGTCGATGTCGATGATGCTGACAATGATCGGCGCCAGCGCAAAAACCAGCACTGTTTCAGGCGCCAGCCCGTAAACGGCGTAAAGAATGAGACAGAGGGCAAGCGTCGCCAGTTCGATCAGCGGATACCGCCAGCCGATCGGCGCGCGGCAATGCCGGCATTTCCCCCGCAAGAAAACCCAGGAAAAAACCGGCACCAGGTCCGCCATGCCAAGGGTATGCTGACAAACCGGGCATAAGGAGCGTTTTACCGTCAAAATCGAAATGTCGCGCGGCATGCGGTAAGAAAGCGCCGTCGCAAAACTGCCCAGCACCAGCCCCAGAAAAGTGACGATCATGATATTGAAGGCGTTCATTGAGAAGGCGCTCCGCCGGAATGACAACAAGAACTTTTAGAAATGCCTTTATCGAATAATCGACAGGCGTTTTTTCACCGTTTCGAGCGGAAAACCGTGGTCGAGAGAGCCGTCTTCCCCCAGAAGAACGATTTGGCGATAGAGATCGGCGGCGCGGTTTTTTTTCCCCATCCGGTCGTAAACAATGGCCCTGTTGTAGAGGATGTTGGCGTTCCCCGGTTCCAGGGCATGGGCCATCTCCAGGTATTTCAGCGCCTTTTCGTAGTCGCCGGCCATGCCGTAAGCCAGGCCAAGCTGCGCCGTAATATCCGCGTTGGAGGGGTAAATATCGCGCAACTGGTGAAGTTTTTCAATCGTCAGCGCCTGATCTGCCTTATCAAGCAGGCCCAGCATGTTTGTCAGGGCTTCCAGGTTTTTGGGGTCGTTGCGGAGAGCCAGCTCGTAAGCGGCCAGCGCTTCTTCTCTCTGCCCCAGTTTCTGAAAGGTGATCGCCCGGCCCATCAGCACGCGCTTGTTGTGCGGAAATTCCACATAAAGGTCGCTGAAAATTTGCAGCGCCGCCTGATAACTGCCCTGCGCCAGCGCCGTGCGCGCCGCCGCCAGACGCGCATCCATGCCGTCGGCGCCCTGGGTTTTTTTGACCACCAGATATTTCTCCGGCAGATCCCGTATCTCCGCCGGCTGCGCCAGAATATCCGTCACCTTCGGTCCGGCCCCGGCGTTTTTCGGATTGGGAGACGCGGGCGCAACGATATTCGCGGGCGGCGCTGCGACCTGCGCCGGAGGCGTTGTTGGTTGCGCCGGAGGCGCTCCTGGCTGCGCCAGAGGCGTTACCGGTTGCGCCAGAGGCGTTGTTGGTTGCGCCAGAGGCGCTGTGATATTCAGCGGCGCCGCAACCGGTGCGGCTGGTGTTTGTGCCAGAGCGGCTGAAACAATGCCGACAGACACAATCAGGCTTGCCGTCGCCAGAAGGGCATTTTTCTTGCTAAACGATTTCATGATTCATAAACCCTTGTTGATCCTTCGATAATTTTCAGGAAAGCCCGCTCCAGATTATCTTTCTGGGTCTTTTCTTTTAGATCGGCGGGGGTGCCTAAAAACTTTAGCGCACCGTCATGAATAACGCCCACCCGACCGCAAATTTCATCCATATCCGCCAGAATATGCGAGCTTAAGAATACCGTGATCCCCCGCTTGCGGCAAGCGACAATCTCGTCCTTCACAAGCACACGCGCGCGCGGGTCGAGGCCGCTCATCGGCTCGTCAAGAATCAGCAAGGGGCATTCCGTCAGCCAGGTGCCCATCAGCCCGGTTTTCTGGCGCATGCCTTTGGAATAGGTATTGACGCGGCGGCGCAGGGCCGCGCGGGAAAGGGCAATGCGGTCCGCCGCCGCCAGCACGGCATTTTCGTCAAACGGCCGCTGGTACAGTTCCAGCGAAAAGCGAATGAACTCAAGCCCGCTCAGGAAAAACGGCGGCTCGAATTTTTCCGGCAGGTAGGCGATCTTGGCCTTGCTCGCCGGCGCCGGCGTTTCCTGGCCGAACAGGCTGATCTTCCCCTTTGACGCTTCCATCAAGCCCAGAATAATTTTAATCAGCGTCGTCTTGCCAACGCCATTCAACCCGATCAGCCCGAAGGTTTCCCCGGTTTCGACATCGAAAGTGATGTCTTCAATAACATTGCCGAACCCATAGTTGGCGGTGACGCCGTCGATCCTGATGGCGCTGGGGGCGGGCTGGGTTATTTTCGCGGCGGCTGAAACCATCATATCCCTCACTTCGACGTCGGCAGTAAAATGCCGGTTTGCACGTCATACGTCTGGTGCGGCCGCATCGTCACGGCGATGATACTGTTCAGGGCCTGGTCGTACCACTTGAGATGCACGTGGGACGATTTTTCGACTTCGATGCCGCGAATCTCCGGCAGCAGCGCGCCGGGCGTTACCTTTCGGCCGTTGATCCAGACAATCCAGTCGTCCGGCGCACGGTAGAAAACCCCGTAAACCCGGATCACGCTGTAAACCGGCGGCGGCAGCGGCGCGCCGTTGGGACCCACCCCGCCCGTCACCTGGGGCCGCGGCATGTTTTCGCCGGCGGTCAGCATCGCCGCGTCAGGGCCGATCACGCCCTGCAAAGCTTGCCGGATCGCGGCTTCCTCGCGCTGGGTCAGGAAGAGAGATTTGCTGAATAATGCATTCTTGACCACCTCCGGCACCACCCCCGGCACTACCTCTGGCACCACGTCCGGCGCAACACCCGCCGCCGGCGGCGTGACGGGTGCCGCCAGAGGTAGTGCCGGGACGGCATCGACCGCGCGGCCCAAAGAAACCCCGCTCAGGATATAAAAAAGCGCAACGCCGGCAAGCAGAGAAATATTTTTCATCGCGGCGCCTCCACCGGCGGGGGCACGTCTTCCGGCACAAGCGTCAGCCAGTCAAAAGTGATGTCCGCGCTGAAAAAACTGGCGGGCTTCTTGTTCGCCACCATTTCGACCAGGCTTTGCCGTGTGATCTCCCGGCTGCGCTTCACGGAAAAGTTCTGAATGCGCGTATGGGCGGGGAAAACCCGCGCCAGCTCCTGAAGAAAAACATACACATCGGTATCGAGCAGCACGGGCACCGCCCTGACTTCGATGCGGCTGTCGATCAGCCGGTGTTTGATGGCGGCAAGGTCCACATTCGGCACCGCGATGGTTTGCGTGTCGCCAACGGAATAAGGCAAGGTCAGCCAGGATGTCTTTTTTCGCATGTCTTCCATCGTGCGGCCGATCATGAAACGATCCTGCTTCATCAAAAACCCTTGGCCTTCCAGCGCCTGGTAGGCTTGCAGGTTTTCTTTTAAGAATTTTTCATCTTCCCGCAGACCGGCGATTTTCCCCTGCAGGCCGGATATTGCGCTTTTCGTGCCATTCAGCTCCGCCGACACTTCGGCGGACATGGGCACGATCCCGCCAAAATAAATAGCGGTGACAATCAAAAGAAAGCCCAGAAGAGCGACAAGGATAACATAGTTTTTAAGGCCGACCAGCTTGATCATAGAGGTGCACCCTCCATTTCAAATTCTGCGAAATCAGTGTCTTTTTGCCCGGCGGCAAGCTCGGCGCCGCCGGCCACGCCGGCGAATTTTCCGTCGGCCGAAGAAATGCCGCCGAACTGGGTTTTAATTCTAACAAGATATCCGGGGAAAGCTTTTCTTAAGTCCTCCACCAGAAGAGCGGAACGCTGCACTTTTTTCTCCAGGGTCAGCCGCTCGATGAACTTAAACTGGAAAGTGATGCGCACGGAACCGCGATCATTTTCTTTTGCCTTGCCGGCAGAGGCGCTGTTTCCGGGCGCCGCGTTCCCGGCCGACTCAAGCTTGAGCGCGACCGCCGGCCGGTGCTCGAAAGAAAAAGATTCAAGGCCGACGGCGCCGGCGAAAACCTTGTGCAGGGCTTCAAGCGTCAGCGCAATGTCGATGGTGTTGTTTTCAAGCAGTTTTTTCGTCGTCATAATGGCCCGGATCACCGCCGGTTTAGCTGGCAGCGCATCAATATCTTTGACGCGCTGCTGCAGGTCCGCCTCCAGCCCTGATTTTTGAAGGCGCGCGATCTCAGCGTCTTTTTTGACGGTGTCGTAAACCTGATAGCCGGTTAAAGTGAAATAGCCGAGCACCAGAAAAGCCAGCGCCAGCGCAATCGTGGCAAGGCGCACGACCAATCTTGGTTTTATAATGCGCTCGACGCTCGGCACCTTGACCGGAACCGCCAGGGATTTTTTCTTGCTGGCCCAGGCGGCATGCAGGGCATCGGCGTAGTTCACCTCTTCGAACGTTTCGCCTTTGCCCATGCCGATGGCCGTCAGCGCTTCCAGCGGGGTGATGCATTGAAAATTGGTCACCGGCAAGTGCTTGTTCTCGAAGTATTGTTTTTCGGCGTCGCCGCAGACCATGACGATATCAATGCCGTCTTCCGGCTTGTAACCGAAACGGGCGATGTAGGTCAGCGTCGCCTTGAATTCCCGCAGCACTTCTTCCGCCCATTCCGGTCCGCGGATACCGGCTTCGGACGCGGGCGTCATCCGGGTCAGGGCCAGGTTGCCGTCTTTGACGACGACCTGGCGCAACCCGCCCGTCTCGTGCTGACCGATCAGGACCGCCCAGCGGGACATATCGCCTTTTTTGCCGAACAAGTTCCCGGCAACGGCGGTGACCAGCCCCTGCGATTCGGCGGGCAACAGGCCAAAGCCGGCCAGCGGAACGGCTGCCTCCAGAACATTTTCCACAACCCGGTCGGAGCGTTCAATCTCCGGTATCGCCGCGAAAAGATAAGACGGCATCCCTTTCGGTCCCCGCACCCGCGGCGGCGGAATTTCGATGGACGTGCGAATGGGGTAGCTTGGAAACGCCTGTTCCAGCTTGCGCTCGATAAACCGCTTGCGGTCGAAAATACTCAGCTTTGGAACATTCTCTTCCTTGCGATAGGTCTGGTCGGCGCCATCAAACAGCAGCAGCATCGGGCTTTGCTGATGCTGCTTGCCCAGCACGTCCGTCAGATGCTCGTCAAAGTCGGGGCTGTCCCAGGAAAGGGCGATTTCACGCTCGATGCCGCCGGCAACAGGTCCGAAAAGCACGACGCCGTCGCCGCCGATCAGCAAGATGCGTTTCCTGGGGCTGAGTAAAGACACTGACTATCCCCCCATCTTGCCGAAGCTGTCGTAGATCGGGCCGAAAACGGCGGCCGCGATCCATAGAACCGTGATGCCAAGCACGGCTGTCAGGATAGGCTCGATCAGGAGGATCATCGCATCCACCGACTCATCCACATCCTTGTCGTAAAATTCGGACACCTGTTGCAAAACGGTTGTCAAATTGCCTGATTCTTCTCCGATCTTGACCATGCGCATGACGAGCGGCGGAAACTCGCCCGACCCTTTCAGCGCCACCGACAGGGGCACGCCTTCCTGCACGCTCTGGCGCACGCGCCCGAGCGACTCAATCAGCACCAGATTGCCCGTCGTATTCTTGGCGGCGTCCAGGCATTTCAGGATATCAAGCCCGCTGGTGAACAAAATCCCGAAAGTCTGACAGAACTGCGACAGGGCGATCTTGCGGATCACCTGGCCGATCAAAGGCATATTCAAAAGAATGTAGTGAACCCGGTATCTGAATTCCTGCGACACGGCACAGCCGATTTTGACAAAAATAACGACAGCAATGACTCCGAGGATCACGTAGAGAAAATAATTGATCACAAATTCCGAAGTCGCGATCAACGCCAGCGTGATGAAAGGCAGTTCCTGGCCGATGTCTTTCAGAAATCCCGTCACCTGCGGCACCACATAACCCATCATCACCCAGATCACGATCACCACAACCACGCAAAGGATCATCGGGTAACGCCGCGCTTTTCTGATTTTACTCTGTATCGCATCCGTCCATTTGAGATGCCGGATGACCTGCGCGAAAGACGTATGCAGGTTGCCGGTTTCTTCGCCGCCGGCGATGAGGGACACGAAAATATTCTTGAAGGTTCCCGGATGCTTGGCAAGCGCCGCGGAGAACGAGTTGCCTTCCACCACGTCGCGATGCACGTCCGCCATAATGTCGCGCAGCTTCGGCGATTCGGCGCTGTCCCGCACGTCGGCGAGCGCATCCAGCAGCGGAACGCCCGCTTTCTGAAGTTGTTCCAGGTGAATGAACATCTGTATCAGGTCGCGAACTTTTATTTTTTTGCCCGCGAACCCTGCCACCGCGCCGGCATTTTCGGAGATCTCCTTGCAGTCGATCAACGTCATCCCGCCTTCTTCCAGGCGTGAGAAAAGATCGGACTCATTGGCCGCTTCCACGATGCCACGTGCCGGACGGCCTTGCGTATTCAGCGCTCTGTACTTAAATTTCGGCAACTTGAAAGGCCCCTTCCCCGGGTAAAAAGCTCTCCCCGAGCTCTCTATATAGAGCTATTATAAAGAGAAACCAAGTCCAGAACAATGGGGAGCCGCTACATCCTGTCGGCGAAGCTGACGGTCTTCATCAGCGCGTCAAGCGTGGTCAGTCCTTCAAAGACCTTTAAAGTCCCGTCATCGCGCATGCTTTTAAAACCGTTCTTGCGGGCAACGGCTTTCAGCTCGGACTTATGTCCATTTGCGGCGATGACCGCTTCGATGTCTTCGTCCATGAATAATATTTCGTGAATGCCCATGCGGCCTTTGTATCCGCTATTTTTGCACTCCGCGCATCCGACCGGACGGTACAGTGTCGGCGGCTGCGCCGGATCAACCGCCAGCAGCTTGCACTCTTCAGGAGAAGCGTCATAAGGCTTTTTGCAATTTTGACAAAGTTTTCTGACAAGTCGCTGGGCGAAACAAGCGATGATGGCGCCCGCCATCATCCCCGGCTGCAAGCCCAGATCCACCAGCCGCGGAATGGCGCCAAAACTGTCGTTGGTGTGGAGCGAGGTAAACACCTGGTGACCGGTCATGGCGGCTTTCAGCGCCTGCTCCGCCGTCACCTCATCCCGGACCTCGCCGACGAAAATGATGTCGGGATCCTGACGCAGCAGCGCCTTGATGCCCTCCCCAAACGTAAAGCCGGCGCCGTCGCGCACGCTCGACTGGCGGATCAGGCCCAGCGAATATTCCACCGGGTCTTCCAGCGTCTGGATATTCACATCCAGCGTGTTGATGGCGTTCAGCATCGAGTAAAGCGTCGTCGTCTTGCCGCTGCCGGTCGGCCCGGTGACGATGATGATGCCTTCCGGCCGGGCGAGGGCCTTTTGGATCAGGCGCATGTTATGTTCGCTGAAGTTGAGCTTTTCCAGCGGCACGATGCTGGCGTTTTTATCCAGCACCCGCAGCACGATATTTTCGCCGTGCACCGTCGGCAGGGCGGAAACACGGAAGTCGGCGTCCCGGCCGCCCATGTTGAGGCCGAACCGGCCGTCCTGCGGGGTCAGCTTGTCGGCGATGTTCATCTCCGACATGATTTTCAGACGCTGCGATATCCCGTTCCAATAATCGCGGTGCAGCGTATGCGCCACCAGCAGGTCGCCGTCCAGGCGATAGCGGATGCGCACGAAACTGGCCTCCGGCTCGAAGTGCAAATCCGACGCGCCCATCTTTACCGCCTCAAACACCATGGCGTTGACGAGGCGCACGATCGGATGGCTATAGGCGTCTTCTTCGGACAGGCTGTCCAGATTTTTCTTCGCGGCGCTTTTGTCGCCGGCAAGCTCCGCCAGGATCGCCTTGATCGAGGTCGATACGCCGTAAGCCTTGTGAATCGTATCCGCGATGATGGAAGGAGAACAAATCAGCGGCACCATCGTCAGCCCGCGCGGCAAGATCTGCTTAAGACGGTCGAAGACCACGACATCATAAGGGTCCGCCATGGCGATGCTGATCTCATTTTTGGCGGGGATGACGGAAACCGGCAGAATCTGGTACTTGAGCGCGTCTTTTTTCGCGATCATGGCGAGCGCTTCGGGATCGAGCATGGTTTTTTTCGGGTCGAACTGCTGAAACCCGGTGGTTTCCGCCAGAAAATTGGTTAAAACCTCCGCGCTGATGAAACCCAGCTCGACCAGCGTTTCGCCGATCATTTTTCCCGATTTTTGCTTGTCATGCAAAGCGACGTTGAGCTGATCTTCGCTGATCAGCCCCTTGTCCACCAGGTGGTCGCCGATGCGTTTGGATTTTTTATCATCCGTCAGCGTCGCATCCCGCATCACCGGCAGCGACGACTCGTGCACGGGATCAGGTGTCTGAACAATCAGGTTTTTTTGGGTGACATCATCCGTTTTCATCACCAGCGCCGTACTCCCTTGAAACTTCCCACACCTTAGCGTGCCATAGAAAAGTTAATTTAGGGCTTACGTGAGAAGTCATAAACATGGGGGAGCGCTGATAAATCCTACATCCGCGCAATCGTCTTCGTCGTGCTGAAGCCTTCTTCCATCTCGGCGCGGATGATTTTGCCGCCGTAAGACATAACGATGTCCCCGCCGACGACTTCCTCCAGCTTGTACTGCCCGCCTTTGACAAGAATATCGGGGCGGATGGCCTCGATCAAAGTCAAAGGCGTGTCTTCTTCGAAGATCAGGACCATATCCACCATGTCGAGCGCTGCCAGAATATCGGCGCGCGCGTCCTGGTTTTGCACCGGCCGCGCCGGCCCTTTCAGGCGTTTCACCGACGCGTCGCCGTTGATCGCGACGATCAGAAAATCGCAATGGGCTTTTGCCTGACGCAGCGACGATAAATGACCGGGATGCAGCAGGTCGAAACAGCCGTTGGTAAAGCCGGTCTTCAAACCGCGCGCGCGCAGGCGGTCGGCGGCGTCGGTGGCTTTTTGCAAGGTTGCGCGTTTTGACGGCTGGCTTTCTTCCAGCGCTTCGAGAATTTCTTCGGGGCGGGCGGTGGCGGTGCCCGGCTTGCCGACGACGATGCCGGCGGCGATATTGGCGAGCAGCGCCGCGTTTGTGATCGACAGCCCCGCCGCCATCCCGGCGGCAAAAGCGGCGATGACCGTGTCGCCCGCGCCCGATACGTCAAAAATCTCGCGCACGCGGGCGGGGATATGCACGGGCGTTTCGTCCGCCGAAATAATCGACATGCCCTGCTTGCTGCGCGTCGCCAGCACGACGCCGATGCCGCAGGTCGTCAGCAGCTTCAGGGACGCCGCGCGGACTTCATCGTCGGTGCCGGCTTTCAGGCCGGTCGCTGTTTCCAGTTCCTTGCGGTTGGGCGTGATGACGGTGGCGCCGCGATACCGCGAAAAATCCAGCCCCTTGGGATCGACGATCACCGGCTTGCCGTGGCGGCGCGCGGCGGCAATCGTCGCCGCAATCACCTTGTCGGTCAGCAGGCCTTTTTTGTAGTCAGACAAAATAACCGCGCCCGCATCGGCGACGAGACTTTCGATGCGCCGGATGATTTTATCTTCGATGGCGGCGGAAATGAAAACCGTTTGCTCGCGGTCCACGCGCAGCATTTGCTGCGTGCCGCAGATGAAGCGGCTCTTGACCGTGGTGAACCGGTCGGGCGCAACCTCCAGCGCCGCCGTGACGCCAAGCAGGGCAAGTTGTCTTTGAACATCCGCGCCGGCGGCGTCATTGCCCACCACCGCCACCAGAGTCGTTTTGACGCCGAGCGCCGCCAGATTGGCCGCGACGTTGCCGGCGCCGCCGAGCATATGTTTTTCCCGTTCCACCAGCAAAACCGGGATCGGCGCTTCGGGAGAGATGCGGTCGATGGAGCCGTAAACAAACCGATCCATCATCATATCCCCGACGCACAGGACGCGGGCGGCGCGGAGAGCGGTCAGGCCTTCGATCAGGTCGTTCTTTTCAGGCATGTGAATGTGTTTTCTTTAAAGAGTAAACTCTGATTTTGGTTTTGAGCGGATCGGCTTGTCAAGCGTTGGCGGGCGCAGCTCTTCATACACCGCATCTATTTTTGCGGAAAGCTTGTTGAACAGTTCGAGCATAAACGCCCGATCCGGGGAGAGATATTTTTCATCAAGCTGATCGCTGGCGCAGAGTAAACCGGTGGCGAAGTGTCGTTCTCTGGGTATAGTCCAAAGCAACCCTTGCTCATCAAGCACCATGCCCCCGCTAACACTTCCAGAAGTATCGCGTATAGAAGCGCCACAATTGTTTCCCCAATTATAACCCATGGCAAAAATTTTGCGCTGAATAAAGGCTGCCTCCTCTTCCGTTTGCGGAAAAAAGATCAGAGTTTTGCCCTTGCAAAACTCTTTCGTGATGACGGCAGTGTTGTTCTTCATGTGACGCACTCCTAAATGATTTTCATATGTAATAAATCATTTATTAGTTTATGTCAATATAAAATTGAGCCCCCCGCATTCCGGGGGCTGGCAGGCTTTCCGAGCGTCTACAGCTGATCGGGTCCCTGTGATTTTTTCGTTTTGGCGCGGGGCGGTTTTTTGGCCGTGGCGTTGTCATTGGCCACGGACGCTTCCGGAACCGGAACATCCATCTTGGCAAGATGCGGGGTGACAAACGGCAAAGCGTCGATGACGATTTTTGCCGGACCGTGTTCGGCGGTGAAAGCCGCGAGTGTTTCCTTGTTGCGCATCAGCCATTTGCCGAGCGGGTTCTGGATCTTTTCGCGCACCACTTTGCGCATGGGGCGCGCGCCGTTGGCTTTGTCGTATCCGTCTTTGGCAAGCTGCTCCCTGACCGCGGCGCTTACTTCCAGCGTCACATCGCGCAGGTTGACGGCATCCTGATTTGTCAGGCGTTTGTTCACTTTATCCAGCTCGCGATCAACCAATTTGCTGATAACCGCAGGTTCCAGCGGCAGGAAAGTGATGAACCCGCCAAGTTCTTCGATACGGTTTATCATTTCCGGACGGAACAAAGGCGGACGTCCGGGCTCTGACGATTCAGTCACGGCTTTTTTATAGATTTTTTTAAGATCGTCGCTCGTTTTTTCAGGCGTATTGACCTGCGCGCCGGTATCAAAACCGATGCTGGAACCGCCTTTGAGGTAATTCATCACGGTCACGGCGCCGGCATTGGTCGTCATGACAATGATCACGTTGTTGAACAGCACGGTTTTGCCCTGATTATCGGTCATCTTGCCGTCGTTGAGAATGGGCAACAAAACGTTAAACACATCCGGGTGAGCTTTTTCGATTTCATCGAGCAGCAGGATGGAAAAAGGACGCTGGCGGATTTTTTCGGTGAGCGCCGGTTCCGCGCTTTCAAAGCCGACAAAGCCCGGCGGCGCGCCGATCAGGCGGGAAACGGTGTGCTTGTCGCTGTATTCCGCCATGTCGAGCTTGATCAAGGCGTCTTCGGTGCCAAACAGATAACGGGCAAGCGCCTTGCAGGCCTCGGTCTTGCCTGTGCCGGTCGGGCCCTGAAACACGAAGCAGCCCCAGGGCTGGTTCGGGTCGGTCAGGCCGGAGCGGGAGCCGATCAGGCCGTCAACGACGCGCATCAGCCCGGGCTGGCCCAGCACTTCCTGCGGCAAAGCGGTTTCGAGTTTCAGAAACCGGTCGTGGTCGCTCTGGTTCAGGAAGTCAGTCGGCAGTTTCGACATCTGCGCGATGGCGGTCAGGATGTCTTGTCTGGAGATGAAATCGCGGCCCTCGAATTCCGCGCTGGCCGCCGCCGTGAGCATGACTTTTTCGGCCTTGCTCGGCTGCGCCTCCTGCGGCGCGTAGCGGTTGCTCATGGTGACGATGTAGCGAATCTCGTCATCCGTCAGCCCGCGTGTCAGGTTGTTATGTTCTACGGCCAGCGGCATCAGCGCCTTGATAATGGCATTGGTTTCTTCCTCGCTGGTCGGCAGCAGCGGAACCGGCTCGAAGCGGCGGCCCAGCGCCCCGTCTTTTTCGATGTGCTTTTTATATTCTTCGGAGGTCGTCGTGCCCATCACCGAAATGCCTTTGGAAGTCAGGAACGGCTTCATCAGGTTGCCGGAGTCGGTGCCGCCTTCGGCCTTGCCGGCCGTCAGCTGCGAGTGAATTTCGTCGATGGCGAGGATGATCTTCCGGCCCTTGAGGACGCCTTCACGCTCTTGCAAGCCGTCGATCAGCGGTTTCAATTTTTCCTCGAACTGGCCGCGGAACTTCGCGCCGGCGTTCATGCCTTGCAGATCCAGTTCCAGCACGCGCGCGCCCTGCAGGGTTTTCGGCAGGTTCTGGCCGTCATGCAGGCGCTGGGCGATGGCGGCAAACATCGCCGTCTTGCCGACGCCGGCGTCGCCGATGAAACAAAGGCTCGACTGCTTGCGGCGCATCAGCACTTTCAGGGATTGTTCGGTTTCAGGACCGCGGCCGATGACCGGGTCCAGCTTGCCCTGGGCGGCAAGCTCGCTGAAATCCCTGCAGTATTGCTTGATGAGTCCTTCGATAACGCTGTCAGACACTTTGTAGCTGACGCGCGGCGGTGGTGGTGCTGCGATATCACGGCGCGGCGCCCTGTTGTTAAAATCGGTTGTCGGGCGGGAGGGAGGAAAGGAAGGGCCTGGTTTTTGGACAGACGTCTGCCCTCTGGGCGTCATATCTATCCCGCTTGTCCCCTGGCGCGCGATGTCAGCAATGCCGTCGTGATGCGGGGGGAATGTCAGCGCCTGATCCATGCCAAAGACCGCGAAGGTGCGGGGAAAGCCCGGGTGAAAACCCGCGACTTGCAGATTTCTGACAGATTCGGCCGTCATTTCAAAACGCGTGGTGCCGGTGAACGGATCGGCCGACATTTGATAAGTGACTTCAAAGAAGAAGACCTGCTTTGGCTCCGCCGCCGCGTTTGTCTTGATTTGATAAAGCGTCGTCGTGACGACAGGGCCGAGAGTCGGATGATTGACAATTTCGACCGGGTTGTCTCTTTTGTCTGAATCATCCAGGGCAAAGATCACTTCATTCGGCTGAAAGCCGCCGGTGCGGATGTCTTTGGCAAAAGCATGCGCGGCGGAAGGCGCCCCATGACTGAAAAGAATGGCATATTGTCTGGAATTTTTGGCATCCATCAGATACCGTGTGCCGGAATAAATTTCGTCGTTCTCGTTCGCCATCAGGTGCCCCCGTTGAGTGAAGGAATCTTGAAGTTTATGGTGCGCCTTCTCACGGTAAGGTAAAAAAATCGTGAAGCAAGTAAAATTGCATTAAAAATAAATATTAACTCTGTTTAGTCAGATTATTACAAAATCTGATAATAATATTTTAAATGAACAGTGTATATATTGTCATACAGTTTTAGGAACAGCCCTCAGCTGATAGTCCGACGTAGAATTCGCGCCTGAATTTACGTCGGGGGTGACTCGCTCCAGCACGCGGCTGATGATTTTATTATAGTAGTAGCCGGCGATGACGCGGTTGTTGACCATCGCATAAGCGCAATTGGTGCCCCAGCGCTGATAGCCCATCGATTCGTATAATTTTATCGCGGGCGTTTGCGTCTCGCGCACATCCATCTGCAAAACTTTATAATTCATATCCCGCGCGAGTTTTTCAGCCGTCTCGACCAGCTTGCGTCCGCTGCCGCGCCGCTGCGCCCAGGGGGCGACGAAAATGGCCAGCAGCGTTGCCGAGAACGCCTGCGCTTCGTTATGACGGCTGGGCTCGACCAGTTGCACCGCGCCGCAGACAACGCCGTCCACCCGCGCCACCAGCAAATGCCGCTCCGGCACGACCATAACGCCTTTCCAGTACCTTTCCAAAGCGTCCCGGCCGGGGGTGTTGATCCAGCCAAATCCGCCACCGGCTTCAATGGCAGCTTCCGTCGCCTCGCATAAGTCATTGAGGTCCGCGGCCGAGAGAGCGTCAGCGATTTCAACGGAATGGCGCGCATGTGGTGCGGGAGCGCCCGATGCCGACCTGAGATTCGAATTTAACATATGTTTTCCTTATGCAGCGTATCTCATTACATCACGGAAAGGTAAATAAAAGGGGTAAAGATCCTTAAAAAATACTTTCGAGCGTATTTTGTTTCTTTTCAATCACAGGGACGGCGCCATCGGTAATGGGTTTACCTTCGGCCTGGTTTTTTTTAATGCGCGCGGCTTCGGCGGCAGGATCAACGACCGAAGAAGGGATGTTGTCAGCGGGCTTTTCGTCGTCCCAGAAAATCAGCTTCTCGGCGACCGTGCGGTTGTTAAAAGAGAGAATGCCGTTTTCTTCGTCAATGCGCCGGCGGATGTCAGCGTCGGCAAGACCAGCCCCCAGCTTGTCCAGCAAGGCCGTTTCCGCAGCGCCCTTGGTGACGGGCGCGGACGTGCTGCCCAGCACCGCTTGCCGGGCCGTTCCCGACGCGGCGGCGGCGAGCGGCATTTCTTCCTGGGTTGTCGGCGGCCGCAAGGTGTAATCAGGCGGCATGGTCAGCGGCGCCTGTTTCACGACCATGAACTCATCGGGTGAATTCCGGTCCACCCCCAGCTCCCGCTTCACCACGTTACAGCCGGTCAGGGACAGCAGAACGGCGATGATCAGGATATTTTTTAAACGTGTCATTTTTTTCCCCGTTGTTCGTCTTTGGTGAGCAGCGCGTCCAGCATCAGAAGGCCGGCGCCGATGACGATGCAGCTGTCGGCCAGGTTGAAAGCCGGCCAGTGAGACGTGCCGATATGCACGTCGATAAAATCAGCGACGGCGGAAAACCGCACCCGGTCGATCACATTCGCCAGCGCCCCGCCGATGATCAGGCCCAATGCCGCAGCAACTATTCTGCGGCTGGCCATGGCGAGCCAGATGATCAGCAGCAGCGAGATCATCATCGACAGCGCGATAAAGAACAGCTGCGTGCTGACGCCATCCGTGTCCATCAGGCCGAAACTGATGCCCCGGTTCCAGACCATGACAAAGTTCAGCAGGGGCGTAATCGCGACCGTTCTGAAATTTTCCTGCTCCAGAATAAAAAACGCGACTTTCTGCTGGGTCACGAACCAGTCAAAGAACCCGCCCGCCGCAGGCCCATCTATACGCAGTACAGTTTCCATGACCAGCCACTTGGTGTATTGATCTGTCAGAAACGCCGCGAACATAATGATAAAACCCAGGAGAAAATGTCTTCCGACAGCAGAAGCTTGAGGCATGAGGCTGTCCTTCTTGCAGTAGCGGGGGCATGAAAGCACAGCTTTCGCCTCTAAGCAATCCACTTTCATTTGCCGGATGAGCATCGGCAAATTCGAGAAAGAAAGTTCCGGCCGTAAATAATGCACCGGGCGGACGCGCATCATCTTGCCATAAACATCGTCGTCAAAATCGAAGATGAAAGTTTCAAAAACCGGCTGGGGCCGCAAGAACATCGGGCGGATGCCGAAACTGGCGACGCCGGTGCGCCACATGGCCCTGCCGCTCCCATTTTTTTCCTTCTCGTCTTCGATCAATACTTCCACCGCATAGACGCCGTAAGGGATGCGAACCTGCGCGCCCATGTCCTGGTTGGTGGTGGGATAGCCCAGCGCGCGGCCGCGCTTGTCGCCGTGCACGATGAGCGCTTCCGTCTGCCAGGGCCAGCCGAGCAGGTTTTGCGCTTCGGAAAATTTACCCTGCCGCAGCAAAGCGCGGATGGCGGTAGAAGAGTAAACTTGGCCTTCCGGAGAAGCGACGGTCGGCACGACGGTGAGTTCGAATTGTCTGTTTTTTAAAGTCTCGACCGTGCCTGTCCTGCCCCGTCCGAAGGAAAAATCCGCGCCGACGACGACGTGCCGGACTTTCAGTTTTTGAATCAGGATGCGGTCGATGAACGCATCCGCGTCCAGCTGCGAAAACACCTGGTTGAATCCCCAGGCAAAGAGGTGATCCACGCCCATCTCTCCCAGCAGGCGGCCTTTCATCGGCAGCAAGGTCAGGCGGAAAGGCGCCGCGTCCGGATAAAAAAACTGCTGGGGATGCGGCTCGAAAGTCAAAACGCCGAGAGGCGCTTGTTCCTTGGCAGAGATTTCCTGTGCGGCCTTGATCAGCGCGCGGTGGCCCAGATGCACGCCGTCGAAGTTTCCGATCAGCAGCACGCACCCCTCTGCGTCAGGAGGGATGCTGCTTTGATCGGTGTGAAGCGTGATCATGCCGCGCGTTTCAGGCTAAGTCCCGCCCAGACATCGCACAGCGCATCCGCCAGCGCCGCCATATCGTCGTCGGTATGAAACGGCGTCGGGGTCAGGCGCAGACGTTCCAGTCCGCGCGGCACCGTCGGGTAATTGATCGGCTGAACGTAAATATTATGGCGGAGCAGCAGTTCGTCGCTGGCGCGCTTGCAAAGCCGCGCATCGCCGATCAGCAGCGGCACGATATGGCTGACGGACGGCATCACCGGCAAGCCGTGACGGAGCAGCAGTTTCTTGAGGACAGCCGCGCGTTCCTGATGCTGCGCCCGTTCCGCCTGCGACGTTTTCAGGTGCTGCACGCTGGCAATCGCGCCCGCCAGCAAGCACGGCGGCAGCGCGGTCGTGAAAATGAAACTGGCGGCGTAAGACCTGACGACATCGACAATGGCCTGGCGGGCGGCAATATAACCGCCCATCACGCCAAACGCCTTGCCGAGCGTGCCTTCTATGATGTCAATGCGATCCATCTGTCCCGTGGCTTCGGCGATGCCGGCGCCCCGCGGGCCGTACATGCCGACGGCATGCACTTCGTCAAGATAGGTCAAGGCGCCGTATTTTTCTGCGAGGTCGCAAATATCTTTGATCGGCGCGACGTCGCCGTCCATGGAGTAAACGGATTCGAAGGCGATGATTTTGGGGCGGCATCTTTCCACCGTATGCAGCAGCGATTCCAGATGCGCCAGGTCGTTATGCCGGAAAATAAGCTTTTCGCAGCCGCTTGAACGAATGCCCTGAATCATCGAGGCGTGGTTCATTTCATCGGAAAAAATCATGCAATCGGGCATGATTTTTCCAAGCGTGCCCAGCGCCGCTTCGTTGGAAACATAGCCGGAGGTGAAAACCAGCGCCGCCGCCTTTTGGTGCAGGTCGGCCAGTTCTTGTTCCAGCAGCACATGGTAATGCGTGGTGCCGGAAATATTGCGCGTGCCGCCGGCGCCGGCGCCGGATTGCCGCACCGCCGCGCACATGGCGTCAAGAACTTTCGGGTGCTGGCCCATGCCGAGGTAATCGTTGCTGCACCAGACCACCACTTCCCGCGCATGACCCGCCGCATCGCGGTAAAGGGCTTTGGGAAATTTTCCCGCCTGCCGCTCCAGGTCGGCAAAGACGCGATAGCGCCCTTCCTTGTGCAGGTCGGCAAGACGATGTTCAAAAAAACTTCCGTAAAAATCCAGAAGAGAATTTTTGGGAGGGGCGGCACGCAGCATTTTTTATACTCTTCCTTTAAATTCTCTCTGCACATCCCAACGAAGAGCAGCAAAAAGCTATTTCTTAAACTCCGCCGCCGCCTTGACCAGGTTGCGCCCGCTTTTTTTGGCGTCATAAAGCGCGGCGTCGGCCCGGTCGATAAAATCCGTGACGCTTTCGCCCACCGCATACTGGGCGACACCGACGGAAAGCGTGATCTGGCCGAGACTTTCGTTGGTGGCTTTATTGATCAGTTCCTTGTTTTCCACGACCTTGCGCAGCGTATCCGCGACTTTCAGCGCCGCCGATAGCGGCGTTTCCGGCAGGATAACGGCAAATTCCTCGCCGCCAAAACGCGCCGCGACGTCACGGCCCTTGACGCCATCCGTCAGGGTGCGCGCCACCAGCCGCAACACCTGGTCGCCGGTCTGGTGGCCGTGGAGGTCGTTGAATTTCTTGAAATGGTCGATATCCATCATCAGCAGAGATAACGATCCGCCGGAAATTGTCGTTTCTTCGGCCCAGTCGCGCATTTGCTTGTCAAAGGTCTTGCGGTTGGCAAGACCGGTCAGGCCGTCTGTCATGGCTTCTTTTTTGACGTTGTCGAGGTTTTTTCTCAACTCCGCCACCTGGGTCGATGAGTTGATCAGCTGGAATTCCAGGTCGTGGTTTTTCTGCACCATCATCTTGGTATCGTTGACGATGACCGAAACAACGCGGCCCAGATCATCGAGGCTCTCCGCGCGCGCAATTTTCTGGCTGGCATCCCCCAGCGTATCGCCGTATTCCGAGGTTGCCGACTGGGCCGTGTTCAGCATCCCGCCCAGCGCCGTGATGGCCTGCTGGACCTGGTCAGTGATTTTTTTGACGGTATCGTCGCGCGCCGTCTCGCTTAAATAACGCTTGTAAAATTTATGACAGGTGATTTCATCCATGACCCCCGGGTTGGCGTTGATGGCTTCGACGATTTCGGGATCTCCCTGAAAATACCGGAACCAGAGTTCGTACAGCGGCGGGGTGGGCTCGAGTTTCAGCTGTTCTATTCTTTCAAGCGCAAGACAGGCAAGCTCCGTCGCACGCGCCGGCTGCCCGCCGTTTTCACCCTTATCTTCTCTGCCAGCCAAATGTCGTACTCCAGACGTCATTACAAAACTTCCTGAAAAATGATAACCAAAATATGCGGCGAATGCACATGAATATCAAATTTTTCCGGAAACTAGAGGCGTTTTATATCCGGGCGGATGTGCTGGACTTGCGCGCGCAACGCCGGCAAGGCGTCTTCGGGCATCTCCACCACCTGAAACAGGTTTCTTTGCCAAAACGGCGTAAATCCGCTCTCCACCATATGGTCGATCATGGCCAGCAGGGGCGCGTAAAAATTTTTGGTATTCAAAAAAACCACCGGCTTGTCGTGCAGGCCGATGTATTTCCAGGTCAAGATCTCGAACGTTTCGTCGAGCGTGCCAAAACCGCCCGGTAAAACCACGAAACCGTCCGACCTTTCGACCATCACGCGCTTGCGGGTATGCATGCTGTCAACGATCAGCAGCTCCGTCACATCGGTATTGCGAATTTCCGTTTCCTGCAGGTGTTCGGGGATGACGCCCGTTACCAGGCCGCCGTTGCTGAAAACGGCGTCCGACACGATCCCCATTAACCCGGCCCGCCCGCCGCCGTACACCAGCCGCACTTTTTCCTGGGCAAGAATTTCGCCGAAACGCCGGCCGCCGTCTTTGTAAGCCTGATCCACGTTGGAACTGGTCCCGCAATAGACCGTTACAGAGTTTATTTTCATCATTTTTCCATTTTCATTATCAGGCGCCGCCGCGTGTCTTCATCGACAAAGGCCTCTTCGATAGCATTTTTTGAGATCCGCCGCAATTCATCTTCGCTGAAGCCGAATTTTTCCCGGGCGATCTGGTATTCGCGGCCGATGCTGGTGTTGAAAAAACTCGGATCGTCGCTGCCGAGCGTGACTTTCAACCCGGCGTCGAAAAACAGGCGCAACGGATGGCTGGCGTAGTCTTTGAAGACACCGAGAACCAGGTTGCTGGAAACGCAGACCTCCGGCACCGCCTTGATGGCGATCAGTTCTTTCATTAAAACGGGGTCTTCCGGCGCACGCACCATGTGGCCGAAGCGGCGCAGGCGCAAAGCATCCCGCACCGCGCGGATGCTCCCCGGCCCTGCCGCTTCTCCCGCATGCGCGGTGCGGCACGGCAAAGCGGCGCGGTCGAAAGCCGGCGCAAAATCCGCCGGCGCATAAGCGTTTTCATCCCCCGCCATGCCAAAGCCCGTCACCAGCGGATGGGGGTGGTCGCGCGTCAGTCCGCCGACGTTCAGCGCCGCCGCCGGGCCGAAATGCCGCACGCAGGTCGATATCAGCCGCGCTTCGATGCCGGTCGCCGCTCTGGCTTTTTCGACGCCCGCCGCGATGGCGCCCAGCATGGCGGGATAACTGAGCCCCGCCATCGCGCCGTGATCGGCGGAAATCGTGATCTCCGCATAAATACAGCTCTCAGCGGCGGACCGCTCCAGGAAATCATACGTGATGTCGGTGTAATCGGCGGCGCATTTCATGACCGATGTCGCGGCGTCATAGGCTTGCAGAAACGGCGTTAAGCCAGTTCCCGCCCATTTGAACGCATCCCCCTCGATCAGCCCGTCGGGCACGGCCACGCTGTTGCGGCGCGCCAGGCGCTGCACCATCTTTGGCGTGATCGTGCCTTCGAGATGAACGTGGAGATCGACTTTGGGGATATGCTGCAACAAAGAGATCCCTCGTATCCGCTCAGGGTTCACTGTGATAGATGTTAAACCGCCTCCAGAACCGTCGCGATCCCCTGGCCGCCGCCGATGCACATGGTGGCGAGGGCGAATTTTTTGCCTTCGCGTTGCAGCAGGCTGGCGGCTTTGCCGGTGATGCGGGCGCCGCTGGCGCCCAGCGGGTGGCCAAGCGCGATGGCGCCGCCGTCGAGATTGACCTTGGCTTCGTCCAGTCCCAGCTCCTGCAAAACCGAGAGGGATTGCGCGGCGAAGGCTTCGTTCAGCTCGACAATGTCAATGTCCCTGAGCGTCAGACGGGCGCGCTCCAATGCCTTGCGCGTTGCTTCGACGGGGCCGATGCCCATGATTTCGGGCGCGCAGCCGGAGACGGCAACAGAGCGAATACGCGCCATTATTTTCAAGCCATGCGCCTTGGCGTATTCTTCGGACACGATCAGCGTCGCCGAAGCGCCGTCGGTCAGCGGCGAGGCTGTGCCGGCGGTGACGGTGCCGAACTGGTCGAAGGCCGGCTTCAGGGCGGCGAGCGTCGCCAGCGCTGTCTCCGGACGAATGCAGCCGTCTTCGCTGACGGCGCCGATGGCGACGATTTCGTTTTTAAACTTCCCCGCCGCCCGCGCCGCTGTCGCCTTTTGCTGCGACGACAGGGCGAATTGTTCCTGCCGCTCGCGGCTGATTTTGTATTTTCGCGCCAGGTTCTCGGCCGTTTCGCCCATGCCGATATACGCCTGCGGAAAAGTTTTCACCAGCGCCGGATTGGGCAGCGGGTTAAAGCCGCCCATCGGGATGCGCGTCATCGATTCAACCCCGGCGCAAATAAAGGCGTGTCCGGCGTTCATCCGGATCGCCCCTGTTGCCTGATGGATCGATTGCATGGAAGACCCGCAAAAACGGTTCACCGTGACGCCGCCGATCGACAGCGGCAGCCCCGCGATATTGACCACCAGCCGCGCGATATTAAATCCCTGCTCCCCTTCCGGAAAGGCGCAGCCGAGAATGAGATCTTCGATATCCTTCGCATCGATGCCGGTCTGTTGCACCACCGCCGCCACCACCGCCGCTGCCAGGTCGTCCGGGCGCACGGAGGCCAGCTCGCCTTTGCCGGCGAAGTGAAAGGGAGAGCGCGCGTAGCCTGCAATAACGATATCTTTGTCCATGACGATCTCCCCTGAAATTGAAGTCCTTTATAAATATGGTGGACAAACTGCGCAGGGTCAATAATTATACGTCCATGTCAAACAATCTGTGGACGGTCAAACTCGGTTTCAAACAGGCCCTTTCCGGCGATCTTGCGGAAACGCTGTCGGAAGCGCTGAACGAACTGGCGGCCGCCGTATCGCTCCATAATCTGGAATCCGCGGATGGTGATAATTGGACAATCGCCCTGACAACGACAGGCCCGCCGGATATGGACGGCATTTTCCGCTGCCTCGAGCTTGCGCAGCCCGGCTTCATTGATAGAAACGCGATCACCGCCGAACCGCTGCCGGAAAAAGACTGGCTGCGGCATGTGCATGACAATTTCCCGCCGATAAAAATCGGCGGGTTTTTTATCTATGGCGCGCACTATAAAGGCCCGCGTCCGGAAAATCTTATCCCGCTGCAAATCGACGCCGCCACCGCCTTTGGCTCCGGCGAGCATGAAACGACACAGGGCTGTCTTCAGGCGTTTGACGGCTTAAAAGAAAATCATGCGTTTAAAAACGCCCTGGATATGGGCTGCGGGTCGGGCATTCTGGCGATTGCGATGGTGAAGCTCTGGCCGGATATCCGCGTCACGGCGATCGATATTGATCCCGAATCCGTCGTCGTCACTGAACGTCACGCCGCGATGAATGCCGCAACCGGCAAGATTGAAGCGCAGGCCGGCGACGGCTACCTTGCGCCGCTTGCTTTGCAAAACGCGCCTTACGATATTGTTGCCGCCAACATTCTGGCGGACCCGCTCATCATGATGGCGCCCGCTTTGGCGTCCGCCTTGCGGGCGGGGGGGGTTTGCGTGTTGTCGGGTCTTCTCGCACGCCAGGAAGCCGATGTCGTGACCGCGCACGAAAAACAAGGGCTGAAACTTGTTCGCACCGAAAAAATCGGTAACTGGCGCGCGCTTGTTTTGCAAAAGCACTGAACAGAAAGGAAGATCCATGCGTTTTCTCCTCATCATGATGATGCTTTTGGCATCCGCCGCGCAGGCAGAAAACACCCCAAACACTGCCCCGCCGCTGAGCGAATACGATAACGTCAAGCCGGGCATGCTGCTGCAGGACAGAGGCCCGGCGATGCAGGATCCGAAAGAGGAAGATCCGCTGAACATCGCCACCGCCGCCATGACCTTCGAAGATATGCTGGAAGCGCACCGTCAGGGAAACTATGCCGTCATCGCCAAGCCCGTCGCCGTGCTGGTGGAAAGCGGGCATATCCCGGCCACGGAACTTTTCGGCATCATGCACCGGACCGGGCAAGGCGTGCCGAAGAATCCTGAAAAAGCCCTGTTCTGGCTCACAAAAGCCGCCGACGCCAACCGCCCGCTGGCGCAACACCACCTGGGCGTTATTTACTTTACCGGCGACGGCGTGCAAGAAGACCCCGTCAAGGCGCTGATGTGGCTGCACATTGCCGTTGTGCATTACAGCGACGGGCCGGACAAAATCCGCGCCCTGGCGGATCGCCAGAATATAAGCGCCAGTCTTCCCCGGCGCGACCACGACCGCGCCCTGCAAATGGCCCGTGACTGGCTGGCCAAGAAAGGCGAAGCGTATCTGCTGGATAAAGAGCAGGAAAACGCCCCTTAACAAGCTATGTAAACTAAAAGTTAAACTTTTATCCGCTATAATGAAGCCATGAAGGAGAATGTTTCATGGCAGAACTTTTAGACACCGCCGCCGTCGGCAGAAAAACCGGAGAAGAAGCGGCTGTCATCTTCACTGCCTATTTTGCCACAAGCCCCGTCATGGTTTCCAACCACACGCTGGATGCGGTGGCCAAAAACACAGGCCCCGCAATATGACGATGACCAGCGCCTGCACCGTTTCCGAATACGAAGTGTTCAAAAACGAACGCGACGCGCTGGCGTTTTTCTTTTTCCGCCAGCCCGACCTTGACCCGAACCCGGCCGAAGGCCCGTTCTGGTTTACCATCGAGGACAATAAAATTCTCGCCGGCACCGCGGAACATCATGCCCTCTTCGAAGACATAGCGGCGGATGTCATCGATACAGCAAGACAACGCGGCACCATCATGATGATCGAATTCGAAGACAAGCAGCCGGTGCGTTGCACGCCATGTTACCTCTCGGATAAATTTTAACGGAGCTGAAACCACCCGGCGTTTCAACCTTCTCAAAAAAAATTTACGATTTATAAAAAATTTTGATGACAAGCGAAAAACCTTGCGCTAGAGTGGTTTTAGGGTTTGGTTGTTTTGGGAGTATCCGTTGGATCTCATCAGGCTTCACGTCTTTCCCCCGATCTCCGGCACGCGAAGTTTAGCGCGCCACATCATAGCGAGCCCTGCCACCCGCATTGTCAAGAGTTGCACGACCTCCCCCTGGGAGGTTTTTTTGTGCCCGGCGCAGGCGCGGCGCCTCTCCATTCACTACCACCGTCCACGCCGTCCACTGCCAAAACAAAGGGGAGAATAACTGCCGATGGGGAAGAAATCCAAAATCGCTCACTACCGTGCAAACCAGGCGCCGAAAATCCAGACCGTGCATGCTCTCTTCGGCGACAAGCGCGATAACCAGGACTGGGACCCTCTCGCCGGCGCCATGGACAGGCGCGATCAGAGCTACGTCAAGAATGTGCGCGCGCGCAGCGACGGCCAGAAAGCGCTGATGGAAGCGATCGAAACGCACAACCTCGTCCTCGCCATCGGCCCCGCCGGCACCGGCAAAACCTATCTCGCCATTTCCGCCGCCGTGGAGGCGTTCGAAAAAGGCAAGGTCGACCGCATCATTCTCTCCCGCCCCGCCGTCGAAGCCGGCGAGCGGATCGGCTTCCTGCCCGGCGACTTGCAGGATAAAATGGCGCCGTATCTTCGTCCGCTTTACGACGCGCTGAACGACCGCCTCGGCTTGAAGCGCCTCAAAAACCTGATCGACACCGGCGAAATCGAAATCGCGCCGATCGGCTACATGCGCGGGCGCACCCTCAACAACGCCTTCGTCGTGATCGACGAGGCGCAGAACTGCACCTACGGCCAGATCAAGATGATCGTCAGCCGCCTGGGCTGGAATTCCACCATGATCATCACCGGCGACCCGGATCAGAGTGATTTGCTGGAAGGCATCTCCGGCCTGCGCGACATGGCGCGGAAACTGGAAACCGTCAACGGCATCGCCGTCGAATACCTGAAAGACACCGACATCGTCCGCCATCCGCTGGTGGCGAAAATGCTGGAGGTCATCTAAAAAAATTAAAAATTCTGGCAGCCTTCAACATTCTCAAGCAAGAAAACAGAAGGCTTGCTGGGCTGGGCGCCCGTCCTGAAGCCGCTTTCAAAAGACCCATAGGCTTTAATTTCGACGGGTTTCCCTGACCTGATCAAGTCGTCACAACGGCCTAAAATCTCGGAAGGGCTTGCAGAGAGCCTGATGACCAGATCCTGCGGTGAACCGTTCCAGAAAAAGGCGCCCGCCCCGCCATTGATTTGCGCATAGCCGGTGCCGCGGACCTTCATTTCCGTGACAGCATTTTTGTCGCCCGCCGTTTCAACCATCCCCAGGCTGACAAGCCGGACAATCTGCATTTTGTGCGGCATTTTTCCAGTGTCAGATTTCGTTATAAAGTCGGTCATACCGTTGCGGTCAATAATATCTTTTCCCACTTTCATTTTTGTTTTCGACTGACCAATGAGACGCTCGACCTCCGCCAGTTGCTCCGGACTCAAACGATCCGCTACCATACTGCGCCGTTTCAAGAAGCTGCGCGTCGGCGGGTAAGGACTCGCTAAGGCTACAAGGCTATACCAGTAATAAGCCTGTTGCCAATCCTGTTTCACGTATTCGCCATCGCTCTTCTCATAGAGCCTAGCAAGCGTAGACTGTGCACTTCCATCGCCTTGCTCTGCAGCTTTATGCAACGACTTGCTGACGAGAAGCTTTACTTCTGTTCGCTCTTCTGGACTCAAGTGCTTCTCTGCCGCATCGTGACGTTCCGTGTACTTGGGCCAAGGTTTTTTTACAGTTATCCGGCTATGCCAGTAATACGCCTGCTTCCAATCCTGTTTCACCTCACTGTCACCGCGCTCATATATCTCAGCAAGCATGGATTGCGCCTCGATATCGCCCTGCTCTGCGGCTTTTTGCAACCACTGCATTCCTTGCTTTTTATCTTGTGCTACACCGGCACTTCCCGTGAAGTACAGACGACCAAGCGTAGACTGCTCAAAAGCAATTCCGCGCTCTGCGCCTTCACGTATCCGCTCTACTGCATGTGTTTGTTTTTGTTCTACATTGCGACCACTCTCGTAGATGTTCTCAAGTTGCATTTGCGCATTGGTATCGCCCTGCTCTGCGGCTTTTTGTACCCACTCCATTCCTTGTTTTTTATCTTGCGCTACGCCGGCCGTTCCGATGATATACATCATACCAAGTAAGTACTGCGCTTCGGCATCGCCCTGCTCTGCTTCTTTACGCAACCGCTCTATTTCTTGTGCCTGTTTTTTGTTATGCTTTCTCATCAAAGACCGGTGATCAGACTCAACCGGCGCCCCGCCAATACCCTGTTGCGTCTTCTGAATGGCGAATGTGCTCTCCTCCTGTGCAGACGGGGAACTCCCGGCAAGAACAGGGACGGTAAAAAACATCAGCAGGCTGGCGACAAGAAGCGTTTTTTTTCATGGTCATTACTTTTGTCCCAGTTTTTTATCCATTTTTGCCGTTGTTTTCCACTGGTCGATGAGAAGATTGACCTCCGCCAGTTGCTCCGGACTCAAATGTGCAGCTGCTGCATCGCGATGGGCCTGAGAACGAGGCATAGGGTTAACCAACTCCGCAAGACTGTGCCAGTAAAAAGCCTTTTGCCAATCTTGCTTCACGTCTTCACTGTTCTGTTCGTAAAGTTCGCCAAGTGTGGTTTGTGCAAGAGCATCCCCCTGCTCGGCAGCCTTGTGCAGCCATTTCAGGGCTTGTTTATGATCCCGGGGTATCGTGCCCCTTCCCGCGAAATATATGCCTCCCAACAGGGCTTGTGCTTTAACCAGTCCTTGCTCAGCCGCTTTGTGCACCCATTCCATGCCTTGCTTGGCGTCTGCGGCTATACCCGCTGCTTCGAGATCCACGCTGCCAAGCCTGTACTGCGCCTCGGCGTCGCCTTTTTCCGCAAGCGGCCGGTACCTCTCTTTATTCTTGTTTTCGTCGTAACTCGATCGCCCTTACGAAACTGTTGTTAAGCTCGATTAACGCGGGATCGCCTTGCTGCATTTTTTGAACATCGCGCATATATTCTTCCATATATTCTTCCACCACAGACTCGGAGTTTTCAGCAAGAACAGGGGAAGTAAAAAGTATCAACAGGCTGGCGACAAGAAGCATTTTTTTCATGGCCGTTCCTTTTTTCCAACGGTTATTATACACCGGCTGGGGGGACGGTAAAGAAGGGCGCCGGCGCAGCTCCCGTATTTTAGTTATGTAAATAAATAACACCATGATTTTACTTCGTTATCCGGCGTTTTAAAGACTCCATTCACAGGTTTAAATCTGCTATATTTCAGCAACAGAATTGATCAAAAAATGAAGCAGGAAAAAGACATGACCGACGTCGCCAAAGCGAAGTCTGACAAGCAGACGGCCATTGACGATTATGGCGCCGATTCCATCAAGGTGCTGAAGGGGCTGGATGCCGTTCGCAAGCGTCCCGGCATGTACATCGGCGACACCGACGACGGATCGGGCCTGCACCACATGGTCTATGAAGTCGTCGATAACGCGATCGACGAGGCGCTGGCGGGATATTGCGACGGCGTGGACGTGCTGCTGAACGCCGACGGATCAGTCACCGTGCGCGACAACGGGCGCGGCATCCCGGTGGCGATCCACAAGGAAGAAGGCGTCTCCGCCGCCGAAGTCATCATGACCCAGCTGCATGCCGGCGGCAAGTTCGACCAGAATTCCTATAAAGTCTCCGGCGGGCTGCATGGCGTCGGGGTTTCCGTCGTCAATGCCTTGTCGCGCATTCTTGACCTGCGCATCTGGCGCGACGGCAAAGAATGGTCGATGCGCTTTCGCCACGGCGTGCCCGACGCGCCGCTGAAAGTGGTCGGCGCCTGCGACAACGAAAAAACCGGCACGGAAGTGACTTTCACGCCTGCCGAAGAAACCTTCACGATGATCGAGTTCAACTTCGCCACGCTCGAACACCGCCTGCGGGAACTGGCGTTTTTGAATTCGGGCGTCAGGCTGGTGCTGACGGACAACCGCAAAAAAGAACCGAAGATCACCGAACTTTTCTATGAAGGCGGGCTGACCGCTTTCGTCGCTTACCTGAACCGCTCCAAAACCGTGCTGCACAAGCCGCCAATCTACGTCAAGGGCGAGCAGGCGGGCATCACCATCGAGGCCGCGATGGAATGGACGGACGCTTATCACGAAGACACGCTCTGCTTCACCAATAACATCCCGCAACGCGACGGCGGCACGCACCTGGCGGGCTTTCGCGCCGCGCTGACACGGACCATCAACCAGTACGCGGAAAAATCCGGCCTGCTGAAAAAGGAAAAAGTCGAGCTGACCGGCGAAGATATGCGCGAGGGCCTGACCTGCGTGCTGTCGGTCAAAGTGCCCGACCCTAAATTCTCCAGCCAGACGAAAGACAAACTGGTGTCCTCCGAAGTTCGCCCGGCGGTCGAAACCGTCCTGTCGGAAATGCTGTCCAACTGGTTCGAGGAAAACCCAGCCGACGCCAAAAAAGTCGTCGGCAGGGTTTTCCTC
>CAYGGT010000006.1:0-42113 GCA_964349475.1 uncultured Rhodospirillaceae bacterium
TCGTAAACGTAGTCGGCATGGCCGGGGCGATACTTGTCTTTATTCTCTTCATAGTCCTTGGAACGCGCATCGGTATTCTCGATCATCAGGCTGATCGGCGCGCCTGTCGTTTTCCCCTCGAACGTGCCGGAGAGAATTTTGACTTTATCCTCTTCCTGCCGCTGCGACATGAAACGGTTCTGCCCCGGTTTTCGTTTATCGAGAAACTGCTGGATATATTGCTCGTCAATCTCAAGGCGCGGCGGCACGCCATCCACGACGCAACCGATCGCCGGCCCATGGCTCTCGCCCCAGGTCGTATAACGGAATAATGTGCCGAAAGTGTTGGAGGACATTTAAGAAGAAATTCCGTTCAGCAATTCCGCCGTCTGCTTTGCTGAATCGACGCAGACCATGCCGGTGGTGTTATACCCTGAATCAACATAAAGAATTTCACCGGTGACGCCGGACCCGAGATCGCTGAGCAAAAACAGCCCCGCCCCGCCGACTTCCTGCGTGGTCACGTTGCGGCGCAGCGGAGAATTCAGTTCGTTCCATTTCAGGATGTACCGGAAGTCGCCGATGCCGCTGGCGGCAAGCGTCTTGATCGGGCCTGCGCTAATCGCGTTAACGCGGATATTATTTTTACCAACGTCACTCGCCAGATAACGCACGGAGGCCTCCAGCGCCGCCTTGGCAACGCCCATGACATTGTAATGCGGCATCACGCGCTCCGCGCCATGATAGGTCATGGTGATCAGGCTGCCGCCGTTTTTCATCAACGGCACGGCACGTTGCGCGACGGCGGTGAAAGAGTAAACCGAAATATCCATTGTCTTCAGAAAGTTATCGCGGGTGGTATCGAGATACATGCCGTTCAGCTCATTCTTGTCGGAATAAGCGATGGCATGGACAAGAAAATCCAGACCGCCCCACTCTTTTTCAATCGCCGCAAAAACATGATCGATGCTTTTCGCATCGGTCACATCGCAAGGCACAATGATTTTTGAACCGACTGAATCCGCCAAAGGCCGAACGCGTTTTTCAAGCGCATCCCCCTGAAACGTGAAAGCCAATTCCGCGCCATGACGATGCACCTGCTCGGCGATGCCCCAGGCAATCGACCGTTCATTCGCCACGCCCATAATCAGGCCGCGCTTGCCTTTCATCAAAGAATCGGGGGATATCATACTGCTTCTCTCATTGTTCATATCTGCGCATCCTACACCATTAAATACGTACGTCCAGACAATAAAAGATATTATGAAACTTATCCCCTCTTTACCTTTGCGGCACCTGTGACTTTCAGTTATTATTAAATATCAAGTGAACGATAAAAGGTTGATACGCTTTGATAGAACTTCGCACCTCCTGGAAACATTTTCTCTGGCGCCATCGTCATGCGGTAAGCCAGATCAAAACTGTCGCCGTCAGCTTCCTGGCTGTTTACGGCGTTTTGTTTTTTTCCTTCAAAGAAGACGGAGCGATTGTATCCGCGCCATTACCGGTTAAAACTGCTTTTATCGCGCCGCAACCGAATATCATCGAGCAACGCGCGCCGGAAGGGCCGCCACTGCCAACGCCCCTGCGGGAAAATATCGCCAGCCAGATTTCAAAAGATATTTCCGGCATACTGGAAATCGAATCTGAGCCGCGCTCTTCCGAAAGGAAAGTCGTTGTCGGCAAAGGCGATACGCTGATGAACCTGCTGGTTAAAAAGGCGGCTGTTTCGCAGCAAGATGCCTATCAGGTCGTCCAGGCCCTGCGCAAAGTCTATGACCCCCGCGACCTCAACCCAGGGCGCGAAATCACGGTCTTTTTTCACAAAGATCCGGCGATCGCCGACCCGAAATTCAGCGGTATACGCATTGAAAAAGATATCGCCAACATCGTCACCATCGACCGGGGCGATGACGGCCGCTATACCGCCACGAAAGCGGAAAAAAACCTGCACCGCACGCTCAAGGCATTCAAGGGCACCATCAGCAATTCTCTCTACGTTGATGCCAAAAGCGCCGGGATGCCGGATGCCCTTATCCTCGACCTGATCAAGATGTATTCGTGGAACGTCGATTTCCAGCGTGAAGTGCATGCCGGCGACATGTTCGAGGTCATGTACGAGGAATATAAAACCGAAGACGGCAAAATAGTGCCCGGCAAAAGCGATATTCTCTATGCAAAACTGGCGCTCGGCGGCAACAACATGCCCTTCACCCGCTTTGAAGATGCAAAAGGCGTGGCCGATTATTACGACGACAAAGGCCGCTCGGTAAAAAAACCACTGATGAAAACGCCGATCGACGGCGCCCGGCTTTCTTCCGGTTACGGCATGCGGCGACACCCGGTTCTGGGTTACAGCAAAATGCACAAGGGCATTGATTTCGCGGCACCGCGCGGCACACCGATTTACGCGGCAGGCGACGGCACCGTTGCAAAGATCGGCCCTTTCAGCAGCTACGGCAACTACATCCGCATCCGCCACCGGGCGGGGCTTGAAACGGCCTATGCCCATATGAAAGGGTTTAAATCCGGCTTGCGTTCCGGCAGTCGCGTAAAACAGGGCCAGATTATCGGCTACGTCGGCACCACAGGGCGCTCCACCGGCCCGCATCTCCATTATGAAGTCGTCGTCAACAATAAACAGGCGAACCCCGCTTCCATCAAACTGCCGACGGGCCGCGCGCTGAAAGGCAAGGAGCTGCAATCGTTCCAGCGCGTTCTCGCTCAGGCGCAGGAAAAATTCAATGCCCTCGGCCGCGCCACGGCGCTCGCCGCCAATTAAATGACCTGGATCGTCGCCGGGCTGGAAGCAAAAACGGATATTCTGAGACAAATCCACGCTCTTGAACCCTGCCAGCGCTTTCAACCCGAAAGCGCCGCCGTGGATACGCTGCCGCTGCCTTTTTACCAAGGCGGCCTATTGATCCGCTGCCGCGACAGGGGCTGGCGCGAGTCCGGCGATTACCTCTGGTACGTCAAACTACCGGGCCAGGAAATAATCGCGCTCGACGGCAGCGTCGCCAATATCCATCACCTCAATTTTCACGCCGGACTGCGCCTGACAGAGGCGCTGCTTCCCGCTTACCTGAAATTCCGGCTTTTTTTCGGCAAGGAGGGTGAGAACCGTCGTGGCATCGTCGAAGACAGGCCCGTCGCAATAGAAATGTCCGGCGCCGATTTTATCTGCACGTGTTCGTTCCATGAAGAACACAAGCTCTATACCGGACGCTTTAAAATCACCCTGCGCGGCGAAACCGAGCTGCTGGAAAAAAACCTTCGACCGGCCGATTGTTGACATAGTACAAAGAATCGGATACAGCTCCCGTGTTTATAGACACTTTAAAAACGGAAAGAAAATAATGACACTAGGAAAGATATTTAACGCTGCCGTGCTCGGCGTCGCTCTGGTCAGTGCCTTAGACGCAGCCATCGTCCCGGCGACAGCTGAGATTGTCCAAGTAGATCCATCTCAAGTATGCCAGATTCGGGAAGCAATCGTGTACCGTAAAGAATCAAGATTGTACGACTACGATCTCGAAACAGTCTCGCAAATGTACCGCGAGAATTTTGAGACGAGCATCTCTTCAATTTCAGTCACGGCCTTAACACCCACAGGGCTAAAAAAATATAAAGAAATGGCGCAGTATCTTTCCCAAGCCTGCAAGACGCTCCACGGATTTAACAAGTAGCCTGACCCTATTCGCAATGCTCCGCCACAAAGCGATCCAGCAGCCGCACGCCGAAAGCGGTGGCGCCCTTCGGCACGCTGGGGCGGTCTTTGGCCGACCAGGCCATGCCGGCAATATCCAGATGCGCCCAGGCGACGCCCTTCTGAATAAAGCGTTTCAGGAAATGCGCGCCGATGGCGCTGCCGGCGCCGCCGCTGCCGATATTCTTCATGTCAGCGGCAGGTGAATCGATGTCCTTATCCCATGCATCATGCAACGGCATCGGCCAGAGCAACTCGCCAACCTCTTTCCCCGCGTCGATCAGGTGTTGAGAAAGCTTGTCGTCGTTGGCAAAAACCGCCCCGTATTCATGGCCGAGCGCCACGATCACCGCGCCCGTCAGCGTGGCAAGGTCCACGATCTGCGTCGGCTTGAATTTTTCCTGACAGTACCATAGCGCATCGCACAAAATCATGCGGCCTTCGGCATCGGTATTGAGAATTTCGACAGTCTGGCCCGACATGGTCGTGACAATATCGCCGGGCCGGCTGGCCGTGCCTGACGGCATATTTTCCGCCAGCGCCACCACGCCGACCACGTTCGCCTTCGCCTGCCGCCCGGCCAGCATTTTCATCAGGCCGGTGACGGCGGCGGCACCCGCCATATCCCATTTCATGTCGCCCATGTTGGGGCCGGGCTTTAAAGAAATACCGCCGGTATCGAAGGTCACGCCCTTGCCGACGAAAGCGATGTTTTTCTGGTTTTTGCTGCCCCCCTTGTAATGCATCGTCACCAGTTTTTCTTCCTGCGCGCTGCCCTGACCGACGGAGGCCAGCGCGCCCATGCCGAGTTTCAGAATATCTTTTCTGTGCAACACCTTCACTTCAACGCCAAGCGGCGTCAACTCACGCCGGATAATATCGGCGAAGCTTGCGGGATAAAGCACGTTTGGCGCTTCCGACACAAGATCACGCGTCAGGAACACGGCGTCTGCCAGCTTGCGGCTGGCGTCGAATTGCCTGCGGGCTGCGGCATCCGCATCCAACATCACCGCGACGGACGTGAGCGTCGGCTTTTTTTCTTTCGGTTCTTTCGTCCGGTATTTATCAAAACGATAACTGTTCAGCAGCATGCCGGTGGCAAGGCTGCTCGCTGCCGCTTCCGCGCCCAGATGTTTGATGCCCGTCGAAAAAAGAATTTGCGCCGAAACAGCTTTGGCGCCATTTAAAACGGGAACAAGGCTGCTGCCAATTTTTTCAAAATCCTGTAATGTTAAGTCCTTGAGTTTTTCAAGCCCCACCACCAGAATATGGGCCGCGGATACGCCTTCCGGTCCCGGAATCACCAGAATCTTGCCTTTCTTTCCCTGAAATTCTTCGGCCTTCATCGCCCGTTGAATAGCACCGCCGCTCTTTTTATCCAAAGCCGCGGCAGGTTCCGTCAGTGCCGCGCCCTCGGTCGCAAAAACGACGTAAGCGCCTGGTTTATGGCTGGATTTCTTCTCAAAGCTGATTTTCATGGCGAATCTTTCTTTTTTATGCCGGAGAATATAAAGTGATAACATGTTGGTCACACGCTATCTATTTAAAAACTTGTTCAACGCGACGGTCTTTGTCGCGCTGACATTGACGCTGGTGATTTTGCTGACGCAGTCCCTGAAACTTTTAGAGCTGGTGGCGATTTCTGATGCACCGCCCAGTCTATTCATAAGGCTTGTCGTTTTAACTTTACCAAAATTTCTGGAAATTATTCTGCCTTTATCTTTGGTGGTGGCCGTTTTATTCAGTTATAATAAATTAATTATGGATAATGAACTGATCGTGCTGCGCGCCAGCGGCGTGGATCAATACGCGCTCGGCCGCCCGGCGATGCTGCTGGCGATCATCACCAGTCTGCTGGTCTTGCTGCTGAGCACCTGGGTGACGCCTGCCTGTGCGGGCAAGATCCAGCTGCTGCGGCAGGAGGTCAGAACGCAATACTCGGCCTTCCTGCTGCGCGAAGGGATTTTTAATACCTTCGGCAACAACCTGACGATTTACCTGCGGGAGCGAAAAGAAAACGGCGATATGATCGGGCTGGTCATTCACGACACCCGCGACAAAGAAAAACCGCCAGTGACCATCCTCGCCAAAAAAGGGCGCGTCGAGATGGATGGCGATATCCCCAATATCGTGGTGATCGAGGGCATGCGGCAGCAGATGGATATAAAAGCCGGCGCGCTTTCCAAGCTGTATTTTTCCCGCTATACCATCGAGATCAGCGGATTACAGGGCGCGGAACAAGCGCATTGGCGCGGCGCCGGCGAGCGCACCCTGCCGGAGCTTTTTAATCCTGACATCCGTAATCAGCGCGACCGCGCCAACCGCGAGCTTTTCCTGGCCGAGGCCAACGATCGTCTTGTGACGCCCTGGAACGCGCTGGGCTTCACCATGACGGCGCTGGCATCCGTGCTGCTCGGCCCGTTTAACCGCCGGGGCCAGCATAAAAAGGTCTTGCTGGGGGCGGTGCTGGTCGTGCTGCTGCAAACCCTTAATCTGGTTTTTGTCAACCTGTCCAAAAAATACCTGGGCGCGGTGTTTTTGGTTCACCTCAACACTTTCTTGCCGGTCCTTTTCGGCGTTTACTTCCTGCATCTCACCGGCGAGCAAAAACTGATGTCGCTCATCCGGCGCTGGAATGCCTATATCAACCGTCACATGGGGGCGCTTTCCGCATGATCACCGCCTCTTCCACGTTGTTCCGTTATATCAGCCGGCAGTTTCTGGTTCACTTCGCCATCCTGACGCTCATACTGCTGGGCATCCTGTTGATCTTCGATACCGTTGAATCCCTGCGGCGCACCGCCAGCATGGCGCAGATCCCCTTTGGTTTGATCTTGTCGATGTCGTTCATGAAACTGCCCTGGCTGGGGGAGCGCCTCCTGCCGGTGGCCGTTTTATTCGCCGCGATTTACACCTGCTGGAAACTCAACCGGACGAGCGAACTGGTCGTGATCCGCTCTGCCGGACTCTCCGTCTGGCAGTTCCTCAGCCCCCTGGTGATCTGCGCCCTGGCGATCGGTTTCCTGTCCACCACCGTGCTCAACCCCATTGCCTCCACTTTCCTAAGCAAGCATCAGCGCCTCGACAGGGTCCATTTTCAGAACAAGACTAACTTGGTCACCGTTTCAAAAACCGGCATCTGGCTGCGTCAGCCGTTTGATCATTCAGAAGCCGGGTCCGCGCATGTCAATTCAGGCGCCGGGTCCGCGCATGTCAATTCAGGCGCCGGGTCCGCGCCTGGAGGCTATGCCCTCATCCATTCTGAAAATTTTATTCAGAAAGACTGGCAGCTCAATAAGGTGACTATTCTCTTTTTTGACAATGATAATAACTTCCTCCGCCGAATCGACAGCCCTGTCACTCACCTAAAAGACGGCTATTGGGAAATTCTGCAGCCTCTTTTCAGCGACAAGGGCGGCGCGCAGCGCACTGAAATTTACAAACTCCCCACCGAACTGACGTCGCGGAAGATCGAAGAATCCTTCGCCGACCCCGATACCATCTCTTTCTGGAACATACCCGAATATATTCATGTCATGGAGGAAACGGGATTCCCCGCAACCCGGCTGTATATCCACTTTCATGCGCTGCTGGCACAACCCCTCCTTTTCGTCGCCCTGATTTTCCTCGCCGCCACCTTTTCACTCCGCCCGCCAAGATCAGGGGGGGTCGCTTCGCTGATTGTGCTTGGCATTGCGGCGGGATTCTTTATATTCTTCATGGAACAGATACTGCAGGCATTCGGTATTTCTCAAAAAATACCTGCTCATTTGGCAGCATGGAGTCCGGCACTTATCGGCTTGCTTCTAGGGGGGACGGCGCTTTTGCATCTGGAAGACGGCTAAGAAACAAATTAAAGATTAACGATTGAGTAATTCAAAAAGGTTACAGTATATTCAAGATAAGGAATCTGGTGATTGCATGTTTAAGTCTATCTTAAATCTTTTCCTGACCGTCGCCTGCGTGTCACTCCTGCTCGGTGCCTGCGCAAAAGCGCAACAGCCCAACGTCGCCGCCGGCGCGCACGAAATAGCTGACCCCATCGAACCCGTCAACCGTTTTATCTTTGGCTTTAACGATGTCGTTGACAGGCTTTTGATAGAACCTGTCGCCAAGGGCTATAAGGCGGTGCTGCCCTCTTTCGTCCGCGATGCGATCCAAAGCTTCGTCCGCAACCTGCAGTCCCCCGTCATTTTCGCCAATAACATTCTCCAGGGCCAGGTCGGGGATGCCGGCATAACCGCCGCGCGCTTCCTGATCAACAGCACTGTCGGTATCGCCGGCCTGGTCGATGTCGCCAAGGCGCAGGGCCTGACCTATCAGGATGAGGATTTCGGGCAGACCCTCGCGGTGTGGGGAGTCGGCGATGGCTTCTACCTCGTTCTGCCGATCCTGGGGCCGTCTTCGCTGCGCGACACGGCGGGCCTTGTCGCGGATTCTTTCGCCGATCCGGTCCGTATTGTCTCGTCTAACACCGACAACGAATGGATTTATTATACGGTCGGTGCGGTCAAGGGCATTGATACGCGTTCGCGCATCATCACCGCCGTAGACGATCTGCGCCGGAACAGTCTTGATTACTACGCCGCTGCCCGCAGCGCTTACGGACAGCAGCGCCAGGTGCTCATCCGCAACGGAAAACCGGGCGCGACCCCGCAGGCGCCAAGCTATGACGACGCTCAATAACCAAAAAGAAAAGGCAAGCCCAGAGACATGAGAATTTTTATATCTCTTTTCACCACGATCCTGTTTCTGGCTGTCGCCTTTTCTGCCGTGGCCGCTTCTGAATCGGCGGAGCGTGCCGGCGCGTCGCAAAGCCAGCCCGCCGTGTTCGTGCAGAAACTGGGCGATACCGCCCTCATGTCCCTCACCGCCAAAAACGTCAGCCGCACAACGCGCGAAAAACGCGTGCGCGAAATTCTACAAAACAACTTCGATATCCGCACGATCGGGAAATTTGCCCTCGGCACGCACTGGAAGTCGGCCTCCGAAACGCAGCGTATGGAATACATGAACCTTTTCGAAGATATGATCGTTCAGACCTATACCACGCGGTTTGAGGATTATTCCGGCCAGCAGCTGAAAGTCGACGGCTCGGTCTCCTCCGGTGAAAAAGATTTTATCGTTGCAAGCCAGGTGCTGCAAAAAGACGGACCTCCCGTCAACCTCGAATGGCGGGTGCGTAACAACGAAGGCATGCTCAGGATCGTGGATGTCGTGGTCGAAGGCGTCAGCATGAGCGTCACTCAGCGCTCGGACTTCTCCGCCGTCATCCAGCGCAACGGGGGCAGCATCGATGCGCTGCTGACATCGCTCCGCGAAAGAAAAAAATCAGCGGCGCGTCAAAAAATCTGATTGATCTGGAATCAGTAATTCGGCTTCACTTTTTTGACCGGCAAGTCGGCGGCCACGGGTTCGTCGTCGATCATTTCGATCATGCCGTTTTGCGACATCGAAAAACGCGCGGAAAACAAGGCATTGCCGTAGAGAACCATGGCGGAGGCTTCAAGATTGCCTTCCTCCGTCTTGCCTTCGAAAGCGGCAGGGCGGATGGCGCCTTCGATCACTTTACGCGTCGCGTCGTCGAGCTTTGATTGATCCAGCGCCGGATGGTCGATGCCTTCGACGATCAGGAACGGGCCTTCGTCGCCATGCACGAAGTAGCAGAAAAACCGCAGGTATTCGAGCGCATTGAGTTCGCTGACAGTAATCGGATCGGCTTCGTTGGCATCATGAATGGGCGCGCTGGAGCCATCGAGCAAAAACATCCGCCCCTGTTTTGCCAGAAACCAGAAAGGACCGGTCTTGGGCGGCCAGGCCGTATCATCCACCTTGACGAGCGCGATGGTATTATAAAACGGCAACTGCGCCCACATCACAGTCGCCGAAGACGGCGACGCGTTGTATTTTCCCTGAATGGGGTTGACCATTTTAAGGAAGGGGTCCATCTGAGCCCCGCTGACCGCTTGCCATTTGTATTGTTCAAACATAGATGACCGTCCTTCCGGAAGTTTTTTTAACCCTGTTTTTCAAGATCTTGTCATGCTCTTGGGGAGAATGCAATGGGTCGGTTTTTTGATTTTTTAACAAATTTTTAACCAGTTTTCGTTAAAATTATGGCTATGACGGTTGAATTGGATATGGGATGGACCCTGCTGATGAAAGCAGCCTACGACGGCTCCGCAAGCCAGGTAAAAACGCGTATGGGGCTTGGCGATAAAATCAACGACCGAGATAAAACCGGCGGCAGCGCGCTGCATTTGGCAGTGTTGCAGAACCATCCCCCTCTTGTATTTCTTCTCCTGGAATTGGGGGCGGATCCGCTGCTTAAAAACCATGACGGAAAAACCCCGCGGGATGTGGCTTTTACAAAGGGCTATATCGACCTTATGGTGCACCTTGAAAAGGCCGAAAAAGAAGGCCGGAAAATAAAACCCGAAGACCTTCCGGCACATGTGGCCGAACTGGAAAAAACCGTGGCGGAGCTAAAAGAACAAATGAAAGAAATGATGGCGTTCGTGGAGAAAAAAACCAGGAAAAAACCCAAGCCCGTTCCTCAGGAAAAACCACCCGCCCTGCTGAAAATCACCAAAGACCCGCTACACGGCGCGTAAAAGCCGGCCGGTGTCAGGTGTTTTATTTCTTGCGTTTACGTTGACTCTTTAACATAGACATTGTAGCGTCAAAACCTACCCCCTTCGAAGGCAGCACCATGACGGACGTTCCTAAAAAAATAGCCGATATCCTCCAGCAATCAAATTTGCAGGGGCAAGCGCTGAAGAACGCCCTGCGGGAGATCGTGCGCCAATCCTGGCCTGATATGCCGCCTTGGACAACGCTGGATACGCCCGTTATCGAAGAAGTGCAGAAAGCAACAGTCGGAAGCGGTGTCGTGCTGACTTTTGAGGAAAACGGCATTCGAAAAGTTGTGCTGGGGGAGACAGGTGATCATTACAAGAAACCAGGAAGTACGGCAGCGGTGCCGCCTTCCTATATGATTCCAGGCGGATTTATCAACCTCACCCGAACACCGGGAAGCAGCTTGGTCGCCGCATCAAAGGCCCCCGAAGATGCCAGAACCGGCGCTGCACGTGAAATTGAAGAAGAACTAAAAAGCATTGACGGCTCACCTTTGCTGAAAGTCGATCCTGCCCGCCTGAAACCCATGGACACGAAAACCCTGAGCCTGCCCTGGGGTGAAACGCGTCTGGTGATCGGGTTGATGCTGGATTTGACAGCGGCTGAAATTTTGATCGTCAAAAACCATGTTAAAAAACTTGGTCAGGACCCCGCCTACAAAACTGCTGCTGCTCTGCAAACCATCAATGGCGATTCCGGACTGCCTGAGGTCAGCAGCGTTTCAGTGTTTACATTAGAAGACGTCGCCCAGGGAAAATGCAATCTTTTACACAAGGATCAGCAATCTCTGTTTCAAGTCGTCAGCGAACATTTCGCTTCCAGCACCAAACCTGTCAAACCAAAAACAGGGCCGACGCCCGCAAAGAAACCGTCACGCCGCCCGTAATTTCTCCAGCAGCCGATCCATGAAGTTTTCGCATTTTGTCAGCTGATCGACGGCCACGAATTCGTTGGGCTTGTGCGCTTGCGCGATGCTGCCGGGGCCGCAAACGACGGTGGGGATGCCGCGTTGCTGAAAAAGCCCGGCTTCGGTCGCGAAGCTGACTTTCTCCGTCGCGTTGGATCCTGAAAGCGAGAGCACAAAATCCACCGCCGGGTCGTCATTGGCGATATCAAAGGCATGTACGCGGGCCGACGGCTTGAAGGAAAAACCGGTCTTGGGATCGATATCCTTCATGCGCGGCTCCAGCGTCTTGAAAGCGTATTGGCGGATTTCCTCGACCAGCGTTTCCGGGTTCACTTCCGGTATATTGCGGATTTCAAAGGAAAACTCACAGAGATTCGGCACGATGTTCAGCGCCGTGCCGCCCTTGATCATGCCGGTATGGACGGTGGTGAAAGGGGGGTCGAACTGCTTGTTGAAAGGGCCTTCGCTGGCCATGCGCCTGGCGACGGATTTGATATAGGCGACAAGTTCCGCCGCATTCTCGACAGCGTTCACGGCGTAAGGCGCCAGGGAAGAATGCGATTCCTTGCCATGCACCGTGCAGTCGAAATCGCAGATACCCTTGTGACCGGTGATCGCTTTCATGCTCGTCGGCTCCCCCACCACGCACAGTTTCGGCCTGACAGGCAGGCCGGCCAGGCGCTTGACCAGATCATGCGCGCCAAGACAGCCCAGTTCCTCGTCATACGACAGCGCAAAATGGATGGGCGAGGCGAGCGGTTTTTTCACCATCTCCGGCAGCTTTGCGAGCGCGACGGCAATAAACCCCTTCATGTCGCATGTGCCGCGCGCATAGAGCCGGCCATCATGCTCGCGCAGTTGAAAAGGATCACTGTCCCACGCCTGACCTTCGACCGGCACCACATCGGTATGGCCGGAAAGCACAACGCCGGCGCGGTCTTCAGGCCCCACGACCGCATGCAGGTTGGCTTTGTTTTTTGTCGCATCGTAAATGAGTTCCGACCTGACGCCGTATTCACCCAAGTAATCCTGCACCCAGTGAATGAGCGCGAGATTGGAATGGCAGCTGGTCGTGTCGAAGCTGACCAGCCTGGCCAGCATTTCTTTGGTCGAAAGAGTCGTTTTGGCCATTTTCAGGGTCACTTTCTTTTTTATCTGTATTTAAGGGGCTGCGAGCGGTTTCAAGTTCGACGTATCGTAAGCGCAGCTTATTTCTCCGCCCCGGATCGCATTGGGAATATCGAACGTCCGCTTGATGCCGAGCTGCAAATCTTCCTGCAACGTATAAAGGCTGGCGCATAAAATATTCCGGTCGGGATCCCCCGCAACCCGCGGGCAGAAAACAAATTTTTGTCCGCCATCGTCGAAAAATGCCTGAATCGTTATTGTTTCCGTGCCGCGCCGGCGAAAGATGCTGACATCAAGAGACTCACCCTGGCGCAAGGCAAACGCAGCACTCTGAAAATTATGCCAGGCCCGCCCGAACAGCGCCTCCCCCTGGCCGATCCTGCAATAAAGCGCGGGCTTCTGCGGCTCCCGCGCGGCGGGCGCCGCCATCTCGACCGGCGCCGTCATTTCCGACACCTTGACCGTTGGCTGCCCGTCGTTTTGGCCTATATCAATTCCGCAGGACGTCAGCGATAACAGGCAGACCGCCAGAAGAACAGCCATCGGCAATTTTTGCATTTTCATCTGTTTTTTGTATGATTTCATCCGTATGATTATCATAGTCAACCGGAAGGAGACTTGCCAGTGTCTTTAAAGCGCGTCACGCTTTTTCATTTCTTCGGCTTCAAGGTCAAGGCCGACGCCAGCTGGTTTTTTCTGGCGGTTCTGATCAGCTGGACAATGTCTCATAACGTCTACCCTCACCTGCTGCCCGGCCAGTCGGGGGATATCTACCAGTGGATGGGGCTCGCGACGGTCGCGGGCGTCCTTTTTTCCATTATCGCCCATGAAGTGGCGCACGCCGTGATTGCCGAATACTACCATATGCCAATTGCCAGCATCACATTGCTTATTTTCGGCGGCGTCGCGGAGATGAAGGGAGAGCCAAGCCATCCCAAGGGCGAGTTTTTCATGGCCATCGCCGGCCCCATCATGAGCGCGTTGCTCTCGCTGTTTTTCTGGGCGGTGGCCACTCTTTACGCAAGCGCTGTCAGCGCCGGCGCAGTCGCCTCCGTGCTCGATTACCTGGGTGATCTCAACATGTTCATTGCGGTATTCAACATGGTGCCGGCCTTTCCGCTGGACGGCGGCCGCGCGTTGCGCGCCCTGATCTGGCACGGCAAGAACAACCTGGTGATGGCGACCCGCATCGCTTCGGAATGCGGATCCGTTTTCGCCTACGGGCTGATGGGCTGGGCCTGTTATAAAATCGTTATCCACAACGATATGATTGCCGGCATGTGGAGCGGTCTGCTGGGTTTCTTTGTGCACGCCTCCGGCGCTTACGCCGTGCGCCAGATGGAATCGCGCTCCCTGCTCGGCTCCGAAAAAGTATCGCGGTTCATGAATAACAACATCGACACCGTATCGCCCGACCTGACGATCACCGAATTGGTCGCGCTTTACACGGCCAGGCACTATCAGAAAAATTTTCCGGTCATCGACAAGGGAATGCTGGTCGGCGTCGTCAGCCTGCAATCCGTCCTGTCGCTCGACCGCGACAAATGGCCCTGGCTGCATGTGGCAAGCGTGATGGAATCTGTCACTGAAACGACTGTCATCCCGCCAGATTCCTCTGCGGCGGATGCCCTCGACCTGATGCAGCGAAAGGGCCTGGAACAGTTGCTGGTGGCGCAAAATGGCCGTCTGCTCGGCACGATCGCCTTCCGCGACATGGCCAACTACCTGTCGATTGCTTTGAAAATCGACAACAACAAACCAGTCGAAAAAAGCCGGACGGCGTATTAATATGTAAAAACAAGAGGGTGGTTGTGAATTTTTTCCTGCTACACTATAATGACCAACTTCTATTTGTTTGTTCACTCCTTTAGGGAAACAGTCATGAGTATGGCCTTGGAATCGACATTGACCATCTTGCCGCCGGATTATAAGCCGTCGGAAAAAGAAAAGTTCATGAACCCGGTCATGCTGGAATATTTCCGCCAGAAACTGATGCGCTGGCGCGCTGAGCTGCTGGTTGAATCGACGGAGACGATCAAGGAAATGCAGGAAGACAATCTGCAAAAGCCCGATATCGCCGACCGCGCCTCCGCCGAAACGGATCACGCCCTGGAACTGCGCACCCGCGACCGCGAGCGCAAGCTCATTTCCAAGATCAATGCCACGCTCGAAAAAATCGGCGAGGGTACCTACGGCTATTGCGAAGAAACTGGCGAACCCATCTCCGTCGCCCGGCTCGAAGCGCGGCCCATCGCAACGCTCGGGATCGAAGCGCAGGAACGCCACGAACGCCGGGAACGCACCCAGCGCGACATGCGCGAGTGATAAACACTTGACAGATATCATATAAAAAAGGCATAAACAGGCCGACGTGGCGGGGTAGCTCAGGGGTAGAGCAGAGGAATCATAATCCTTTTGTCGGGGGTTCAAATCCCTCCCTCGCTACCAACCTTGCTGCCGAAGATATTCAAAAGGAAACATTATGCGGCGTGCGCCGCTTTGCGTTTTGCAATCGGGTCAACGACGCGCTGCGGCGTGCCGTTATAGACGCTGAGCGGGCGCATGATTTTGTTGTCTTTCAGCTGCTCGATGATATGCGCGGTCCAGCCGGTGATGCGGCTCATGACGAAAATCGGCGTAAAAATCGGAATATCAAAGCCCATCATGTAATAAGCAGGGCCGACCGGATAGTCGAGGTTCGGATGGATGTTCTTTTTCTCCAGCATCGTCTTGGCAAGAATATTTTCGATCTCCACCCACTTCTGGCCGTTTTTGATCCTGGCCATTTCATGGAATACCTTGGTCATGTAAGGCACGCGGCTGTCGCCGTTTTTATAGACGCGATGGCCAAAGCCCATCACCAGTTTTTTCTTTCCCGACAGGGCTTCATCAATCCACGCCTGCGCTTCCCCGGGATCGGCGATATCGAGCAGCATGTGCATGACGGCCTCATTCGCGCCGCCGTGCAGGGGGCCTTTCAATGAGCCGATGGCGCCGGTAACCGCAGAATAAATATCAGACAGGGACGATGTAATCGTCCGCGCTGTAAAGGTTGAAGCGTTAAAGCCGTGCTCGGCGTAAAAAGTCAGCGAGGCATCAAAGCATTTCACGATTTCTTTTTGCGGCACGGCGCCGAAATACATGTAGAAAAAATTTTCCGCGATACTGAGGTCACGGCGCGGTGCAATCGGCTCCTGCCCCGTGCGCAAACGGAAGTCGGCGGCGATGATCGTCGGGATCTGCGCCAGCATCCTGACGGATTTTTTCAAATTCGCGGCAGGCGACAAATCTGGCCATGACGGATCTTCCACCCCCATAAAACTCACCGCCGTCCGCAATATATCCATCGGGTGCGCCTCGGCACGGCACTGCCTGAGCACCGTTAAAAGCTTGGGAGAAATCTGGCGCTGACTCTGCTCCTCCTGCTGGAATTCCTTCAACTGCTCCGCTGTCGGCAGTTCGCCCTGCCACAGCAGATAGGCGACCTCTTCGAAGCAGCAACGCTCGGCCAGCTCCTGCACCGGGTAGCCATGATAGATCAGCGAGTTCGTCTCATCCACGACCGTCGAAATATGCGTGGTATCGGAATAAACCCCGGAAAGTCCTTTGGCGATGTGCGGTTCTGTCATGTGCGCTCCTCGCACGATATTAGCCCTTTAAATCTTTTTTAAGCAATATCTATTATGATGAAAAGACCGGGTTAATTTTTTGAGGGATATCAATGGACATCGCCGCCAGTGGCCTGCAACAAGCCAACGTCGCTCTCTCGATGATAAAAAACAAGGCCCAGACCGAACAGGCGCTGGTCAACATTATCCAGCAGTCTATCCAGTCCGCGCCGCTCTCTTCCCGGGGAAGCAATCTGGACGTCACAGTTTAAAATTAAAAATGCCCTGGTCGAACTGGTTATATTCTTCGTACCGTATCAGTGCATACAGATCTTTTCTGTGCTGCATCTCGCCCAGCAGGCTTTCCTGCGTGCCTTCCGTTTTTATCGTATCAAGGCCCCGATCGATCGCGCCCATGGCAATGCGCAGCGTCGTTACCGGATAAATAACAATGTTATAACCAAGGGCTTCCAGTTGCTTTGCCGTCAACAGTTTTGATTTTCCAAACTCGGTCATATTGGCCAGCAGCGGCGCTTTCACAGCCTTGCGCATCGCTTCGAATTCTTTTTCATCTTGCAACGCTTCGGGAAAAATGATGTCGGCGCCAGCGTCTATATAGGCTTTGGCGCGGTCGATGCATTTATCCAGACCTTCGGCAGCGCGGGAATCCGTGCGCGCGATCAGGGTGAAATTACTGTCGCGCCTGGCTTTTGCGGCCGCCTGCACTTTTTTGACCATGTCAGCAGCGGAAACGACGCTCTTGTTATCAAGATGTCCGCACCGCTTGGGATTTTCCTGGTCTTCCAGATGGCAGCCGGCGATGCCCATTTCATCAAGAATTTGTATCGTGCGCGCCGCGTTCATCGGCTCGCCGAACCCTGTGTCGGCATCGATGATGCTCGGCAGTTCCGTCACGCGGGCAATCTGATGACCCCTGCCCGCCACCTCGGAAAGCGTGGTGAGGCCGATATCCGGCAGGCCCAGATCCGCCGCCAGCACCGCGCCGGAAATGTAAACGCCATCAAACCCCTTTTTTTCGATCATCATCGCGGTCAGCGGGCTCATCGCGCCCGGAAAACGCAGCAACCGCCCCGAAGAAAGGTCTTTCCTGAATTGCGTGCGCTTTTCAACAGCTGATTTCTTTGCAAACAACATGGTCCTATTTTAGAACCTTCTGAAAGCGTGTCCACTCAAATGTTCGCCTGCAGCGCCTGATGCGGCGCGTCAACCGTGACCCACCCCTGATGCCGGGCCTGAAAGCTGATGCCGCCCTGCATCTGCACCTGCTCCAGCCCCTGCGCGAAGCGTTTCATCAGCTCCTGCCGCATGTCGAAGGGTAGTTTTTCTTCCGTTCGCAGCACGATGTCAAAGTTCTTTTTCTGAATAAACCCGTCCAGCTGCATCTCGCCCATGCGGCTGAGGTGCAGATTGAGGAGAAAACGCGTCACAGGCTTTTTTTCCCCTTCTCTGCCGCTGTTTTCCCGGTCGTGCTGCTGGCGCACATAGAACTGCATCTGGCTCACTTGCTCGTCATGCAAAATCGGCATTGATAGAGAGCGCCATTCGTCGGCCAGCACTTCTTTCGACTGGCGGGATAATTTGGTGAAATCGCTGCCAAGGGTTTCGGCCAGATCTTTCTTTCCAGCATCGCGCAAGACCCGCAGCGTATTGTCGCCAAGCCAGCCATCGACAGCGCCAAGGCGCAGCGCGGCCAGAAAAAACAGCGCCGTCGGCACCAGCTGCGGCGTCGGCGTCGGCAGCGTGCTGCGGAGCGCCTGTGCCATCGCCGGATCCGATTTCTCCATCACCCGCAGCGCCTCATCCAATGCCGGCCATGCGGCGCTGGCAAGCGGGTTGAAAGGGCCGGCGGGGATGCCGGTTGACTTGTCGAACTGAAGTTTTTCAGCCGTCATCGGCGAAGCCTCGAAAAGAACGATGCTGCCAATCGCTATGCTCACCGGAGCTTTAAGGACGTAATGGCTGGTATCAGTTTTCAGGATCGGGAATCCGCCTGGTGTGACAGCTTCCACCTTTGCCTGCTGCGGAAAGGCTTGGGGTTTTTCCGGCGGCACCGCCGCCAATTTATCCAAAACGATTTTTATATGCTCAGGCAGCGTTTCCGGAGGAAATACCTTCAGTATATTCATCTGATACATGTTTTTTGGCAGCGGCGCTGCTTGCCCGACAGTCGCCGTCAGTATATCCGCCGGACGCGACTTCAGACTTTCAACAACTGATAAAAGGGTGTTGAGCGCGCTTGCCGGGGGGGCAATGCCCGTCCGCGTCAGTTTCACCTCATGGCCGATCGTGCCTTCACCCCGATCCTTTCCCAGCGGGAGAGGCGGAAGGGCTTTGCTCTGTCGTCTTTCTCCCTCTGGGGAAAGGACGGGATCGTTTGACGGATCGGTACTGATGCGGGTTGGTCCGATGACCGGCGGTTTCGCCTCGGGCAACAGCAGAGCCGTGACCGTGACCCCTTCCCGCAACGGCGGCAACGAAGGCGGTGATGAAAGCGGCGGCGGCGCGGACAGTACCCCTAAAGATGCCGCGCGCCGGACAGATTTTTCCGGCTCTGGAATCGGAGATCGCAGAGCCGCGATAGTGGCGAGGGTCTGCAGTTTATCGGCATAGATTTTAACCGAAACCAAAGTTTCCAGCGGCAGAGAAACCGAAGACTTCACCGCCACCTCGCCCGCTGCTGTCTGAATGCGGATTTCCTGTGTCTGCGGGGTGCTGGCGATCACGCGGCCTTCAACCTGAACAGGCACGGGCGGCATCAGGACGTGCGGCGGCGCGCGCAGGACGAGCAGCTCCAAAAGCGTCAGCGGCGGTGCTGGTGTGACAGGAACGACAGGCGCCACGGGTGCCGTGGTTGTCGCTGGCGCAGTGGGGGGAAGCGGCGGGATCTCTGCCATGGCAGGTTACGCCAGAATTGTTTCGTTCACGCGCCGGGCGATCTTTTCGACGTCTTGCGCCGTTTCCGAATTCGGCGAGCGGGTCAGAAAAGGCGTCTGGGCCCGGATGGCTTCCTTGACGCGTTTGTCCTGACGGATAATACCGACCAGCGGCGGCGACAGTTTCAAAAAGTTTTTGCAGGCTTTGAGCAGTGTATTGTAAGTGCCCTCGCCCTCTTTGACATTGGCGGACATATTGATGACGACCTGGATATTGTCTCCATGCCCGGCGGCGTGGCTGAGCTTGATAAAGGCATAGGCATCGGTCAGCGCGGTCGGTTCATCCGTCGTGACGACGATGGTGGTGTCGGCGGCGGCGGCGATGAAACGCACCGTGCGGTCGATACCGGCGCCAAGATCCACAATCACCGCATCATATTTCGGCACAACAGAGCGGATCTGTTGCAGCAATTCATTCAAGCGCTGCGCCGGCAGGGCGGAAAGGGAGCCATGGCCGGAACGTCCGGCGACAACATCAAACCCGCCGTCTTCGCATCGTTCGATGACGCGGTCGATGCCGAGGCTGCCGTCGATCACATCATTCAAATCGCGCTTGGCCATCAGGCCCAGCTGCACGTCGATATTCGCCAGCCCCAGATCGCCGTCGAACAATAAAACTTTTTTTCCGCTCTGCGCCAGCGCCTGGCTGAGACATATTGAAAACCACGTCTTGCCGACGCCGCCCTTGCCCGACGCGACAGCGATCAGATGGCCCGTTGCCGAACCGGCGGTTTTTTTTGGTTTATTTGTTTTTGTTATTTCTGCCATTCTTACATTCTACTTCTTTTTGGGTGAATGAGGCATTAACAGGCCCGCCAGGGCGTCGGACGTCAGATGCAAAATCCCTTTGGCGACGGACGGCGTATGGCTCCCTTCTGTAAAAGAAAGTCCGGCGCGATCCGCCGCACTCAAGATTCCACCGAAATGACGAGAGAAATCAAGGCGCGTGGGAATGAGCCGCTTCACGCCCAACACCTCGAAGGTCAGCGCAATTTCCGCCGATTCCTCCGCATCTACCCCGGCGGGCAAGACCAGCGCCGCTTCCATATCCTCGACGTTGATCAGCTTGGCAAGACATTTCATCTCCTGCGGATCGAACGGATTAAGGCCGCCGGTGTCGATAATGACCTGCGTGCCGGTATTCGTTTTCGCCAACACGGCTTTCAGGCTCTTCGCATCCTCCGCTTGCAGCAAGGGCAGGGACAGAATGTTCAGAAAGGCGGAAAGCTGTTCGATACCGCCCGCGCGCGCGATATCCGTGGTAATAACGACCATCTTTTTGTCATCCATCACGCCGCGCGCCGCAAGCTTTGCCGCCATCAATGTTTTACCGGCCCCCGGCGGGCCGACGAGGATGATCGGCTTCTGTTTCCTTTTGAGCGGCGCATCGTGAAAAGAGAAAGTTTTTTGCAGCGCCTGACCCAAAATCTTTTTCGGATCCTTGCCGGGCAGCGTCATGGCGATAGAAATTATTTTTTCACTGACGGCAGAAGGAACACGATGCCGCATCAATGCATCCGTGATCGTCTCGATAAAGCTTTCTGCCGGTTCATGCGGCAGTTCCTGGCGCTCCACTGCCGCGGTCACCTTGACCCACCCGCTCTCTTCTTCGCGGCTGGTGACGATGATCGCGTCTTCGCCGAGCGTCTTGCGCACCTGACGCATCGCTTCGGACATCGACTTCGCATGGAAAGTTTTCAGTCTCATGTAATCTGCGCGAGCGTGCGGATTTTGGCGCGGGGATGGATTTCATTCTGCGAGAGAACGACGGTCTGCGGCCGGAAACGCTCAATGATAGAGCGCACATAAGGGCGGATGCCAGGGCTGGTCAGCAGCGCCGGAGACTCGCCTTTCATCGCCAGATCTTCATAGGTGGCGCGAATGGACTGGATGAACTGCTGCAGCCGCGAAGGCGGCATGGCGAGTTGTTTTTCTTCGCCGGTCCCCGTCAGGGATTCGGCGAAAGATTGTTCCCAGTCGGCCGACAGCGTGATCAGCGGCATAACGCCCGATTTGTTGGCATGCTGGTCGCAAATCTGCCGCGACAGGCGCGTGCGGGCGTGTTCGGTGATCAGCGTGATGTTGTTGGTAAAGCCGGTCGCTTCGGCGACGCCCTCCAGGATGGTTGGCAGATCGCGGATCGATACGCGCTCCCCCACCAGGTTTTGCAGGACGCGCTGCAGGCTGGTGATGGTGATCTTGGCGGGGATAACATCCGCCACCAGCTTCTGATGGCTCTTCGGCAGTTCATCCAGCAGCTTTTGCGTTTCGGCATAGGACAGCAGATCCGACATATTGTCCTTGATGATTTCCGTCACATGGGTCGTGACGATGGTGGACGGATCAACGACGGTATAGCCCTTGAAGTGCGCCTCCTCCCGGTAATCGGGACTGATCCACATGGCGGGCAAGCCAAACGTCGGCTCGCGCGTGGCTTCGCCGGGCAGCTCGATCTTGTCGCCGGAGGGATTCATGCAGAGCAGCATGTCGGGACGGATATCGCCGCGCCCGGCTTCGATTTCCTTGATGCGGACGACATAGGCGGTGGCGGGCAATTGCAAATTGTCCTGAATACGGACGGAAGGGAGAATAAAGCCCATATCCTCGGCAAGCTGGCGACGAAGCCCCTTGATCTGGTCGGTCAGCTTGCCTTTTTCTGTACTGTTGACGAGCGGCAGCAGGCCATAGCCAAGCTCGATCCGCAGCGTGTCGATCGCAAGCGACTTGGAAATCGGCTCTTCCGCAACCGGCACTTTGTTGGCCTCGGCTTTTTCAGCTGCAGTAACAGCACCCGCTTTTTTCCGGGTTTGCTTGACGTTATGAGCGAAAAATGCCGATAAGCCCGCCATCAGTAAAAACGGAAAGGCGGGAATGCCCGGCAAGGCCGCCAGCACGGTCATCAACACGGCGCTCAGCGTCAGCGCCTGCGGATGGTTGCTCAACTGCGAGAACAGCGCCTTGTCGGTGGAGCCCTTAATGCCCGCCTTCGAAACCAGCAGGCCGGCGGCAACCGACACGATCAGCGCCGGCACCTGCGTCACCAGCCCGTCACCAATGGTCAGATGCGTATAGGTTTCCGCGGCCTTGGAAAAATCAAGACCCTTTTGCCCCATGCCGATGATCATGCCGCCGATGATGTTGATGAACACGATCAGCAGGCTGGCGATCGCATCGCCGCGCACGAATTTGGAAGCACCGTCCATGGCCCCGAAAAATCCGCTTTCCTGCTCCAGCGCCAGACGGCGGCCCTTGGCTTCGGTTTCGTTGATGATGCCGGCGGACAGGTCGGCATCAATCGCCATCTGTTTGCCGGGCATCGCATCCAGACTGAACCTGGCGGCGACTTCAGCGATACGCCCCGCGCCCTTGGTAATAACGACGAAGTTGACGATGGTCAGGATCGAAAACACGATCACGCCGATGACGAAATTATCCTGCATCACGAAACCGCCGAAAGCTTCGATAACGTGACCGGCGGCGTCCTTGCCTTCATGGCCATTCGCCAAAATCAAGCGGGTGGAGGCCAGGCTGAGCGATAACCGGATCATCGTTGAAATCAGCAGGATGCTCGGAAACGTGCTGAGGTCCAGAGGTTTTTCAATGAACAGCACCGTCATCAGGATCAAAACCGAAAACGCGAGCGACAGGGCAAGCGAAATATCCAGCAGCCACGTCGGCAGCGGCAGGATCAGCACGACCAGAATGGCGACGATGCCGAGCGCCAGCGCCACATCGCCCTTCATCCTGAAAGGCGACGACGCCTGCCCGCCGAGTGCCGGTGCTGCCGGTTCAGCCATGCGCGGACTCCGTTTCCTGCTGACCGTATTCTTTCAGCTTGTTACGAAGCGTGCGGATTGAAATGCCAAGGATCGTCGCCGCATGGGTGCGGTTGCCGAGGCAGTGATCCAGCGTGTTTAAAATCAGCTCGCGCTCCACATCGGAAACCTTGCGCCCGACCAGATGCGGCTCTTCCTCGACGGATGCCTTTTCAAAAACAGTCTGGGCTTTTTCAACCACTTTCTGGACAGGAGAGATTTTCTGGCCGGACAGGTGAATGGAAGCCGCCTCGATCTCGCCCTCCTGCGACATCAGAATGGCGCGGTGCATGGTGTTTTCCAGCTCCCGCACATTGCCCTGCCAGCTGTGCGTTTTGAGCGTGCGCGCGGCCTCGGCGGAAATTTTCTTGGGCGGGATGCCGTTTTGCGCGCTGAATTTATCGGCAAACATCTGCGCCAGCGGCACGATATCCGCCGGACGCTCGCTGAGGGCGGGCAACTGCAGATTGATGACATTGAGGCGGAAATACAAGTCTTCGCGGAAGTTGCCGGATTTGACGTAGGCTTCGAGGTCGCGGTTGCTGGTGGCGATCAGGCGGATATCAATTTTAACGGGCTGCGTGCCGCCGATGCGGTCAATGACGCGCTCCTGAATGGCGCGGAGCAGCTTGGCCTGCAGCGCCGGATGCATCTCGCTGATTTCATCCAGCAGCAGTGTGCCGCCGTTGGCTTCTTCGAACTTGCCGATCCGCCGGGCGACGGCGCCGGTAAAGGCGCCTTTTTCGTGGCCGAACAATTCCGATTCCAGCAGGCTTTCGGGAATGGCCGCGCAGTTGAGAGAGATAAAAGGCCCCCTGGCGCGCTTGCTTCTTTGGTGAATATAGCGCGACATGACTTCCTTGCCGGTACCGGACGCGCCGGTGATCAGGACGGTCGCATCGGCAGGCGCCACCCGGTCGGCCAAATGCAGGACGGACTTCATCGAAGGGTCGCTTGCAAGCATCGTGTTGTTTTCTTCCGTCACCGCCTGAAGAACGGCGGCGATCAGTTCAGCATTGGGCGGCAGCGGTATATATTCTTTCGCGCCCGCCTTGATGGCCTTGACGGCGCTTGCTGCATCGGTATTGATGCCGCAGGCAACGACGGGGATGACAAACCGCTCCGCTTTCAGTTGCTGGATCAGCGCCGCGATATCAAGCTTCACGTCCATCATGATCAGGTCGGCGCCCCGGCCGGACCGCAGCGCGCCCATGGCTTGCTCGATATCCTCGGTATGCATCACTTTCGCGCCGCGACCGATGGCAATTTTACCGGCGGTGCTGATCTGCCCGTTCAGGCTGCCGATCATCATCAAGCGCATGATCTTATCCCTGCGTTACTGTGAGCGTTCTGATTTAACAATCTCGGTCATCGTCACGCCCAGGCGGTCTTCGACGACAATGACCTCGCCGCGCGCGACAAGACGGTTGTTCACGTATATGTCGATGGCTTCGCCGACTTTGCGGTCCAGATCGACGACGGCGCCCCGGCCCAGTTTCAAAAGCTGGCTCACCGGCATGGTTGCCTTGCCGAGCACGGCGGAGATTTGGACCGGGATATCGTAAATCGCGTCGATATCCTTCTTGCGCGTCTCGACAGTCGCGCTTTGTTTCACTTCTTCGAATTCGACGTTTTGCGTTGGATCGTTGGGTGTCATGGTTTTTTCTTTCTCTGTTAAAGTTGTTCCTGATTCAGACTGGCAATCGCTTTGGCGCATTCGTTTTCAATCTGCGCAAAAAGCCTCTCGTAGAGCCGTTCCACGCCGCCGTCCGCCCATTCCACCCGGCAGTCCGTGGACGGAAGGCTGTCTTCCGCCAGCAAAATGACCCGGCCGGCGTACCCTGTTTCAAGCGCCAGAGCATCCATGCGGATTTTCAAAGACTCCATATGGATCGTCGGCACGGTAACGGCAATCCGCGGCTCATCCTTCCGCGCTGCAACGGTTTGCAAAATGACATGCTCGATTTCAGCCAGAGCATAGCGCAGGGAAAATTGCGGCAGCAGCTTATGCGCAATGCGCATGGCGATCTTCGTCGCATCAGCGCATTTTTCCACTTCACGGCGATCCTCCGCCGCCGCCAGTTTTTCCACAAGACCCAGCACTTGCTGAAGAAGGCCCGCAAGGCGTTCTTCCTGTTGTTGCCGGGTTTCTTTCACGCCCTCGGCCTTGCCCAGCGCGAAGCTTTGGGTCTTGGCCAGCAGCAGTTGCTCTTCAGTGTAAATTTCCCGGGCCTTCCCCTGCCCTTCATTGAAGTTGTTTGTGTCGAACAGGAATTTTTTAGCGTCCGTCATATGACGAGCTCATCATCGTCTTGCGACGTCAGAATGGTGATTTCGCCACGGTCGGCAAGGTCTTTGGTGACGGTGACGATTCCCTGCTGCGCTTCCTCGACATCCTTGAGGCGGACGGGCCCCATGGCGGCGATGTCTTCTTTCATCATTTTCGCGGCGCGCTCGGACATGTTGGAGAAGAACAGGTCTTTCATCGCATCAGAAGCGCCCTTCAGCGCCAGCGGAAGTTTTTCCTTGTCGGCGGTGCGAATGATGGTCTGCAACGCGCTCGGATCCAGCCTTGCCAGGTCGTCGAAGGTGAACATCAGGCTGCGGATTTTTTCGGCGGAATCCGGATTGCGCTCTTCAAGCGACGTCATGAACTTGCCTTCCACGGCGCGTTCCAGGTTGTTGAAAATTTCAGCCATGATTTCATGAGAATCGCGGCGGTTGGTGCGCGCCAGGTTGGACATGAACTCCGTGCGCAGCGTGCGCTCGACGTCGTCGAGAACATCTTTCTGCACAGCCTCCATCCGCAGCATCCGCATGACCACTTCCATCGCAAAGCCTTCGGGCAGCATCGCCAATACCCTTGCCGCGTGCTCCGGCGTGATCTTCGAGATGACGACGGCGACGGTTTGCGGGTATTCTTTCTGCAGATAGCTTGCGAGAATGTCTTCGTTGACGTTGCTCAGCTTCTCCCACATCGTGCGGCCGGCGGGGCCGCGAATTTCTTCCATGATGTTATCGACTTTGTCCTTGCCGAGCACGCGGGCGAGAAGCCGTTCGGTCGAATCCAGCGAACCGACAAGAGAGCTGGTCGAACTCATGCTTTCGGCGAATTCGACAAACAGCCGCTCCGTCACGTTGGCGCTGACCTTGCCCAGCGACGACATCGTCTGCGAAATCTGCATGATTTCATCTTCGTCGAGCTGTTCGAACACCTTCGCCGTATGCTCTTCACCAAGCGACAGCAGCAGGATGGCCGATTTCTCGGTGCCGCTCAGGGTACGGTAGTCTTCGCGAACGCGCATTTTTTAACTCTCCTGTGACATCCATGAACGAATGACCGCCACCGTTTCTCCCGGATGGTTCGTCACCAGCTCGCTGATTTTCTGAACGGAGGATGCCTTCACCTTGCCCTCCACCTGAGACATATCAATCATGCTGTCGAGTTCGCCGCCGTCAGCCGGGCCCGACAATTGCGCCTGAGCGCCGCCGGATGTCAGCAGCGTTTTTTCTTCCGCCAGCGTGCTCCCCGCCTGATGCGCAATTCTGGCGGATGACTGCACGATATGGGTGGCCAGCGGCCTTAAGACCAGCAGCACGACAAGGATGGCGACGATGCTGAGCGTGACTGTTTCGGCAATGCCCAGCAGGTCGGTCTTTTGAAAGCCCATCAGCATGCCATCGTCTTTCAGGACGCTTTCCGGCACGATTTCTTCCAGGAACTGCATGTTCACGACCTGAAGCGCGTCGCCCCGGCCTTCATCAAAGCCGACGGCGGATTTAACAAGGGCGGTGATTTTATCCAGCTCAGCCTGCTCGCGCGGCACATATTGCTTGGGTGCCTGCCAGTCTGCGGGGGCTTCCGGCGGCGCCACGGCCTTGGCATCGGTTTCATAACGGCCGTCGATCAGCACGGCAACAGAAATTTTCTGCACCTGCCCGCTGGCGCGCACCATGTTCTCGATGGTTTTGCTGATTTCATAGGTGGTGACTTCTTCCGTGCGGTTGTTTTTGCTGCCCGGCAGATCGGACGCCCCCGCCGCGGCAGCGGGATCGGCGGGCAGTCCCGGCAGATTGTTTTCAACCGATACCGACCCGTCGTTGCTGGCACCCGACGTATCCGCGCTTTCCTCGTTGGTCGTTTGGGTGGATCTCACAACCTGCCCTTCGGGATTGTAAGATTCGGAGTTGCGGTTGACGACATCAAAATTCATCTCCGCCGCGACCGTCGCGCGTACCTTGCCGTAGCCGACAATCCGCCCCACCATATCTTCGATTGAGCGGGCGACGCGCCTTTCGTATTTTTGCCGCATGTCCTCGCCGCTGCGGGCGGCGGCGCCGTCGGCGGCCTCTTCCTCGCCCCGCGCAAGCAAGGCGCCGCTCTGATCGATGATGGCGACGTTGGCCGCTTTCAACTTTGGCACGGAAGCGGCGACGAGATGCTGAATCGCCTGGATCTGCTCCTGTCCGATGCCGGCGCTGTTACGCAGGTTTAAAAAAACGCTGGCGCTGGCAGGGCTGTTTTCTTTGCTAAACAGTTCGCGCTGCGGCAAGACCAGATGCACGCGGGCGCTGCGAATCGAGTCTATCGTTCCGATCGTGCGCGACAGTTCTCCCTCGATGGCGCGGATCTGATTGATGTTCTGGACAAAACTTGTCGTGCCGAACGTTTGTTTCTGATCGAATATTTCGTAGCCGACGGAGCCCTGGCGCGGCAGGCCTTCCTGTGCCAGAAGAATACGCGCCCGGCCGATTTCTTTCTGGGGCGCCAATATCTGGGTGCCATCCGTGTTCAGCCTGTATGTCACTTTGGCCGCGTCGAGCTTCGCCGCAATCTCCGTCGCGTCGGCAGTGGACAAATTGGCGTAGAGCAATGTCATGCCCGGCGCGTTGGAACGGACCGCGATAAAAATAAAAAATATCACCAGTCCGAAAAACGTCAGCAACATCACCGCGAGTCGCCCCGCGCCCAGATTTTTTAATGTTTCAAAAAGCGAATCCACGCAACATCCCCTTGCTTTGAATCAGTGTCAAAGAACGGAATCCGGGCACCTATAAAAATGAAGCCCCCAACCCCACATCTTTCAGAGTAATCAATTTTTGCGAACTAGGCAAATTTTGCCCATTTATAATTTGCTCTACACTCTCATAATAACAGACGATATTTTACAATATGATAATAAACCGCTGTTTTTGATCGTTATTTTAGAAAAAATACGATTCCACCAAGTAACCACAAGTAAACAATAGATTAACAAATAGTAAATAATGTATTAATACTTCCATATATCATTTTTCTACTTGATTTTTCTTGTGCCGCTATGATAAGATGAAGATAAGTGGTGGGAGCCATAGAAGATGGTCGATGCTGTCAACATAGTTTCTGTTCAAAACAATACTTCGAGACTGTCGTCTCAGAGGCCGTCTGTTTTTGTACCCGTCACGCTTTCCGCGCCCGTACAGCTAGAATTCACAACCTCTCACATCCGTGTCGATAACCTGCAGAACGTGGCTATACTGGAGTACCTGTCCAGCAACGGTGAAGTTGTGCGGCAATACCCGTCGCAAGCACAGATCAGCGCCTTTAAACGCGCCGAGCAGCTTCAGACGGTGCCGCAGTCATCTCCTGACACCGATTCGGCGCCGCAGATCGCAACAGCGGAACCGCCTGCCGATGCCCCGGCACCGCCACCGGCGGCCCCTTCTGCACCTTCGCCATCCGTTTCCGGCGGGACTGCTTCACCTGCCCCCCAGTCAATCCTGGCTTAGTCGCCGCATTTTTGCGCCGAACCCCCATCAGAAATTAAAAAATCTCACATTCTAGTGAATTTTCATAGTTTGTTAATCGTCATGTAGGATAATAGTAATTGTCATACAGTAAAAACATATCGACGTCGAGCCGGAGAATCGGAAGCCCATGATTCAACAAAAACGCGTTCATACAGACTTCCAACCGCCGCCGGCAGCGCCCCTGCAGGACAGCTTTTTTAGGGCCGTCTCGCGGACATTCAGAAGCTATAAACTGGGCGACTTGCTGGTCGCCAGCCGGACGATCAGCAGCGACCAGCTGAACCGGGCCCTGACCGAACAGGCGGCAAGCGGCGAACAGATCGGAAAAATCCTCATCCGCCAGGGCGCGGTATCGGCGGTGCAACTGTACCGTAAGCTGGCCGAGCAATGGTGCCTCAAAGCATCCGCCGCCGGCATCACCCTGATCATGCAGGCCACCTCTCCTGCACCGGCGCAGGCTGCAGGCGCGCTCTCCACCCCCTTCACCCTCGCGGCGGCAACAATCCCGACCGCTGTCAAAGCAGTGGCTGTCCCCGAACGGTATCCTGAATTATTCGGCTCCACGGAAGTGAGGTCCGAAGATATTTCCGCTTTCAAAAAATGGACCAGCGTCATCCAGAAATTCGAAGACCAGGCACAGACAATATCCGCAAGATCTCCCCGCGTCATGGTGTGGAAAGCAGAGATCGAGAAGCTCCGCGGCAAATCTCAACAGGAACAGATCGAAGGCGTGAATAACTTTCTCAATGCCATTCCCTATATAGAAGATATCGACAACTACGGCAAAACCGACTACTGGTCCACGCCCATCGAATTCCTGACGCGCGGCGGAGATTGCGAAGACTTTGCGATTGCAAAATACGCCTCGCTCCGCGCCCTCGGCTTCTCGGCTGACCAGCTGCGCATCGCCGTCGTGCAAGATGAAGTCAAGAATATCCCGCACGCACTCCTGATCGTCTACTCCGACGGCGGCAACTTCGTCCTCGACAATCAGAACAAAAGAACCGAAACCATCACCGCCGTCACCCGTTACAAGCCGATCTTCTCCATCAACAGCACCAGCTGGTGGCTGCACCGGGCTTAGAGGCTGAAAGGCGCTGTAATTGCTCATAAAAATCGGATTTAGTTTTTAGCTCTTGCTCTTCACATCGCAAAAGCGTTATAAATCAAGCCGTATTACTGTCACTTGTCGGAGCGTAGCGCAGTCCGGTAGCGCGCCTGTTTTGGGAGCAGGATGTCGCAGGTTCAAATCCTGCCGCTCCGACCACTCTTCCCAAGGACTGAGACGGTTTTTAAGAACTTGACGGCCAAACAGAAAAAGATTTATCAATCATACGAGAATGCATGAAAGTCAAAATCTACAAACCCGCCAAGAATGCCATGCAATCCGGCCGCGCCAATGCGGCGGACTGGGTGCTGGAATATGAACTGGAAACGCCGCGCCGGCCCGAGCCGCTGATGGGCTGGACCGCTTCCAACGATACGCTCAACCAGGTGCGGATGCGCTTTGCCAGCAAAGACGCCGCCGTCGCCTTTGCCGAGGGCGAAGGCTGGGAGTATACGGTAAGCGAAGATCACCTGCGCAAAGTAAAGCCGCGGAATTACATCGACAATTTTAAATACCGCCCCGCAGAAGACGAAAAATAGGTCTTCTTACAAGCCCATCTGGGCAAAAGATTTCTCCAGATCATTTTGGCGTCGTTCCACCGTTTGTCTTGCAACACGCGCGGCAGTATCTTCAAGCGAGCCCAGATTCAAAGCCGTCTCCGCGGGATAAAGCGGCGCCGTTTCCGTCCGGTCCACCGTTGAGAAGTAATCCAAAAATTTCCAGTCGCCGCCGAAAATATTGCCGCTGACGCGCATCCAGACGTTCGGGATGCCGAAAGCGTCCGCCGTGATCAGCCCATGCAGGCTGGAGGAAATGATGAAATCGCAGCTGCGAATTTTTTTGGCAACGCCCAGAATATCCGGATCCGCCAGATCGATGATGCACGAATGATCGGTATTTTTATGCATGTCGTGAATGATGCCCAGCTTGCGGTCAACGACATGCGGGATAATCCCCCAGCGGAATTTCTTATCCGCGGGCCCCGCCAGGCGGTCCACCAGAAGACCGGGGTCGCCCAGCGCGGCCGTGGCGTCAAGTTTCAGGGCATCCCGCGTCAGGACGCCCCTCACGGCGGCGATGGCAAGACCGCTGCGCCCCTTGAGCAAATCATCCGGCCCGAAAGCGCCCGTGCCCCAGATGCGGATTTTATCGAGCCGCAGCCGGAGCATTCTTTTCCATTGCCGGGTGACGATTTTATTGAGGATGCTGCCGATGGCCGCGACGTCACAGGCATCGATATTCGCGTAAACGACTTTTTTTCCCGACAGCTGTTCAACGATGCGCGGAGAGATGCTGTCGCCGAAATTGATATCGCTCCTGTTGCCGCCGGACCAGTATAAGCGGATCATGATGACCTCTGTTTCGCCAGCATGTCGCGGGGCCAGGAAGCCCAGTAGACAAAGCGCTTGCCGACCAGCTCCGAAAACTTCAGCCAGGCGCGGGCGAAAGGATAGATGACCCTTTGCCCGCGGGAAAGCCGCACCGTCTTGTCGGAGCGCTGATCGTAGCCGATCGTCGATTCAACCACCATGTCCGCCGAAACCGGGGAAGGTTTCAGAATGAATGTTTCAAGGCCGGTCTTCCAGACATAGCCATGCAAAATATCCACCGGCAGCGCATTTTTCTGCATGTGGCGCAAAAACCGCGCCGCCGCTTTGCGGGTCAGCATATAACCATAGGCGCCGCCCGGCGTCGTGCGGATGCGCGCCAATGCGTAAGGCTTGCAAAGCAAGGGCCAAATCATGCGGCCGGTTTTTTGCACCTTGTCCGGCGCCAGAAAACGGATGACATCCCATTTGATCGGCACGCGCAAAAGATCCCGCAGAACCTCCGGGAAACAGGGATCAAGAAAAACGTCGTCTTCAAGAATAACCGCCGCCTCTATATTGCAATCGACGATGTGTTGATAAATGGCCCTGTGCGACAATAGACAGCCAACCTCCGCCTTGGTCATGTCACGGCCGAAAAAAAGGCGCCGCCGCGTTTTTGCGTAGGCGGGCAGCGTTTCAAGATCAAGATCGCGGCCATCCACGGCATCGAAAAAACGATACGGGATATGCAAGGCGTCCAGACGTTCCGCCATGGCCTTGCGGCGGTCGGGCGACCGCTTCATGTTGATGACAAAAACGGAGGGAAACGACGCTTCGGAAATCACGACGATACCTTTCGCGCAAAAACTTTCAGGCCGGGCTTAAAGGCGAACTGGAATTTCTCCGCCCGCAAGCCGTGGCGGGACAGCAGCCGGATGATGCCGTCGCGGGTAAACCAGGTCAGGTGGTTCGGCGGCGTGACCATCTTCCAGCTGGAAAAATTTTTCGGCACCAAAAAATGCCCGCCGTCGGGCGCCGTCAGGTACAGGATCGCGCCGGGATTCATGACTGTCGCTACGGCGGCGATAAATTCTTCCGGCGCATTCACATGCTCGACCACTTCGGAAATATAGACCATATCAAATTTTTCGCCCCGCGCGGCAAGCGCCTGAATAGGCGCCGCTTCGAAAGCGCATGCCGCGCCAATACGCTTTTTTGCGGCATCAATCGCATCCGGGTCAAGATCAATGCCCGTGGCTGAAAGCCCCTGGCGCTGCGCCGCTTCCACCACGCAGCCGATGCTGCACCCGACATCCAGGAATTTTTTCCCCGGCGGCATGGCGCGCATCATATGCTTCACACGGCCCAGCCCCCGGCGGATCTTGCTGTCTTTTTTACTCTCGTAATTATCGGTCATGAAATAGCTTTTGTAGAACGCCGCCAGCGCGTCGTCGTCCGGATAGCGGCCGACGACCACGGTTTTGCAATCCGTGCAGCGCAGCAAGTCAAACCCATCCTTATGACCGACGGGCAGAAGACTGCGCCCCAGACAGCCGCGGCACCAGGCAGGAGAATGATTCTTCATGAAGATGAGTTATATAGCAATTTGAACGAAGGTCAAAACCCATTAGGGCTTTGGGGCAGCAAGACGACGGTTGGTTTCAGCGCGCAAAGCTTCAACCGATTCGCTTATCGTCGCGTGCCCGGCGTAAGAGGCTGGCCCCTCGCCGGCGATATTGTCCAGGAAGTATTTGCGGGCGTTGTCCGTCGTGAAATCTATCGCCCCCTTGCCTTCTTTGGTCAGAAGCGCGCTCATCACCGCGTTGGCTTTCAAGCCGGCGCCGCTCGATGCATAAAGATCGGCATCGGATACAATCGCCGCCATCTGCGTCAACCTGCTGTCCGACAAGGCAGAAAAATCGTTTTTCGGGTCAATGGCGGCAAAATCCGGCGTTGATCCGTTCCGCTGCGCCTGCGCCACCGCTTTCAGTATCGCATGCGGGCCGTTCGGGCTCGTGGTCATCAGGATGGTGTGAATCTTGTCAATATCCGGCCCGGTCAAACCCGCTTCCTGAAGCAGCGGCGCCATCAGCTCGAAAGATATTTGTTCGTTCAGCATCGGCTGGTCTTTTGGATTGCCAACGCCCTCATGGCCCAGATCATGCCCGATCGCCGCGATAAACGTCAGCGCTTGTTCCTGCTTGGTCAGCGCTATCGCGCCTGTTTTCACCTGCAGCAGATTGGCCGTCACCGCCGCAACATCAAGGTAATGAAACTGGTTGTGGTAATCCGGCGTTACGGCGGCTTTCATCTCCGCCCGCACAGCCACCAGAATCAGTGCCTTGTATTCCGGGCTTTTTTTATCAAACCCCATCTTTTGCGCGTGGTAAACAGCCAGCGCCGGCAAGCTCGGACGGCCCGTTTCCCTGTACTGGTCAATGTGTATCTGGGTAAATTTGTCAGCGGTTGCAAAAGCGTCGCTGCCGGTATGAAAAAACACGCCGCCCTTTTCTTCAAAATCCTGATCGAGCGCCTGTATCTCCCGCAACGTGTTCTGCACGGCCGGGCTGCCAAGAGCAGCAGGGTTGTCTTTCAGGACACGGTTGATTTCTCTTGCCACACGTGCAGCGGACGACAAAGGCTTTGACATTAACGCCCCCCTTCCGCCCGTAATTTTACGAGAGAGAGAAAAATAGCTTCAAGTTTCAGAACCTCAGCCTGCTGCAATTCTTGCAGACTGTTCCATTGATCGCGCAGCGCTTCGATCATCCGCGCCATGCCGGCTATGTCGCCCGCGGCGATGAATGTTTGAAGCGCGGTGATGTGTTCCTGATTCGTCATATTAAAATAATACGGTAATAAAGTTAACTTTTAATGAAAGCTTTCAGCGCCGACCAATGGAAGCCTCCCAAAAATCACCGACATCTTGATTTACAGTCCGCCGGTGGCCCAGGGGTAGTATTCTGCGACCAAATTCGTTTACTTCCAAGGGCTCATCGGTATTAGCCGGGGCGTGGATCACAACAGGCGACAGGTCATAGCCGACCGATCTTTCCATCGCATCCCTGATTCGTCGCTCAGAGCTAAACCACTTCCAAAAATCCATCGCGAATCTCCTCTTCTGGCCTAAACAATAACAGAGTAATTACGTTATGTCAACTAATACTATCGCCCCCAACAAAAAAGTCCGGCACTTCGAAAAGCGCCGGACTTTTTATTCAGTTACCTGAAAGACTTAAGCAGCCTGCAGGTTAGCAGCTGAGTTACGGCCTTTTTCAGATACGATATCGTAGCTGATTTTTTGACCTTCGTTCAGACCGCGCAGTCCCGCACGCTCAACAGCGCTGATGTGAACAAACACATCAGGGCCGCCGTTGTCTGGCTGAATGAAACCAAAACCTTTTTGAGAGTTGAACCACTTAACTGTACCTTGTGCCATACTGGCCTCCTTTAGAAAACGCACTCTTCGTGCACGAAATTCACACAACCATTGTGCAAACTTAATATCCGAAAATAGCGACGTCTTGGAGAAAGCCTTTGACGGCAAGCAAACAAGTCAGCACTTAACACTCTCGAACGTCCTCACGTTACACGTATATAAAAGGTTTTGCAAGAGTTCTTTTATAATTATTTGCATATTGACATAAACAGAATCGGTTATACGATTGACGTTTATAAATGGAGAAATTCGGTTGTTTGCTCACCCGCCAAAGACAACGAAAAAAATAGCTTCTTTGTTAAAAAGATCCGCGCTATCGGCGGCGTTCTGTCTCGTCGCAGGATGCGCCAGTCAGGCGCCGCACCCTCCGTCGTTCCAACCGCTGACCAAGGGCGAAGTCGCCCTCGCCCAGAGCATTTTTGGCGACCAGGTGAACACGGCCATCGTTGGAAAGGTTTTTCAGCCCGATGAACGCCCTGATAACATGGCAGCCACTGTGTCTAACAGAAAATTGATTTTCTTCCATGGGGAAAAATATCATTCGGCTGATTACAGCCAGGAAAACCGCGCCTTCCACTACGGCATCTTCCTGCACGAAATCACGCATATCTGGCAAAATCAAACCAGTCAGCCAGGACATTGCAAGCAATACCCGTATCCTCTTGCCGTGCACTCTCGCTTCAGCGATTACTGCAGGGAACAACAAGCCTCTATTATAGAGGATTATGCGCGGCGGTTTCTTTTCCCGGCTGCTTCTCCCTCGCGCAACTACATCAGCCCTACCGGCCAAGACACCCCTGACAGCGACGCCTTGCTGCAAAAAGTCGTCGAAGACCGGTTCCCGCAAGCGCGGAAAACGCGGCTGGCGCTGCGGACTGCCGCGTACCCGATAAAAACCGCGGACGCCCGCTTGCGCCGGTAACCCCATAAAACCATTGCAATTTCGTCACGCAACAGCTAGAGAAAGCCATGGTAAAAAATGCGCGTACATACGGCCAAATTGACGGCCCTATCGTCATCATCGGCTTCGGGTCGATCGGCAGCGGCTGCCTGCCGCTGCTGGAAAGGCACTTTCAGTACGACCCCAAGCGCCTGACCGTCATCGATCCCGGTGAAAAAAACCGCGCGTTGCTGGATGAACGGGGAATCAACTTCGTGCAGCAGTCGATCACCCGCGACAACCACCGCGATGTGCTGACGCCGCTTTTGGCCGCCGGCGGTTTTTGCGTGAACCTTTCCGTCGATGTCGATTCTCTGGCGATCATGAAGTTCTGCCGCGAAATCGGCGCTTTTTACGTCGATACGGTGGTGGAACCCTGGCCTGGCTTTTACTTCAATGAAAAAGCCGACACCGATGCGCGCACCAACTATATGCTGCGCGAAAAAATGCGCCGTGAAAAACAGCGCAGCCCCGGCGGCACCACCGCCGCTTCCTGCTGCGGCGCCAATCCCGGCATGGTGTCCTGGTTCGTCAAACAGGCGCTGCTGAACATCGCGACCGACCTGAACCTGTCTTTCAAGGAACCCACGACGCGGGCGGAATGGGCGAAGCTGATGCAGCAAACCGGCGTCAAGGGCATTCATATCGCGGAGCGCGACACACAGCGCTCAAAGTATCACAAAAAACACGACACCTTCGTCAACACCTGGTCGGTGGAAGGCTTTATCAGCGAGGGCCTACAACCGGCAGAACTCGGCTGGGGCACCCATGAAAAATGGCTGCCCCCCAATGCCCGCCATCATAAAGAAGGCTGTCAGGCCGCAATTTATCTTCTGCAGGCGGGCGCCAATACCCGCGTCCGCAGCTGGTGTCCGACGCCAGGGGCGCAACACGCTTTCCTGGTCACCCACAATGAAGCGATTTCAATCGCCGATTACTTTACCGTCGGTTCGGGCGCCGCGCCCGAATACCGCCCGACGTGCCATTACGCCTATCATCCCTGCAACGACGCCATTCTCTCCCTGCATGAAATGTTCGGCCGCGCCGGAAAGGCGCAGAAAGACTGCCACATCCTTGAAGAATCGGAAATCGAAGACGGCGGCGACGAACTGGGCGTGCTCCTCTACGGCCATGCCAAAAACGCCTATTGGTACGGCTCTCAGCTTTCCATCCACGAAGCCCGAAAGCTCGCTCCGTATCAGAACGCCACCGGCTTGCAGGTGACGTCCGCTGTGATCGCCGCGATGGCCTGGGTGCTGGAAAACCCGGAAGCCGGCATTGTTGAATCCGACGAAATGGATTTCCGCCGCTGCCTTGACCTGCAGGCGCCCTACCTTGGCAAGCTCAGGGGACACTACACCGACTGGACGCCGCTGACCCATCGCCCCGGCCTTTTCGTGGAAGACCTTGACCAGGAAGACCCCTGGCAGTTCCGCAACGTGCTTGTGCGGAATTAACGCAAAAATGCCTCAGGAATCATGTTAACCATCTCCAACCTCACCTATAAAATAGGCGCGCGCACGATCATTGAAAACGCCAGCCTGAACGTCATGGACGGCTGGAAGGTTGGCGTGATCGGCATCAACGGCGCCGGCAAATCCACGCTGTTCAAACTTATTTCGGGCGAGCTGCATCCCGACGGCGGCAAACTCAGCATGACGGCGAAGCAAACATTCGGCCAGGTGCGGCAGGACATCCCAGACTGCGAGACACCGCTGATCGACATGGTGCTGGCGGCGCATGAGGAATTGACGGCGCTGTTCAAAGCGACGGAAACGGAACAGGACCCCTACAAAATAGCCGACATCTACACGCGTCTGGCCGAACTTGACGCCTATACCGCCCGTTCTCGCGCCGCGATCCTGTTGACCGGCCTCGGCTTCAAGGAGCATCAGCTGGAGGAGCCCTTTTCCTCCTTCAGCGGCGGATGGCGGATGCGCGTGGCGCTGGCGGCGGCGCTGTTCGTCGAGCCTGATTTCCTGCTGCTGGACGAGCCCACCAACCACCTCGATCTCGAAGCCATCATGTGGCTGGAAAACTATCTTGCCGCCTATCCGCATACGCTGATGATCATTTCGCACGACCGCGAGTTGCTCAACAAATGCGTCGATCACGTGATCCATGTCGATAAAATGCAACTGACGCTTTATACCGGCAACTACGACACGTTCGAGCGCGAGCGCGCCGCAAAGCTTGGTCTTCAGCAAAAAATGCACGAAAAACAGACCGCGCAGCGCGCCCATATGCAGGCTTTCGTCGACCGCTTCCGCGCCTCCGCCGCCAAGGCGCGGCAGGCGCAAAGCCGCGTCAAAGCGCTGGAAAGAATGGATCTGGTGGACGCCGTCATCGCCGACCGCGCCGTCAAATTCAGCTTTCCGCAGCCGGAAAAACTCTCCGCACCGCTGATCTCGATCCAGAACGTCGATGTCGGCTATACCGACGGCAAGCCCATCCTCCGCAAAATCTACGAGAGCATCGACATGGATGACCGTATCGCTTTGCTGGGCGCGAACGGCAACGGCAAATCCACCATGATCAAGCTGATCGCCGGAAAACTGGGCGCGATGAAAGGCGACGTCGTCCGCTCCAGCAAGCTGCGCATCGGTTACTTTTCGCAGCACCAGACCGAAGAGCTCGACGTCAATTCCACGCCCTATCAGGAAATGTCGCGCATGGTCGCCAAAAAACACGGCAGCTTTCAGGAACACGCTGTCCGCGCCAAGCTGGGGCAATTCGGCTTTTCAAAAATCCTCGCCGATAATCGCATCGGTAACTTAAGCGGCGGCGAAAAAGCCCGACTGCTGTTCGCTTTCATGAGCTATGACGCGCCGCACCTGCTGCTGCTCGACGAGCCCACCAACCACCTCGATATCGACGCGCGCGAAGCGCTGGTACAGGCGCTGAATGCCTATGAAGGCGCCGTCGTGCTCGTCAGCCACGACCCCAGCATGGTCGAGCGCGTCGCCGATCGTTTATGGCTGGTCAAGGACGGCGCCTGCACCATTTTCGACGGCGACCTGCAGGACTACCGCAAATTCACCATCCAGTCCCGCCGCGATGAACGCAAGGAAGAGAAAACAAAGAAAACGATCCCCGAAAAACAAAAGTCTTCCGCTTTAAAAAAGAAGGCCGAAGACGCCGAAAAATCCGTCATCCGCCTGACCAGAGAAAAAGAGCAGATCGAAGACACCATGGCCGACGCCGACTTTTACAAAGATCCCGCGCAAGTCAAGAAAACGCAGCAAGCCTACGACATCACCCTGAAAGACCTGCAAAAACAGGAAGCGCTCTGGCTGGAGGCTCAGGATGCCTGCGAAAAAAACACCGCATAATATCATCATCCCCGACGCCTCCGGCATCATCGCCGTCATCGGCGGCGGACCCGGCGGGTTGATGGCTGCCGAAACTCTTGCCGCAGCAGGGCTGCCGGTCACGGTGTATGAACGCAAGCCGACCCTGGGCCGCAAATTCCTGATGGCCGGGCGCGGCGGGCTGAACCTGACGCACAGCGAGACGCCGGATACTTTCATGACGCGTTACGGCGCGGCCGCCTCGCGTCTTCGCGCGTGCATCGAAAATTTTCCGCCCTCAGCCTTGCGGGCCTGGTGCGAAGAGCTTGACCAGCCGACTTTCGTCGGCAGCAGCGGGCGCGTTTTCCCGGAAAGTTTCAAAGCTTCGCCGTTATTACGCGCCTGGCGCGCAAGACTTGACGGGCTTGGCGTGCGTTTCGTCTTTCAGCGCCAATGGCTGGGCTGGAACGACCAGAAAGATCTTGTTTTCTCCGCGCCCGGCGGGAAAACGGAAACAGTTGCCGCCACCGCGACCGTACTGGCGCTCGGCGGCGCTTCATGGCCGCGACTTGGCGCGGACGGCAGCTGGGTCGAAATTTTAAAACAACACGGCATTCCCGTGACGCCGCTGCGCCCCGCCAATTGCGGCTTTGCCGTGATGTGGTCGGAGGTTTTCCGCAGCCGTTTTGCAGGACATCCCATCAAACCCGTCCTCCTGTCTTTCGACGGCAATTCCGTTCCGGGTGAAGTGATGGTGACGGACAAAGGGCTGGAAGGCGGCGGCCTCTATGCCCTGTCGGCGCCGATCCGCGATGAAATCGAAAAAAGCGGCAGCGCCACGCTCACCCTGGACCTGCGCCCCGGCGTCGCCGTCGCCGACCTCGTCCGGCGCTTGAGCGAACCGCGCGGCACGCTGTCGTTTTCAAACTTCCTGCGCAAGGAAGGCGGGCTGTCGCCCGTCGCCGTCGCGCTGACGCGGGAAGTCGGCGGCAAGAATGCGGCGGCGCTTTCCCCTGCCGCACTCGCCAAACTGATCAAAACATTGCCTGTCAAACTGGAAGCCCCCTTCCCGCTCGACCGCGCCATCTCCACCGCCGGCGGCATCGCGTTTGAAGCACTCGACGAGCATTTTATGCTCAAAAACAGGCCCGGCGTCTTCGCCGTCGGCGAAATGCTCGACTGGGAAGCGCCGACCGGAGGTTACTTGTTGCAGGCAACCTTCAGCACCGCGGTGGCGGCGGCTGAGAGGGTGATAAAATTAGGGTTTGACATGGAAAATAAGCGCGCCTACACTCCCCCTTTAAAGCAACAAATCAAGGAATAAAAAATGGGCCTATCATCAGACGCACGTAAAACATTGCGTACAGCTGTGCTGTTAACAGGGCTGACGGCCTCCGTTTTCGGCTTCGCCGCGGTCTTTGGCAAAGCGTGGAACGGCAGTACCGACCCCGAAGGCGCCACCCGCGCCGTTGAACAACTGGGGCTTAAACAGGTAACGATCACAGGAAAGGGAGCGGCTTTCACGTGTGACGGCTACTACCGTACAAAATTTTCAGCCGTCAACGGCAACAATCAAAAAGTAGAAGGCATGGTTTGCCAACTCCCGAAATTTATGGGCCGTCCCCCGAACGTTATGGGCGATCCTGCGCATGTGCAGTTAAAATAATACGCGCCGTTTAACGCTGCAAAATCTTTTTAAGCGCATCGACCACCGCCTCATTATCCTCCGCTGTGCCGACGGTGATGCGCAAACACTGCGGCAAGTTGTAAACGCCCATCTGGCGGATGAAGATGGCTTTTTCTTTCAGGGTCAGGCGGATGTTTTCGGCCTGGGGACCGAACTCCACCAATAAAAAGTTCCCGACGCTGGGGTACACTTTCAGGGCCAGTTCCTGCAATTTTTCCGTCAGCCAGACGCGGCCTTCCCTGGCGAGAGCTGCCGATTTCTGGACAAATTCCTTGTCGGCAAGCGCCGCGATGCCGACGGCCTGGGCCGGCACGCTGACATTGAACGGCCCGCGCACGCGGTTGATGACGCCCGCCACTTCCGGCGAAAAATATCCCCAGCCGAGGCGCAAGCCGGCAAGGCCGTGGATTTTTGAAAAGGTGCGCAGCATGACGACATTCGGATATTCATCGACCAGCGCGCGCCCGTCTTCGTAATCTTCCTCTTCGACAAATTCGGCATAAGCGGCGTCGATGACGAGCAAAACATGCTCCGGCATTTTTTCGCGCAACGCCCGCAATTCCACCCTGGTCAAATAACTGCCGGTCGGATTGTTGGGATTGGCCAGCAGCATGACTTTCGTTCTGGGAGTCACCGCTTTCAGCAGCGCCTGAATATCAGAGCGCAGGTTGATTTCCGGCGCCGCCACAGGCACGGCCCCCACAATCTTGGCGTTGATGGGATACATCAAAAATCCGTGTTCGCTATAGGCAACCTCATCCCCCGCCCCCGCATAGGCGCGCACAATGAGCGAGATCAGCTCGTCAGAGCCGGCGCCGCAGACGATGCGGTCTGGCTCCATTTGATTTTCACGGCCGAGTGCCGCGCGCAAATCTGCCACATTTCCGTCCGGGTAGCGGTGCAATCCTTCCGCTATTGCCAAATAAACGTCAAGGGCTTTCGGGCTGCATCCCAATGGATTTTCGTTCGAGGCGAGACGGATCGCTTTTTCCACGCGCCCCTCGCCGCCGACATAGGGCTTGATCTCGGAAATGCCGGGTTTGGGAATGGGAAGCGTCATGGCGTTTCCACTCTGGAGAGCGGCTTCGGCGCTGTCAAGAACTGCCGCCGGATGGCGGGCGCCGATACCGGCGTTCCGGCATAAAGCTGCTTGGTCGCCTCGACGATGTTGACGCCGCCGAAAGCATTGCAGATCTTCTGTCCGATTTTCTCCCACAGCCCCGCCGTCACCAGCATCAGCCGGGAAGACGTCGGGGGGAAAAACAGCGCGCGCTCCGCCCGCTCCGGCACGAACATGTATTCCTTCAGGAAATGCCGGATCTGGCCCAGCGAGTAGGGCGTGCCGTGGCCGAACGGCGTATTGTCCATCCGCGCCCAGATGCCGGAGCGGTTGGGCACGATCATCAGCAGACGCCCCTGGCCGACCAGCACGCGCCAGGCTTCCTGCAGGATCGCATCCAGACTTTCCGCGCTATTGAGCGCATGAACGACCAGCAGGCGGTCAACGGAATTCGTTTCGATCGGCAGCTCGCCTTCATTGCAAATGCTCACCAGCCCTTTTTCTTCCGGCGGCCAGAAGATGGCGCCCTGCTGCATCGGGATCAGACAGGCAACCCGCTCGGCTTCACCCATGAAAACCCGCAGATACGGCAGGACATAGCCCAGCCCCAGGATCCTCTGCCCCGTCACCTCCGGCCAGAAACCGCGGATCTGCTGGCGCAGGACGCGCTGCACGACTTTGCCCTGGAGCGTGTCGTAAAACTCTTTCAAATCGATTGATTTTGTATACATGCCAACAGAATGACCGTTA
>CAYGGT010000007.1:0-41399 GCA_964349475.1 uncultured Rhodospirillaceae bacterium
TGACGTTGTTCGCTGCGTCCATGATCACGATGCTGGAAACGGATTGCATTTGCGTCTTGGCGGAAGTTTTATTGGTGATCCGCACCATCGACGACATCGGGCCGGACATCGTCTGGTACAAAATAACGCTCAACGCCCCCGCCATCGCCACGCCGGCGAGCAGCACGGTGAATACGCTGCCGGATTGCCTATTGCTCATGGACATTTATTTCGTTCCCCGCGAATACACCTACTATCTCAATTATAGACAAAAGGTATTAATTTCAAATTAATATCTTTAAAGAGCATAAAGTAAGGAAAATTCTCAATAAATTCAAAAATGACAAGCGTCAAGGCCGCGTTTTTCCAGGTATTGCTGGTGATAATCTTCGGCTTTGTAAAAAGTGCCGGCGGGGGATATTTCGGTTACGACAGGTTTTGGATATTGCAGCGCCGCTTTTGAATTTTCAGCGATTTTTTTCTGCTCTTCAGCGTGATAAAAAATGGCGGAGCGATACTGCGTGCCCACATCCGGCCCCTGGCGGTTAAGCTCGGTCGGGTTGTGGCTTTTCCAAAAGACACTGAGCAGGTCGTCGTAGCTGACCTCGGCGGGATCGAATTCAACCTGCACGACTTCGGCGTGCCCGGTTGTATCGGTGCAGACGGCTTCATAGGTGGGGCTTTGGGTTGTGCCGCCCATATAGCCGGCGGCGGTGCTTTTGACGCCTTTCATCTTGCGGAAAGCTGCTTCCACCCCCCAGAAACAGCCGGCACCGAAAGTTGCTTTTTCCATTTTTATTCTCCTTCAGAGCGGTATTGCGCGCCGATATGTTTTTCACCGCGCGCGGCGGCCAGTTTTATTTGCTTGTGCCGTTCGGCGGCGGCGGCTTTTCTTTCTGCCGACAGCGTATCGTGACAGGCGGGGCAGGCGACGCCTTCGATATACCGCGCGTTTTTTTTATCTTCGGGGTTGAGGGGGTGGCGGCAGGCAGGGCAAAGCTCATAGCATCCCAACTCTAACCCGTGTTTCACGGTTACGCGTTGATCGAAGACAAAACATTCGCCTTCCCACAGGCTTTTTTCGACGGGGATTTCTTCCAGGTATTTGAGGATGCCGCCTTTGAGGTGATAAACTTCTTCAAACCCCTGGCCCTTCATATAGGCCGACGCTTTCTCGCAGCGGATGCCGCCGGTGCAGAACATGGCGACCTTTTTGTGCTTGCGTGTATCGAGATGGTTCCTCACATAGTCCGGAAAGGCGCGGAAATTTTCGGTGCGCGGATTGACGGCGCCTTTAAAGGTGCCGATTTGCACTTCGTAGTCGTTGCGCGTGTCGATCAGAATGGTGTCGGGTTCCGAAATGATTTTGTTCCAGTCCCTGGGGTTGAGGTAGGTGCCGACGATTTCATTCGGATTGATTTCAGGAATGCCGATGGTGACGATTTCTTTCTTGATCTTTACCTTCATCCGATAGAAAGGAGTTTCATCGGCGAAAGATTCCTTGTACTCCAGATCGCGCAGCGGGGGATAGGCGCGGAGGCATTTCAGGATGTTGTCAATGCCGTCTCGCGACCCGGCAATCGTGCCGTTGATCCCTTCTTCGGCGAGCAGCAGCGTGCCGCAAATATTATTTTCCAGGCATGCACGCAAAATCTCTTCCCGCATCGTTCCGATATCGGACAGGGGCGCAAATTTATACAGTGCTGCGACAGTGAATGGTGCCATGGCCATTGTTTATATAGTTAAAGCCATAAAAAAGCATTATTTTCAAATATTGATTAACATAATATACACTATTGACTCTTTTTCCATACCGTCATAAAAGCTCTATCAACAAACAAGGAAATTTATCATGACAAAGAAAACTTCAAGCGATTGGCTTAAATTGAAACTCAGTCAAATCTATAAAGGCAAAGCGCGGGACTGGATACGCGTTTCAACCAATAAAGAAACACGCGTGTTTAAAAATAAAGAAACCGGTGCGGAGGTCATGGTAACGGAGCTGAAAAGTAATTCTGGGAATGGCAAGCTTTATAACATCAAGCGCACAGATATAGCAGATCGTGGGCGGGATTTTTACGTTTATCCCCACATGTCTCCGGCAGAGTCTTTTCAAAAGAAAGCCAAGCCGGCCAAGACAAGAGGGCTTACTGAAGAAGGCGCAGCGGATAAAGTGATGGATATCCTGATGGGAAAATCTGATGAAGAAATCACAGAAAACCTTTTAAAAAAATCAGGCAAGGCTCTGGCAAACCGTTTTTTCTTTACTCTCAGTGATGATGAAAATGAGCCTGGCACATTTGAGGTGAGGATTTGTCCCCTGTTCGATGACGGTTATGATGGGGAAGTCTCTTATCTTGTCGGACATATGCTATCTTCAATGGGTGAAGTATCTGAAGATTTGGGCACCATTTTCAGCTTTCCCGACCACACCGACCCCGTCGCGCTTGCCAGAGAGCTGATGCAGCGTGGTTTTATCCTGGAGAAAACACACCAGGAATGGATTGATCAGCACTCAGGGATGACACCGATGATGCCGCGTTTGCAGGCATTGATGCACGAGGCTGCGGCAGCCAAAATTATGGCGGCGACGGACCAGCCTGGCGTCCGTATTGAAACCGACGCCGCGAAAAACGCGGCGGCGGATCGGGCTGTAAAAATGTATATGGATGACGAGGATGCTGACGTTCCAGCGGCAATGATGGCGGCGGCAGGAACAGCGCTGGCCAATCGTCATTGCTTTGCGATCAATGTTTCCAAGGATGCGTTGAAGGAGGTGGTGGCGATCATCTCGGTCACCCGGATTTTTGAAGAGCAGGGTGACGTTCGCGCCAGCTGCATCATGGTCACGGATTACCTTTTGCCGAAGTGCAGCGAGGTAAGCGCATCCATGTACGAAGTACAGCGCGAAGATCTTGAGATCATGAAAACGCCTCTGGAAGCCGCAAAGTATTTGCAGTCGAAGGGCTTTTACTGGAGCCGTAAATTGCAGGATGCAGTCGAGGGATCTCTGACGCAAGAACTATCAGTGCTGGAACGGCCAGCCGTAAAAGCCGCGCCGGTTGTGAAACGTCCGCCCGGCCCGAAGGCATAGCCCCATGTCAAATCCAGAAATCCATATCTTCCTTGACCTCGACGGCGTGATGGCTGATTTCGACCGGCATGCGCGGGAGCAGGGGAAGTATACTGCCGACGGCAAGATGAAATGGGATGAACTCGATTACCAGTGGTGGTCCACGATGCCGGCCTATGATGGCGCGAAAGAGTTTTATGACGCAGTCAAAGCAATGGCTGTCGTAAGATTTTTAACGGCGCCCGTCCTTCATGAAGAGTGTTTTTCCGGCAAGGCGGCTTGGGTGCAGAAATTCGTGCCGGCAGACGGAAAGCGCATGATGAAGCAGGTCATCATCTGTCCCAGCGCCGATAAACATTATCTGGCCCGTCCGAACCATGTCCTGATCGACGATCGTGAGAATAACGTCAAAGAGTGGATTGCGGCAGGCGGCATCGGCATTCACCACACCGGCGACTTCGCGGAAACGATGCGAAAATTGCAGGCGGTCATGCCGGTTCAGGTGCAGGTAAAACAGCCCAGGCTGATCGCTGTGGGCGGAATGTCCGGCAGCGGCAAGACGACCCTGGCGGCGGCGTTGGCGCAGAATATTCCGGATGCGGTTCATCTGGACAGCGACCGCACACGCAAAGAGATTTTCGGCGTTTCTGAAACGACCCGTTTGCCGCCGGAAGCCTATTCGGCGGAGGCGACAAAGCGCCTGATTGCCGAGATGGACGGCCGTGTAAAGAAATTTCTTGCCGCCGGAAAAACGGCCATTGTCAGCGCCACTTTTCTGTCAGATAAAACCCGGGCGCAGCAGGAAAGTCTGGCGCAGACAAACAATGCGCAGTTTATCGGCCTTTGGCTGGAAGCTGATTTGCAGGTGCTGTTCGACCGCGTGGCGAAACGCGTCGATAATCCTTCGGATGCGGGCGTGGATATCGTTCAGCGGCAGAAAAATAACGCACCGTCTGCCGCTTCATGGTCGAAGATCAATGCCACGCAGCCCGCTGAAGACGTCGTCAAGGAGGCGCTGAAGGTTATTCAGGGTGTCCAGAAAAAACCGGGCGATGCCCGGCCTGCCGGCCCTACAGCCGCCGGATAGACGTTATTTTGCTGCGTGCGGCGACAAGCTTCAGCGGCTCGATCGTCACTTTCATGTGAAAGGCATTGGCGTGGATGATGTTGTCGTCATCTGCCATGATGCCGACATGACCCTGGAAGAACACGAAGTCGCCGGATCTCGGCGTGTCTACCGGTTGACCAATCGCTTTTTCCTGCATCTCCGCATCGCGCGGAACGGCAATTTTGGCGCGGGCGAGGCTGATCTGCACGAGCCCGGAACAATCTATGCCGAAGCCGCTTCTGCCGCCCCAGTAATAGGGCGTCTCCAGAAACTTTTTGGCGGTGGCGACATGGTCTGTGTCGGGAACGCCGCATTCTGCGATATGCCGCTCATAAATCCATACATCGTCGTCTATTTGCGCAAAACCCTGATGGCTGGCGGTCATGTTGATCAAACTGCCGAAGCTGAGTGTGCTGACGGGCGGGGATTTGATGTTTGCATCGCGATAGGCGTGGCTTCTGGCGGCGGTGACGATATGCGTCGCGGCGGTGACGGATTGCGTCAGGTGGAGGCTCTCGACATAGCCGGGATAATCGTCATGCGCGCAGACGCCTTTGCACCAGCCATCCTTTTTTTCCTGCACGATGAAAATTTCGCCGAAGACCAACTGCGTTTCAAACTTCCCGCGCAGCGCGTCTTTATCGGGCGCGCCGTGGACATCGGTGACGGGGGAGATGACCTGATATTGCATCAGGGCTTCCGCGCGCTGAATTTCTTTTTGATCAGGTCATAGCCCGCCCGCATGCCAAGCGCCTCGCCGCCTTCGGGGCGGCCGGGTTTGGTGCCGGGGTTCCAGGCAAAGGTATCGATATGCACCCAGGGGATGCCCTTCTCGACGAATCTTTCCAGGAACAGCGCGGCGGTGATCGCGCCCGCCTGGCCGCCGGCGCCGGCGTTGTTGATGTCGGCGGACTTGCTGTTGATCATGTCTTTGTAGGGCTGCCAGAGCGGCATGCGCCAGAGCGGATCTTGCACGGCGGTCGAGGATTCCAAAAGCGCATTGGCGATTTTATCATCATTGCAGAACATCGCTGGCAGATCAGGGCCAAGCGCCACGCGGGCTGCTCCCGTCAGCGTCGCGAAGTCGATGATGAGGTCGGGCTTGTCCCTGCAGGCTTCGGCCAGCGCATCGGCCAGGACGACGCGGCCTTCCGCATCGGTATTGCCGATTTCGACAGACACGCCTTTGCGGGTCCGAATGATGTCGCCGGGGCGGTAGCTGTTGCCGTCGGTGGAGTTTTCCACGGCGGGGATCAGCACGCGCAGGCGCACCGGCAGGTTCTGCGACATGATCATATGCGCGAGCCCCAGCACATGCGCGGCCCCGCCCATGTCTTTTTTCATGAGCAGCATGGAGCCGCCGGTTTTAATATCAAGCCCGCCGGTATCGAAACACACGCCTTTGCCGACCAGCGTCACCAGCGGATGTTTGGGGTCGCCCCACTGGATGTCGATGAAGCGCGGCTGGCGGGGGCTACCTTTGCCGACGGCGTGAATTGCCGGGTAGTTCTGCTTCAGCAGGTCTTCACCGACGATGATCTTGATGCTGGCCTTGTTGAATTTTTTGGCGAGGTTCACGCTCGCGTTGGCCAGTTCTTCGGGGCCAAGGTCGTTGGCGGGCGTGTTCACCAGGTCACGGACGAGGAAGACGGCTTCCGCGGTGCATTGCACCGCTTGCTTGTCGGCATTTTCCGGCAGGACAAGCTCGGCGAATTCTTTTTTCTTGCCGGATTTATACTGGCTGAACTGATAACTTCCCAAAGCCCAGCCGAGCGCCACCTGCGTCGCGCGTTCCGCCGACATTTTTTTGTCGATGTAATAACCCGCATTGTTCTTTGGCAGTTTGCCGGGAAGATCCGCGTAAGTGTAAAGGCTGTCGTCATTCCCGACGCCGTACAGGATTTGCGCCACCGAACCGTCCGCAGCGGGAACAGTGAGCATCGAACCCGTTGCGCCAATGAATCCCGCAGAGGCGACCCATGCCTGTGTCGCCTTGTCCTGCTTTTTCAGCCAGTCTTTAAACGCATCGCCGCTGATGGGCGTGATGGGTGTTGATTTCGCGGATTTTTTGCTGAGAAAATGCATGGGGTATCCTTTTCCTGAATTTGCAGCGTGCTATTTTATAGGATTTTATACAATGATCTTTTGTCTGGGGTAAATATTATGTTAATTAATTGTTTAAAACCCTTGACGCGCAGGGCGTCCTTAACATATGTTGCGCGTCTATTGGTTTTTTAAGAAGGATTACGGCTATGACGAGACGCTGCGAAATCACGGGCAAAGGCCCAATGGTCGGGAACAAAGTTTCCCACGCGAACAATAAAACGAAGCGGCGTTTTCTGCCGAATTTGCAGGAAGCTTCTTTTTTCAGCGCCGGGCTGAAAAGGAATGTGACCGTTACTACTTCTGCCAGCGGCATCCGCACGGTCGAGCACAAGGGTGGCATTGATAACTTTCTGCTGAACACGGCGTCGACGAAACTGACGGCGGGCCTGCGTAAAGTGCGTAAGCAACTCGTTGCCAAGACCGGCGAAAAAGCGGTGCCGCCAAAAGCGCCGCGCCGTGCGAAAACGGTTAAAAAAGCAAAAGCGAAAAAAGCGGCTTAGAGTCTGAAGAGATTTTGACCGTCACGGCGCGAAGACGCCAACTGTGCACTTTCCCGGCGTCTTGGCGGTGGATATTGTGAACTTTGCATTTACAGCTATTCATAGAGACTCTCAAAGTCGTGCCCGCCTTGGCCGGTTGACGACGCCGCACGGCGGTATCGACACGCCGAATTTTATTTTTTGCGGCACGAAGGCTTCCATCAAAGGATTGTCGCCGCAGCAGATGCGGGAGGCGGGGACGGACATCATCCTCTCCAACACCTATCACCTGATGCTGTCGCCGGGGGCGGATCTGGTGGCGGAGATGGGCGGGCTGCACAAATTCATGGGCTGGGATGGCCCGCTGTTTACCGATAGTGGGGGGTTCCAGATTTTTTCGCTGGGCCACGGCTCTGTCGCCAATGAAATCAAGGGCAGAGGGCAGCAGAACCGGCCCAACAGCATTCTCAAAATTTCGGAAGAGGGCGCAGCGTTTCGTTCATATCTGGATGGATCGAAACATTTTCTGACGCCGGAATCGTCCATCCAGATTCAGCGGAAACTGGGCGCGGATCTGATCGTGCAGCTTGATGAGTGCACGCCTTTTCATGTCGATAAAGAATATACGGCGCGCTCGATGGAAATGAGCATGCGCTGGGGCGACAGGTCGCTCGCCGAACATGCGCGCCACGATAACGGCAGCCAGGCAATGTACGGCATCGTGCAGGGCGGCGTCTATCCCGACCTGCGCCGGGAAAGCTGCGAATATACCCGTGACCGTCATTTTTTTTCGACGGCGATTGGCGGATCGCTTGGTGCCACGAAAGAGCAAATGTACGAGGTCGTCGCCATGTGCAGCGATCATATTCATCCGGATCGTCCGGTGCATCTTCTCGGCATCGGCAGCTTCATTGATATCTTCACGAATGTCCGGCAGGGGATAGATACGTTCGATTGCGTGTCGCCGACCCGCACGGCGCGTCATGGCTGGGCGCTGGTGAAGGGGGCGCCGAAAGAACGGATGAATCTGCGCAATGCGCAGTTCATGAAAGATCAGACGCCCGTGGATGGTACTTGTAGTTGTTACAGTTGTCGCCATCACAGCAAATCCTATATTCACCATCTGTTCAGGGCGGGTGAGCTTTTGGGGATGCAACTGCTCTCGATACATAACGTCGCCACGATGAACCGCCTGATGCAGGAGATACGGCTGGCCATTCAAACCGGGACGTTGGACCAGCTGGAAAAAGAGTGGATTGTTTAAAACCCGTCTTTACGCTACTTTTAAGGTATGGTGATCAGCAACGATCAAATATTGTCGGACAGCAGAATTATCGCGGAGATTGCAGCGGTGGTGGACTGGCATGTCCGGCTGCTGCGCCAGTGTTTTTATCCCGAAGCCGGGAAGGGTGCGGAAAGCACGGGACTGCCCGCCGATTTGCTGCCCTTATGCAGGAAGCTGGCGGAAAAAGATTTACTTGATAAAAAGATAATAGCGCAGCTGATGATGGCGCATCAAAAACTTCAGGACAGCGCAACGTTTTTTGCTGATTCGCTACCGCCGTTACTGGAACAATACGATTCAATGAGTGCTGCCATGGAGGCGTATATTGCTCAGTTGCACCGGCTGCAACAAAAGATACCGGACGTCGGCACGGAAGTGGATCCCGTTACCGGGCTACGCATGCCTGCAGGGATATATGCCACCTTAAAGGCCGAACAGGAGCGTTTTGAGCGCAAAGGCACCTTGTTCAGCGTGGCGGCTATCGCCATCGATCATGTGCGGGAGCTGGAGGCTAAATACGACAGCAACACGCAGGGCTTTATTTATGCGCATTTGGCGCAGAGTCTTCTCAAATCTCTTCGTGCTTTTGACGATGCGTATTATTTCGGCCAGGGAGAATACGTCATTATTCTCAAAGAGCTGGATTTTCTGGACGCTTGCGCGGCCATCGACAGGTTGCAGCGCGATGTGGAGACTTTTCCGGCTCTGTTGCCCAATGGTGAAAAGGCCAGAATTACCGCTTCCTTCGGGGTCGCTGAGGCGATCAGGGATGAGTCGAGCGAGATGGTGCTTGAGCATGCCAGGGAATCCTTGCTGATCGCTCAGCGTGAAGGCGGCAACCGCATCCAGGAATACCGCGAGCAAAGCAAACTTGCCCGCCTTGCGTCGGATTTGCGGCAGGAAAAGTAATTTTTACATAACTTAATAAATCTTTCGCACGGTTTTGTTAACCAGTCTTTGGTTATTAACATGTTACCAAGAAAGAGAGGGACAAATTCATGCAGGGCGCTGGATGGCAGTGATCGACAAAACCGTTTTTTCAGACAAGGACTTTCGGGATTTTTTTCTGAAGTCGCCGATCGGGCGCATCGTCGTGGCCGTGGAACCGGACGGCCGTTGCGTGTATGCCGAGGTCAATGCGGCGGCGGCGCATTATTTTGATATTCCCCGCGAGAAAATCCTGGGCCGGATGCCGGCGGAGCTGTTCGAGAGTGCAGTGGCAGGCCAGGTCGAGAAATCTTTTCGCACCTGCATCAAGACAAAAACGGCGGTGACTTTTAACGCAGTTCCGCGTTTTCACGGCGGGGTGCGGGTACAGGCATTTATTCTTAATCCGTTGCCGGACGTCGATGGCAAGGTGCGGTTCATCGACATGATCGTCCGGCCCGACATGGCGGACAGCGCGCAGCTGCAACGTGAGCGCGACGACGCCCTCATGCTGATGACATCTTTGTTTGACGCCAGCGGGCTGGGCATTCTCGTGACGGATCATCATGGACGCATCGTGCGTGTCAACGATACTTTTCTGGCCGAATATGGATGGAACAGGGAAGATCTGCTTGGGGAAGAATTCACGCTCATCGTGCCGTCCGAAGACCATGGCATTTCCAGGAAGCTCCACACCGCTTTTATCAAACGCGGCCGGCAGGGCGCGCGGGAGCTGAAACTGGTATGCAAGGACGGCACCACCGCAGATATCGTCCTGACGATGGCGCTGCTGGAATTGAGCCAGAAGCGCCGCTTCATGGTATCAAGCATTCGCGACATTACTGAGCGCAAGAACATGATGCGAAAGCTCAAACGTGCCAAGGAAGAAGCGGATAGCGCCAATCGCGCGAAGTCTTCGTTTCTTGCCAATATGAGCCATGAATTGCGGACGCCGCTGAACGCCATTATCGGCTTTTCCGAGCTGATGAAAAACGGGATTTTTGGGGCGATCAACAATCCGAAATACGAAGAATATATGACCGACATTCATTTCAGCTCCCGCCACCTGCTGGACATTATCAACGACGTGCTTGATATGTCGAAGATCGAGGCTGGCAAGGTCGAACTGATCGAAAGCGAGGTTGCCATCCCCGAAGTGTTCGAATCCGTGGTGCGGATCATGGGGGAGCGGGCGCGACTTCTGTCGATCACGCTTGATTTCCGGGTCGGGGAAGGTATTCCGCATATCAAGGCGGATCAGCGGTTGCTGCGTCAGATACTCATCAATCTGGTATCCAATGCGGTCAAATTTTCTCCGCCCGGCACGACGGTCAGGGTCAAGGCATTCACCAGCGAAGATCATCATATGCGCATCACGGTGGAAGACGAGGGCTGCGGCATCCCGGCAGATAAACTCAAGGCAGTACAGGAACCCTTCGGACAGATCAACGATCCCAGGCACCAACGTGGGCAGGGAACGGGGCTTGGCTTGCCCCTGGCCAAAGCGATGATGGAGCTGCACAACGGTCGGCTGACGCTGGAATCGCAAGAAGGCATGGGCACCAAAGTCCATCTTGATTTCCCGTGTGATAGAACAATGGATGCCTTTGAATAATGGACGGCAGGCTTCCGACAGACATCTGGGTGACGGCGCATCTTCGCCAGTGCGCGGCGCAGGGGCTCCCGGCATATGTGGTCAACAAGGGGGCGGCGGCGGCCGGAACGGTCATGGTCAAGGTCGTCGTCCGCGGGAAAGGCTGCAAGCTGTTCAACCAGGCCCGTGATGCGGAGGGCAATATGGGCTGGATGGACATTTATAGCGGCGAAATCGTTGACGAACCCCGCGCCGACCAGTATATCCAACGGACAATACAGCGCGACCCGGATGTCTGGGTGATCGAGATCGAGGATTCGGACGGGAAGAATCCATTTGAGGGAAAAGTGTTTTAATGTCCATGAACGATGAAATCCACCGGCGGCGCACTTTTGCCATCATTTCCCACCCGGATGCGGGCAAGACGACGCTGACTGAAAAACTATTGTTGTTCGGCGGCGCGATCCAGCTGGCGGGGGCGGTCAAGGCGAAGCGGGAAATGCGCCATGCGCGTTCTGACTGGATGAAGGTGGAGCAGGAGCGCGGGATTTCGGTGGTGTCGAGCGTGATGACGTTCGATTATGACGGCATTAAATTCAACCTGCTCGACACGCCCGGCCACCAGGATTTCTCCGAGGATACGTACCGGACGTTGACGGCGGTTGATTCGGCCATCATGGTCATCGATCACGCCAAGGGCATCGAGGCGCAGACGCTGAAGCTGTTCGAAGTCTGCCGCTTGCGCGACATGCCGATCATCACCTTTATCAACAAGCTAGACCGCGAAGGCCAGGATCCGTTTGACCTGATGGATGAGATTGAAAAGAAACTGGCGCTCGACGTGACCCCCGCCAGCTGGCCGGTCGGCATGGGCAAGAATTTTCTTGGATGCTATGACCTGCTCGATGATCAATTACTATTAATGGAGCGCACCAAGGGCGAAAAATTAGGCGATGCTGAGCATTGCCAGGGGCTGGATGACGAGAAGATCGACCGCTTCCTGCCCGATTATGCCGCGGCCAAGTTGCGCGAGGATGTGGCCATGGCGCGCGGCGCCTGCAAGCCGATGGACAGGAAAGCCTATCTGGAAGGGCATTTGTCGCCGGTTTTCTTTGGCAGCGCGCTCAATAATTTCGGCGTGCGAGAATTATTGGGTGGATTGAAAAGATTTGCCCCGCCGCCGCGTCCGCAACCGGCAGCCGAACGCATCATCGAGACAACAGAAAATAAAGTGACGGGCTTCGTGTTCAAGATTCAGGCGAACATGGACCCAAAACACCGCGACCGCATTGCTTTCACCAGGCTGTGTTCCGGCCATTTCAAGCGCGGCATGAAATTGAAGCACGTCCGTACGGACAAGCAGATCACCGTGCACAACCCGCTATTGTTTTTCGCGCAGGAACGCGAAGTAGCGGACGAAGCCTATGCCGGGGATATCATCGGCATCCCCAACCACGGCAATCTGCGCATCGGCGACACGCTGACAGAGGGGGAAGATATCCACGTCATCGGTATCCCAAGTTTCGCCCCGGAGCATTTGCAGCGCGTGCGCCTTGACGATCCCTTGAAAGCGAAGCATCTGGGCAGCGCCTTGCTGCAACTGGCGGAGGAAGGGGCTGCGCGGATTTTCAAGCCGCGCATGGATTCAAGCTGGGTCGTCGGCGTCGTCGGCCCTTTGCAGTTTGATATTCTCGCCGATCGCATCCGCACCGAATATAACCTGCCCGTGCATTTCGAAGAAACGACGCTGCATACCGCCCGCTGGCTGGAATCGGACAGTCATGGGATGCTGGAGCAGTTCATCGAGCAGAACCTGCCCAATATTGCTGAAGACCATGACGGTCATCCGGTCTTTCTGGCGCGCAACGGCTGGCATCTCGACAATGCTCATGAAAACTGGCCGAAGATCAGGTTTTTGGCAACGAAAGAGCAAGCGCGGGTCTAGGCGCGGCCTCGGCGCCTGACTTTATATCAGGAGCGGCATGCACCGCCGCACTTTCTTTTTTCAGGCCAAAGAGTGTTCCGCTGTAGCGCTGGAAGGATTTTTTCAATCCGGCGAATGATTGTTTCTGAACAAAATCGACTTCTGTTTCTTGTACGTATTGTGTGCATGCGGCGGAATTTTCCAGCATGCGTTTTTGCACCAGCAGGACGTCAAGGAGTTTGGCGAGGTCTTGGCGCTCCCTCAATCCTTCATTGATGACGGTAAAATGGGCGAGGGAAAGAAAGACCGCCTCTTGGGCGGCATTGGTTTTGTCGCTGTCGAGGGCATTGCCGATCAGTCCGAGCGGCGTTTTTTCCGGGCTGGTCAGTTCTTGACGCTGACATTCGGCTGTCTGTAAATCTTTTTTAGCTTCGCGCCATTCGGCAGAACTTGCCTCGGCGACGACTTCCCAAAGCTGTTCTTCGCTGAGCGTATGGTAAGTATCCGACAGGGCATTCTGGACCCGTTCTATCAGGTCTCGATTCTTGTCAGCCCATGTTGTCAGCTCATCCGGTAACGTAATCCAGCGTACCGGCAGTCTCTCCGTACCGCTGAAAAAAGTGTTTTCAGGCGCTTTGCTCATCATCATTTCATCTTAAATTGCTTGCTCATTCTTTTTATTATGTACAAATATTATTAAGAAAAATATAATGTTTCTATAAAAGGCACCTAAATACCGCTATTTTCTTAAAAACTATGGACGAATCTTTCTAAATAATATAACTAGTACACTTTAAGTACTATATAGGGATACATGATTAAGCTGGGGAAATTGACAGACTATGCCGTGGTCGTGATGGGGCAGCTCTCGCAGGAAGGGGGGAATGCCTCACGCAGCGCGCATTATCTGTCGGGCAAAACAGGGGTGCCGGAGCCGACCGTCGCCAAAGTGCTGAAAGTGCTGGCTAAAGCAAATTTACTTGTGTCGGAACGCGGGGCAGCGGGCGGGTATAAGCTCTCCAGAGCTGCTGACTCTATTTCAATCGCCGAAATCATTACAGCGATGGACGGGCCGATTGCGATTGTGGCCTGCGTGGACGGACACGCGGAGGATTGCAAGCTCCGTGCCATATGCCCTTCCAAAGGCAGATGGAACCAGGTGAATAGCACGATCAGGCAGGCGCTTGAACGGATCAAGCTGCCGGAGATGGTTGTGTAATGTCTGTATCGAATGAAATGTTAAACCAGAAGTATGCAGCCGGTTTCGTCACCGACATTGAAAGCGATTTCGCCCCGAAGGGATTAAGCGAAGAGATCGTCCGGTTTATTGCCGCAAAAAAAAATGAGCCGGAATGGCTGCTCGATATGCGTTTGAAGGCATATCGGCACTGGCTGACCATGCCGGAGCCGGAATGGGCGCATGTATCGTTTCCAGCCATGGATTATCAGGATGCGTTTTATTACGCCGCGCCGAAGTCAGCATCGGCGCCGAAAAGTCTCGATGAGCTTGACCCGAAATTGCTCGAAACGTACAAAAAACTCGGCATCCCCCTGCGGGAGCAGGAAATGCTGGCCGGTATCGCCGTTGATGCCGTATTCGACAGCGTTTCGGTCGTCACCACGTTTCGCGAAAAGCTGCACAAGGCGGGCGTCATTTTCTGCTCCATATCCGAAGCCGTGCAGAAATATCCGGAGATGATCAAAAAATACATGGGATCGGTCGTTCCTTATACAGACAACAGACATGCCTGCCTGAACGCCGCTGTTTTCACGGATGGCACTTTCGTCTATCTGCCCGAAGGCGTGCGCTGCCCGATGGAACTGTCTACCTACTTCCGCATCAATGAAGCCAAGACCGGACAATTTGAACGCACGCTGATTGTGGCTGAAAAAGGGTCTTATGTCAGCTATCTTGAAGGCTGCACCGCCCCCAAGCGCGATGAAAACCAGTTGCATGCCGCCGTGGTTGAATTGATCGCGATGGATGACGCGGAGATCAAATATTCGACGGTGCAGAACTGGTATCCCGGCGATGAAAACGGCAAGGGCGGCATTTATAATTTTGTCACCAAGCGCGGCATCTGCAAGGGCAACCGTTCCAAGATTTCCTGGACGCAGGTGGAAACCGGATCCGCCATTACGTGGAAATACCCCAGCTGCATTTTGCTCGGCGATGACAGTGTCGGCGAGTTTTATTCGGTGGCGCTGACCAATCACCATCAGCAGGCCGATACCGGTACTAAAATGATCCACATCGGCAAAAACACCAAATCCCGCATTGTTTCCAAGGGGATTTCGGCGGGGAAATCGAACAACACCTATCGCGGCCTGGTGCGCATTTCCGGCAAGGCCGACAATGCGCGGAACTACACCCAGTGCGATAGTTTGCTGATTGGCTCCACTTGCGGGGCGCATACGGTGCCTTACATCGAAAATAAAAACGCGGGCGCGATCATCGAACACGAAGCCTCGACCTCCAAAATCGGCGAGGATCAATTATTTTACTGCCGCCAGCGCGGCATATCGCAGGAAGAAGCCGTCATGCTGATCGTCAACGGCTTTTGCCGCGAAGTTTTGCAACACCTGCCCATGGAATTCGCCGTAGAGGCGCAGAAACTGGTCGCGATTTCGCTGGAAGGGAGCGTGGGATGACACACATAAAAAAAGAGCTACGGATAAGGGGAATGCGATGCTAAAGATTGAAAATCTTCACGTCACCGTCGCCGGGCGCGACGTGTTGAAAGGGATCGATCTTTCCATCGAGGCTGGAAAAGTGCATGCCGTCATGGGGCCGAACGGGTCGGGGAAATCGACGCTGGCGTACGTGCTGGCGGGGCGTGAAGGCTATACGATCACCAAAGGCACAGTCACTTTTATGGGACAGGATCTGCTGGTCCTGAAGCCGGAAGATCGGGCCGCCGCCGGGGTGTTCCTGGCATTCCAGTACCCCGTCGAGATTCCCGGCGTATCGACGACGATGTTTTTAAAAACCGCGCTGAACTCTCTCCGTAAAAAGCGCGGTGCGGCGGAGCTGGAGCCGGCGCAATTTTTGAAGATGCAAAAGCAGAAACTGAGCCAGCTCGGCATGGACGCTGAAATGTTGAAGCGCGGCGTGAATGTCGGTTTTTCCGGCGGCGAAAAAAAGCGCAACGAAGCTCTGCAAATGGCGATGCTGGAACCGAAACTGGCGGTGCTGGATGAAACAGACAGCGGGCTTGATATCGACGCGCTCAAAACCGTGGCGGAGGGCGTGAACGCGCTGCGGGATCCTGCGCGCTCTTTCCTGATCATCACGCATTATCAGCGTTTGCTGAACTATATCAAACCCGATGTCGTGCACGTGCTGGCGCAGGGCAAAATTCGCAAAACCGGCGGGCCGGAGCTTGCCCTGCTGCTTGAAGAAAAAGGCTATGCGGAGTTTTATGAAGATGGAGCAGCCGCTTGAACTCTTTCCTGAAAAAGGCACCTGTTAATGAAACGGCGCTTCCCTGGCTTGCGGAGGCGGTGGTGCTGACAAAACAAAAAACGGCGGATTGGCTCACGGCGCTGCGGGCGACGGGGGCCGAGCAGTTTTCGCAAACGGGATTGCCGACAATGGCCTGGGAAGGCTGGCAGTATACCAACCTGCGTCCGCTGTCCGATATCAAGTTTCATTATTCTATCGAGGCAGTGAAGTTCGACGCGCAGAAAATTCCGCCGAAAATTTTGCAAGACTCCGCCCGCATCGTTCTCGTCAACGGCCAGTATCAGCCGTCCCTGAGTGACGCGCCTGAGGGCGTCACTGTCATGAGCATGATGGAGGCGGTCACAAAAAACCTTGAAGGGCTGGACGAATGCCTGGTGAGCGTCGGTGATTTGCAGGCGGCGCCGTTCAAGGCGCTGAACACTGCCTATCTTCGCGACGGAATTTTTTTGAAGGTCAATGGCAATACGGAAGTTGCACGGCCCATCGAAATTCTCTTCTACAATATTGAAAGCGCCGGGGCCGCGCCGGCGATTTATCCCCGGATGTTCTATTGGCTCGGTGAAAGCAGCGCGCTGACTATTCTTGAGCGGCATGCGGGCGAGGGAGTTTATCTGGCGAACAGCTATACCGGAATCATGCAAAGATCCGCGTCCCGCCTCAGGCTTTATAAATTTGAGGAAGAAAGCGCGTCGGCTTTTCATTTTTCTTTCGTTGCCAATCAACAGCAAAAAGACTCTGTTTTTGAAGGGTTTAGCTGCGCCACCGGCGGGCTTGTCGCGCGGGAAGAATATCAAAACCCTTTGATAGATTCTGGAATCTCAAGTAGTATCGGGGGGTTATACCTCTTAAGAGATCGTCAAAATCACGATTTTACGATTTTGACGGAGCATTTCGAACCGAACGGAAAATCCGTTCAGCAATTTAAAGGAGTTATCGATGATCAGGCTCGTGCAGTTTTCCAAGGGAAAGTACATGTACGTCGTTTTGCACAAAAAACAAATGGTCACCAGTCTCATCATGCGTTACTGCTGTCCGAAAAAGCAGAAGCAAATTTTAAGCCAGAGCTAGAAATCTACGCGGACGATGTGAAGTGCGCCCATGGCGCGACTTCGGGCAGGCTGGATGACACGGCGCTGTTTTATTTACGCAGCCGCGGCATTCCCGCAGATGACGCAAAATCTTTATTGATACAATCATTCTTGAATGAAACGCTGGAGCAAGTCAGTTTTGCGCCGGTGAAGGAAATTTATCGGGAACGGATACGGGCATGGCTCGCGAATTGAAAGCGGTGAAAACCTCGGCCGATTTCAAGCAGGATTTTCCGGCGCTGAGCCGGCACGTCAACGGCCGTCCGGTGTCTTTCCTTGACAGCGCCGCCAGCGCGCAAAAACCGCAATGCGTTATCGATGCCATGAATCGCGTGATGACGGAGCATTACGCCAACGTGCACCGCGGTGTGTATTCCTTTAGCTCTCTCACCAGCATCGCCTTTGAAAATGCCCGCATGAAAGTGGCGCGGTTTCTGAATGCGCGCACTGAAAAGGAAATCGTCTTTACGCGCAATGCGACGGAGGCGATCAACCTTGTTGCCGCCTGCCTTGGGCAATCTTTGAAAGCCGGGGATGAAATCATCCTGACTGAACTGGAGCATCATGCCAATATCGTGCCGTGGTATTTTTTGAGGGAACAAAAAGGCGTTGTTCTTAAGATTGCGCCGATAAAGGCCGACGGTTCTTTGGATATGACGGCATTTGGAAAACTGCTTGGTCCGAAAACAAAGCTTGTGGCCGTGACGCAGATGTCGAATGTTTTGGGCACGCTTGTGCCGGTTGCAGAGATCGTGCAAAAAACCCATGCCGTCGGTGCGCAAGTGCTGGTGGACGGCAGTCAAGCCGTGGCGCACATCGAGATTGATGTGCAGGCAATCGGCTGTGATTTCTATGTGTTCACCGGGCACAAACTGTATGGGCCGAGCGGGATCGGCGTGCTCTATGGCCGATATGACGCACTGAATGTATTGCCGCCGTATCAGGGCGGAGGGGAGATGATCGAGGCTGTTTCTTTCGATCAGATCACTTTCAAGGAGCCGCCCTATCGTTTTGAAGCGGGCACGCCAGCGATTGTCGAGGCGATCGGCCTGGGAGCTGCGATTGATTACTTGAGCGGGATCGACACGGCGGCTGTGCGGGCGCATGAGAAAAAATTACTGAGTGAAGCGGAGAAAAGCCTGGCCGCGATTGACGGCGTGAGGATCTTTTCCACGGCGCCTGAGCGCGCAGCCATTTTATCGTTCACGATCGACAAAGTGCATCCGCACGATGTTGCGACGATTTTCGACCAGCTCGGCATCGCGGTCCGGGCGGGGCATCATTGCGCCCAGCCGTTGATGAAGGCGCTGGGCGTGGCGGCGACGGTGCGGGCCTCGTTCGCTCTTTACAACACGATGGATGATGGGGAGCGTCTGGTGGAAGCGGTTCACAAAGTGAAGAAGTTGTTTGCATGATGAAACAGTATGCCGATGAAGACATGATCCGCAACGCCGTCGGTGACGAAGAAACCGAAAAGATGCAGATTCCGCCCTATACCGAGGCCAACCGGGATCACCCGCTCTGGCCGAAGGTGCAGGCGGCGCTGCGCGAGGTCTTTGACCCGGAAATTCCAGTGAATATTTATGAGCTGGGCCTGATTTACAAGGTTGATATGGATGCGGCGACGAACAATATCTTTATAGAGATGACCCTGACCTCCCCCGGCTGCCCCGTGGCGGGCGAGATGCCCGGCATGATCGCGGATTCGGTCAAAACCGTGGAGGGCGTGGGAGAAGTCAAAGTCGAGATTGTCTGGGATCCGTCATGGGACCCATCCAAAATGGCTGAAACGGCAAAACTGCAACTGAATATGTTTTAACAACCAAAAAGGAGAAAAAAATGGCACCACAAATGATTACACTGACTGACAGTGCGGCGGAACAGGTCAAAACGATCCTCGCGCAGGCACCGGAAGGACAGCAGGTCACGGGCCTTCGCATCGGGGTCGAGTCGGGTGGTTGCTCGGGCATGAGCTATTTCATGGAATACGCGGCTGAGAAAAACCCGATGGAAGAAGTCGTCGAGGACAAAGGCGTCAAAATATTCCTTGACCCCAAAGCGGCGATGTACCTGATCGGCACAGAAATGGATTACAACGACGGTGAATTCGAATCCGGCTTCACCTTCAAAAACCCCAATGAAACCGGACGCTGCGGATGCGGGAAGTCGTTCAAGACGTCTTGACCGGCATCGTCTTCCCGACAGGAGATCGTCAGGGGGCTATCTTGAAAAGACCTTGCTTGATGGCAAGGTTCAGCAGATCAGAGGCTTCAGTGGTGACACGGGAAATCATATGGGTGGTTCCTATATAGCCCGCTCCTGGTGACGCAACAAATTTCATTAAGTGCAGGCGTAAGTAGTCAACCTCTGATGTTGATATGACGATGGGAAGAACGGGAGGGCTGGCAGAGATGTCTGAAAAAAGACTGTGCCCTTCCCAAAGCAGGCCCATTCCATCAGGTTTCTTGATGCTGCAAGCGCCGGCCGATGCAGCGTTGAAACACACCATAAGCGCTTTGATATTAGCGCTTATGTTTTTTTCATCGTTATTTGCGAAATCTATTTTGAAGGATGCTGTCATGGCTTTCTTTCGGGTGAATTTTGAATGTGTATTGCATAATAGTTCAGTGAGTTGTCTATGTCAACATGTGCCTCAGGAAACACAACATTTTCATCCATCTAATTGATTATTAATGATAAATCTTTACACCGTCTAACTTTCAGTGGTTTCCAGCGCCCGCCGTGCCACTTCGTAACTGAACCCTGCTCGCCCCATGGCGGCGAGTTCTTTCTGGGCGTTCTGCGGTTTCTTGCGCCAGGGGCCCAGTTTTTTTCGGCGGGCATGGGCGAGGGCGGCGGTGAGTTCGGGGTCGGTATTATCCTCATCACTTGTCGCAAGGGCGGTTTCGATCTGCGGCCTGGAAAGGCCTTTGGCTTGGAGCTTTGCAAAGATTGCCTGCCGCGAATGTCCCTGCCGCCGGAGCGATGTGACGCGGGCGCGGGCGAAAACGGTGTCGTCAATCAGGCCAACCGAGGCATAGCGCAGGACAAGGGCGTCGACCAACAACATAAAATCATCCGCCGGCACCTGATGGAAAGTGCAGGAGCGTTTTACTTTCCGCATCAATACGCGGCGCAAGTTTTCTGCTGATGTAGCATAGCGCTGCAAATAGTATAAAGCTGCATTTTCCAAATAGGTTTTGGAAATTATTTTTGGTTGTTTTTTAGGGGTATGATACACTTTATCCACCATGGCTATTCGTATCAAAAAAGACGGCACCGAACAATCGGGACTCGTGGATGACAACGTCGTCCAGCCTTTTCGCCTGGAAAAATCCAGCGTGCGGGGCCGGATGGTGCGTTTGGGTGACGTTTTGGCCGACATTATGCAACAGCACGATTACCCGCCGCCGGTGTCGGCATTGCTGAGCGAGCTGCTGACGGTTTGTCTGCTGCTGAGCGCAATGCTGAAATATGAAGGCATTTTTTCCCTGCAGATCAAAGGCGACGGCGCGATCCGTACGCTGGTGGCCGATGTGACCAGCCGGGGGGAAGTGCGCGCTTACGCCGGGTTTGATGCGGCGGCGGTCAAAAAACTGGCCAAGCGGAAAAAGGATACCGATCATCGCTATTATCATCTGCTTGGCAAGGGGCATATGGCTTTTACGGTGGATCAGGCGAAGAGCGAGAGTCGCTATCAGGGGATCGTCGAGCTGAAAGGAAAATCAATTGTCGATGCCGCTCAGCATTATCTGACGCAGTCGGAACAGATCAAGACATCGTTCAAGCTGGCGGTGCACCCGCAGGACAATTACTGGCGTACCGGCGGCATCATGCTCCAGCAAATGCCGGAGGATGACGCGGGAACAATGGCGGAAGCTGAGGCGCCCGGTATCGAAGACTGGACACGTGCCGCCATGCTGCTCTCGACCTGCAGCGAGGGGGAAATACTGTCGCCGCTGCTGCATTCGGCCGATGTTTTGTACCGGCTGTTTCATGAAGAAGGTGTCCGTGTCTATTCACCGACGCATATTCGCTTCAAATGCCGGTGTACAAGGGACCGTGTGGTTGATATACTGCGCACGATACCGCGTCAGGAGATGGAAGAAGTGTGCGAAAAAGAGGGCGAAGTGATGATTAAATGCGAGTTTTGCAGCGGGGAATATAATTTCACCCCGGTGCAGATTCATGAGGTTTATGAGGAGAAAAAATAATGAAGATAAGTAATAATATTGCGTTGTGCTTGATTTTTTTGTGTTTGCCTGTCGGGGGTTTGCTGTCCGCTTGCGCTGAAATGGCGCCGAGTATCCGGTCGCCGCATATGAGCTTTGAGAATCTGCAGAAAGTAGAGGTCGATGTCGCCCGGATTGAAGTGCGGAACGATTATCAACCACCCATGCAGAATCCGAATGTCGAACATCTTTTTTCAACGCCGCCTTATATCGCGGCTGAAAGTCTGGCAAAAAGGCAGATCATTGCCGTTGGAAACGATAATGTGCTGCGGGTGATCATCGCTGACGCTTCTGTCGTGCGGGAAGATCTGCCGGTGGAAGAAGGATTCTGGGGCATGATGGCGCATGAGCCCGCTGAAAAGTTACAGGCAAGGCTGCTACTGCGGTTTGAACTCGTCAATGAAATGGCGCCTGACATCATTCTCGGCAGTGCTGAAGTTGTTTCAAATCGCACCAAGACACTGATGGAAGGCACATCCCTTGCCGCCCGCGAACGTGCCACTTTTTCCCTGACCGAAGACCTGATGAAAGACCTGAACGACGCAATGCTGACCGTGGTCAGAGATACGTTCGGGAGAAAGAATTGAATACCAGCGTATAGGCCGGAATAATTTCCGACGGGCCGTAGGAATGTTTGGCCTGGTGCAGTCCGGCAATGCCCATGTCTTCTTCCCGGTTGATCAGGGAGAACCCGGCCGTGACCAGCATCTTGGCGCTTTCCTGATTGACGATTTGATAGAGTCCTTTGTAATGGCGGTCGGCCTTTTCGAAATGTGTCACCGCTGTTTCGGGATAAAGGGCTTCAAAAATCGAAAATGCCACCGGCTTCCCATCGATCTTGATTAACAATCCTTTCTGATCAAGGGCGGCAAAGTTTTTAACTGCCGTGATGACGGCGGATTTTTCTTTTGGGTCGTTGTCATCTACACGCGCGAGCGCAACGAGGCACTCACCGCTATTTTCTGGCGTCAGCGGATGCACTGTCCAGTCGTATAGCTTTCTTGCTTGTGCAATCATATTCCGTTTTTTGGCATAGAACTTGCCGGCAAGCGTCGCCAGATCCTTCGCGCGGTAGATATAATTGGCCAGCGCCGGATCGTTCTTCACGTCGAAATGCGCGACGAATGCCGGATACTGCCGGATAAAATCCTTGCTGACACCGAAAATCTTTGTGGGGTAGTCGCGTTTTTCAAGATTTGCGAGCAATAAAGCTTGCGCGGCAGGTTCAAAATTCCCCACTGGCTGTAAAAAATGCCTTGCTGTCTCAGGCGTCGGTTTGCAGGAGATGAGTAGGGTTTCCGGCCCGCAGCTTGCCCATTCGTATTGATAAACCGGGTTCCAGGAAAAAAGTGTCGCAAAGGTAAAGCCCGAAATACGTTGCGGAAAACGCGATAAAATACTTTTCAGCAAGAGGCGGTCGGAAAGTTCTATTTTTTTGAAATCCGGCTGAGGGGGAATAATTATTTTTTCTTGCGGTTGGAATGTTTTGATGGTCATTTTTTTTCATTTCTAAACAGCATCAGTTTAAATCCTTTTTTGTCTTTGAAACCGATCTTGCGGTAGAAAGGGTATGTGCCCGGTTCAGCCACCAGCCCAATCCACATGATTTTTTTTCGGAGGCAATGATTGACCAAGCTGCGGATGATGCCAGCGCCGGCGCCCTGCCCGCGATAGGGAGGCAAAACGACGACATCTTGAATATAAGCGTCGCTGCAGCCGTCAGATATGACGCGCCCCATGCCGATGATCTTACCATGCGTATTTTTGGCGACCGAAAAGGCAAAGCTGTTGCGAACGATTTTTGGAATAAGTTTGCGGTTTGAAGCGCCCTCCTTCCACCAGCCGCCCGCTCTATAAAGCGCAACCACTGTCGCCGCCGGCACCGACTTGACGATGCTGAAACTCAATCCATGCGGGGTGATCATCACGGGTCTAATTCAGCCGCTTCGCCATATCGGGCGTGTGCAGGGAGAAGGCGGGGATGGCGATATCCATGAGGATGCCGTTCTCCATTTGCATGGCATAGGTGCCGGCCATGATTCCGTTGGGGGTGGAGAGAGGTGTACCGCTGGTGTATTCAAAAGAGTCGCCGGGTTTGAGTGTCGGTTGCTCGCCGACCACGCCCGGCCCATGCACTTCCTGCACCCGTCCGTAGGAGTCGGTAATCTTCCAGCTGCGGGTTTTCAGCTGCAACGTTTCGATACCGTTGTTTTCAATGCGCACTTTGTAAGCCCAGACATAAATGCTGCGCTCCGGCATGGATTCTTCCGAAAGATAGGTCGGTTCGACGGAGACGGTCACGTTTTGCGTTATGGCGCTGTACATGGATGCTACTCCAGGGTAAGTTGTGCGCGGCGGTTTGCCGGTTCGCGTGTGTTATCAAGAGTCTTGACGAGCAAGTCATCTTCGCCATGGCCCTCGATGCGAAGTTGCTGCTGCGGAATGCCACGGGCGATGAGAGCGTCGTGAACCGCTGTCGCACGCTTCAGCGACAGCGCTTTGTTATGTGCCGCGCTGCCGGAGGTGTCAGCGTGGCCGACGACGATGATTTGTTTTATATCACGGCGGCTTTGCAATTCCAGTGCAACGGCATCCAGGACGTCGTTGGAGCCAGCGGACAGAACATGTTTGTTCCAGTCAAAGAAGACCAGGAACATGGCCTGATGCACGGGTGCATGTTCGCCCCTTGGCCCATCCATGATGGGGGAGGGAAATTCTTCAGCAGGGGGAGAAACCGGCAGTCGTGCTGCCGGGGCAGGTGAAACAGGCGGTGTGACCGCCGTCTTCAAAGACTGCATGGTTTGATTGAACTGTTCCTTGCATGACGGATGTACCTGCAGAATCCAGCAATCAAAACGGGCTTGCGTGAGCGCAGCCTTGCCGGGTGCGATCTCCCGCACGCCGCTCTCCAAAACGTCAACAAGCGCTGCCCGTGCAGTTGATAGTGCAACACTGTCACTGTCATCCAGATCCCGGCCCTGAAGCGTTTCCGGCATGACGACGATACCGTCCGCCGCAGCCAGTCCCTTGCGTGCGAAGTATGCGGCGTTGGCGGCACTGCCTCTCCATTGCCAGCGATGGTTCTGGATGTCGTTGGCTAGGTTGCGGTATTCTAGGGCCAGATGTCTTGTATAAGGGGAGCCGACCGCCTGTGCGCGGTCGAGCTTCGCCAGGTCATGGCTGCCCGCGCATGCTGCCAAAATCATTATTGAAGAAAGGGCAATCAATCTTCGGATCATCTGCATGAAAACTCCTCTAGGGCACGAAAGTACCCTCTTACTTATCGGTTTCGGCACGATTGTTGTAAAGTGATTTTCCGAGAAAATTTTTTCATAAGCATAAGTGTTTTTATTTCGCTGTGGCGTTGGCAACCAGACGGTCGCTTGTTTCTTCGATTATGTTTTCCAGTTGTTCCATAACCTGTAAAGGCGGAAGGCCGGGGGGAATGGGGGGCAGGAATTCAAAAGTGATGACACCGGATTTTTTAAAAAAAGCATTGCGGCCCCAGAACACGCCGGAATTAAGAGCCATCGGCACGACCGGCACTTGGGTGTCGCGATAAACTTTGGCCAGGCCGACTTTGTACGGCTTGGCGGCGCCGACGGCGACGCGGGTTCCTTGCGGAAAGATAATGACGGAGCGACCCCCGGCCAGCGCGCGGCGGCAGCCCTGAGTGATCGAATGCATGGCTTCCGTGCCCGAGCCGCGGTCAATGGCAATTTGCCCCATACCGGAAAAATACCAGCCGTAAATCGGGATGCGCGTCAGTTCTTTTTTGAGAATGATGGCCGGGTAACCGAGGACTTTCATGTAGGGCAGTGTCAAGGTTTCAAAAGCGGATTGGTGCTTGGCGGCTATGATATAGGGGCCGCTTTTGGGCAAGTGTTCCAGGCCCTTGATTTCCAGTGTCAAGTTCATGATGTGTTTTGCGATCAGGGCGATGTATCCGCCGTAGACGGTGCTGACAATCTGCGTGCATTTTCTTTCCGGCAGCACAAGCGTCCAGAGCAATGCTACGCTCCAGAACAGAGACCCCGCAAAGAAAAAGATATTGAACGTGATGGAGCGGAGGATGTTCATTCTGCTGAAAATACCATCTAGGGGATCACACTATAAAAAAGATGCATCAGCAGGTACTTTGTATACTCGCGCATGACAAGATTGAAGGCGGTTTTGCCGGGCACGACCGGAAAAGGGATGATGTGGAGGTCGGGAGCGGCGCTGTGGAATTCCAGCATGGCGCGGCGGATGTGGTAATTTGCGGTCACGAGATAAATGGAACTGAAGTTTTCCTGACTCAGCCAGGCAGCGGTTTCAGTGGCGTTGCCGATGGTGTCGTCTGCTTCGAAGCCGAGCACGACGCAGCAATCAAGGTTGCTCTGCGGCTCTTCCTTCCAGAGTTTTAGCAGTTGGCGGACGTCAAGGCCGCGTGAAACACCGGAAATAAAAAGTTTTTCCCCGAAGCCTTTGTCCAGCAACTCAAAGCCGGCGTCGAGGCGGTTGCTGCCGCCGGTCAAAACCACAATGGCGTCTAGTTTTTGCAGGGGTTCAACGGGCGTCAGCGTGGCGGCATCCCGCATGAAAAAAACCAGCCCTGTCAGCCAGCCGGCAATCGCCAGCGTCATGATCAGGCTCAGGCAAATGAGAAGTATTCTGCTGCGCTTCATGGGAGTTTGGCGAGTTCCCTAAGCACCGTTGCCTGCGCGGTCAGATGGGCAATCAGGCTTCCCGCGACCAGCGGCGCGATGATCAGCAGCGACCATTGCACGGGCATCAGGCTGAAATGCGGAATAATATCCGTGTCCAACGTCCGCGTGACCGCGCCGATGACCAGCAGCGTGATAAAAGTGCAGGTAATGCCGGTTAATGCGCCTTTCAGCGTGCCGCGCAGCGTATGCTGGCGAAACTGCCGGGCGATGTATTCGTCGCTGGCACCGATCAGGTGGAGCGTTTCGACTTCCGACCGGTGGATGAGCAGTTTTGCCCGGACCATCCCTGAAATCGCCACCATGGCAAGGAGAACAATCACGCCCGTCAGCAGCAACATAAACAGCGTGGCGGTGTTGACCAGCGTTTGGAGATCATCCAGCGTGTCGGTATGACTGTCAATCACGGCTGAGGGCGCGAGGGTTTTCAGGTCGCTTTGCAATTGCGCGATGTCTGAGTCCGGCGCCAGCTTGACGGCGATCAGCGCCGGCAGCGGCAGGCTGTCAAGCAACGTGTCCTTATCCATCCCCTGGCCCAGCCACGGTTCGATCAGACTTTTGATTTCAGCGGTCGTCAGCAAGCGGGCTTCGCTGACGGCATCGTCGTTTTTCAGCATGGTCATGACTTGCCGGACGCTGTCATTGAATCTTTTTTTCTCTTTCCCCGCTGCATCGCTTGCCGGGGACCTGATTTCAACGGTCAGCGTGCCGGAAAGACCGGTTACCCAGTTTTTGGTCACCGCCGACAGGCCGAAGTTAACCGCCAGCGCCAGCGTCACGAAAAACACCATCAGCCCGGTGACCCAGCTGATCAACCGGGAGCCGACGCCTTCATCCAGGGAAATATCGTAAGTATATTTTTTCATCGGCTATGCTGCCCTGATCTGTGCTTTGGGACGGATGTCGAGGCGGCCATTTTCAAGGCGCATTTGCGGATGTGGAAAACGGCGGACGATATCTTCGTCGTGCGTGGCGATGATGACGGTGGTGCCGTGCCTGTTCAATTCTTCGAAGAGGGTGAGAAGCTTGATGGCGATGGTTTCGTCGATATTGCCGGTTGGTTCATCCGCCAGCAAAAGCTTGGGGCGGTTGATGATGGCGCGGGCAATCGCCATGCGTTGCTGCTCGCCACCGGAAAGCGTTGGCGGGCGGGAATGCATTTTTTCTCCCAATCCCACCCAGCTGAGTAATTCCGTGACATTCTTTTTGATATTTTTTTCGGTCAACCCGGATACGCGCAGCGGTAGCGCCACGTTGTCGAAGGCAGAAAGATGGTTGAGCAAACGAAAATCCTGAAACACCACGCCGATCTGACGGCGCATTTCCGGCAGGGCCGCGCGCAGCATTGTCGACATGTCCTGACCAAACATGGAAATAATCCCGCGTGTCGGCATTTGGCCAAGGTAGAGCAGTTTCAACAACGACGTTTTGCCCGCACCGCTGGGGCCGGTCAGAAAATGGAACGATCCGGCTTCCAAGGCAAAATTGATATCATGCAGCACCTCCGACCCTGTGCCGTAACGTAAGCCGACGTTCGTATATTTAACTAAAGTCATGATGAAATCATGATAGCATAACAAAACACTCAAACATTAATTATTTGCATGGTACTATTGTATTCGGAGAATAGGGTGTCTTATGTTTATAACCTGTCCGCAATGCCAGTCGCAGTATAAACTGGAGCCAGAGCAGCTTGGCGCCGGCGGACGTACAGTGCGCTGCACGGATTGCCGCCATACGTGGTTTGAATCGCCGCCAGGGGGCACGGCACCTGAACCCGACAAAGATCAGGAAATTTTTTCTACCATTCTTTCAACAGTGAATGCCAAGCCCTCTGAACCGGCTTTCCCCGCGATACCGGAAGAAAGAACACTGGTGGCGCGGCATGAAACAGCCTCGCCTGTTATCACGCATAATCCGTTGGGCGTGAGCGCCACTGCTTTTGGCGGGCTGACATTTTGTTTATGTCTGTCGTTGACTTTGGCCGGTGTATTTCTGGGGAAACACCAAATCGTCAGCCAGTGGCCGCAGGCGGTGCTGCTTTATAAAACACTCGGATTTTATATAGAGGCCCCCGGAGAAGGTTTGAAATTCAGCGAGGTCGTTGCCGAGCGGCGGATCGATAAAGGACGCAAGGCGCTGATGGTCGAGGGAAAAATAACCAATATGACGGAACAGCCCATCATGTCGCCCTCTTTCCACGTGCTATTGAAAGAGGGGCGGGAGGCTGTGCTCAGGGAATGGACTCCTAATCCCGGGGCTGATGAAATTGCTGCCGGTGCGGCAGTGCCGTTTACCTTGCCATTGCCGGATGCGCCTGCCGCCGGCACGGTGATAGAAGTGCGCGTGAAGGAGTAATAACATGTCAGAAAAATGGATTTTAGTGGCGGACGATGAACCCTCTGTGCGGGAGTTTGTGGAGCGCGGCCTTCAATATGCGGGGTTTGAGGTTACGGCAGTGCCGGACGGCAATGCCGCGCTGGAGGCGCTGGCCAAGCAAAAATACGATCTGTTGCTGACGGATATCGTCATGCCGGACCTGGATGGGATTGCCCTGTCCCTGAAAGTCGCCAAAGACTACCCCGACACGAAAATCGTGATGATGTCCGGCTACGCCAATCAGCGCCAGCGGGCGCATAATCTCGATTTTCTGGCGCACGAAGTCGTCAGTAAGCCCTTCACCCTTGAAGAAATCACCCGCCGCGTGACGGCAGCGCTGGCGACGTAAGGCAGAAAACCCTGCTTATTGGACTTCTTGCATAACCTCATGGCGTCAAGTCCTTGTTGTAGATTGTAGCGGTAAGGGAGAAGCGCAGACCAAAGCGGTTGACGCAGGCGATGACATTTTCCACACGAACACGGTCTCTGGAGATTTTACGATTTCTCCGTTTATCTTCCTTGCTCAAAGGGTTCTTTTTGCTGCGTTTTTTCGGCATGGTGGTTTTGCCATGCATCTTTTGCAAGCCGAGGTATGGAAATCAGACCGGCAACGGTTCTCTCTTTGCCGCGGATAGCCAAAGCGGAAATTCATCGGTTATGGTGGAGGCAGCATTGAATGCTCGGAATGTTCAGAAAGCGGGATGCATACAGGAAACCACGTCTGTAAAAGTTAAGAAAATAGTCAATACAGCCCAAGAAGCGGTAGCCACCCTTAGGCGTTGTATGAAAATCTCCGGATCGGTTTAAGCGATAATTACATGTCAATAAATTAAAAAGCACGCGGCACGGTTGACAAGTCTGGCGTTAAAGGTCACTTTTAGCAGTCAAATCACTCAACATAGATAAGGAGGCTGCTCATGCTGACCATCGGTCAAAAATTCCCGGAATTTAAACTGACAGGCGTTGTTTCTTCTGTCCAGAACACTGCTTTTAAAGAAATCACCAACGCCGCTTATAAAGGTAAATGGTTGGTTGTCTTCGCATGGCCGAAGGATTTTACCTTTGTTTGTCCCACAGAAATCGCCACCTTTGGCGCGTTGAACAAGGACTTTGAAAGCCGTAATGCGCAAGTGCTGGGCCTCAGCACGGATTCAGATTATGTGCACCTCGCCTGGCGCCAGAGCCATAAGGATCTGAGCAATCTGCCATTCCCGATGCTGTCGGATATCAAACGCGAACTATCCATAGCGCTCGGTATTCTGCATGAGACGGCGGGCGTATGTAACCGCGCGACGTTCATTGTTGATCCCAACGGCGTGATCCGTCATGTTTCCGTTAATGATCTGAAAGTTGGTCGTAATGTAGAGGAAATCCTGCGCAATCTGGATGCTCTGCAGACGGACGCGCTCATCGGTTGCGGCTGGCACAAGGGCGATGCGCCGCTGAAAGCGGCGTAGTTCGTTAACCCTTTGAATACCGCGCTCCTGTACCATGACGGGAAGGGGGACGTTCATGACAACACGGCATTCCAAAAAACATGGCGCAGATGAAAAACTGCTGTCCGGATTCCTTGATGATTTTGCCCGGCGCATACCCGCCGAAGATATTGCCGGCTGGAAAACGCAAGACCTGAACGTTATTGCGGAGTCCATGTACAATTTTGCGCTGGCGCGCAATCCCGGCGAGCAGAAGTTGCGCGTGTTCACGCCGCCGCATGCATCGCATACGGTTATTCAAATCATCAATGACGATATGCCCTTTATTGTCGATTCCGTGACGGCGGAACTGGCGGCGCAGAACTTGACGGTGGATATTCTGCTGCATCCCATCTTGAATGTGAAGCGCGGTAAAATGGGCAAGTTCGAGAGCGTTCAGGGATCTCTTGCCGAGTCCTTTATTTTTATTCAGCTGGAGCAGATGCTGGCTGACGATGTCGCATTGCGCCTGGTGGCGCGACTGCACGTGATCTTGGATGATGTGCGTGCGGCCACATTCGACTGGCGGACGATGATGACAAAAATGGGAGAGGTCATTGAAACCCAAAAAAAAGGCGCGCAGGAAGAGGCGGAGTTTTTAACATACCTGAAAGAAAAAAACTTCACGTTTCTCGGCTACCGCGCTTTCAAGTTTTCGGATAAAGGCGGCAAGACGCAATCCAGAACCGTGCCAGGGTCGGATCTTGGCGTTCTGCGTAACGATAAAGATCTTTGTTTTGGGCAGGGGATCGATTCACCCGAAGCGCGGGCCTTGAAAAAACTTAAATCACCCGTGCTGGTCAGCAAGCTGATCGACCAGTATGCAACCGTCCACCGCCGGGTGCCGATGGATGCTGTCAGCGTCAAAATCCTCGATAGTAAAGGGCACTTAATTGGCGCGCATCTTTTTATAGGATTGTTTACGTCCAGCACGTACTCCTGCCGGACGGACGAAGTGCCGATGGTGCGCCGCAAAGTGCAGGAAACCATCAAGCGCGCCGGCTTTTCCGCAGGGACGCATGACCGCAAGGCATTGGAACATATCCTCGAAAAAATGCCGCGCGATGAACTCTTGCAGGTGACGGAAGATGAGCTTTACACCATGGCGCTGGGTATTTTGCGGCTGCAAGCCAAGCAACGCGTCGCTCTTTTCACGCATATTGATCCCATGCAGCAATACATGTCCTGTCTTGTCTATGTGCCGCGGGATCGCTGCAACACCAAATTCCGCCGTCAGGCGGGGGAAATACTGGAACATGCTTTTCAAGGCAAGGCCACCAATCATTTTACCACGCTGGATGACAGCCCGCTGGCGCGCGTGCTTTTCACCATCCGGCTTTCGTCGAATCAGAAAGTGCATTTCGATCAGGTCGCGGTCGAGCATCAACTGATTGAGCTTGGCCGTGAATGGGATGAGCGGCTGAAACAGGTGCTGGTCGCCGCCCATGGCAAGAAAAGGGGCGCGGAGCTGGCCTATGTCTACGGCAATGCCTTCACCGCTTCTTACCATGAATCGACGCACATCAAAAACGCCTTGCATGATGTGCGCCATCTGGAACGTCTGGTGCGGAGCACGGACACGATTTGCATTGATTTTTATCGGCTGCAGGACGCGCCTGCGGGCGAAACCAGGCTTAAAGTATACCACAAAGGCAACCCCGTTCCCTTGTCGGATATTCTCCCCGTGCTTGATAACATGGGCCTGAAAGCAATTTCCGAGATGCCTTACGAAGTCAGGCCGCAGGGCCATGACGGTGTTGTCTGGATTCATGATTTTATCCTCCGCGGCGCGGCGGATATCCACATTGACACCGTCAAGAAAAATTTTGAGGAAACTTTTCTGCAGGTCTGGGCAGGAGGCGCCGAAAATGACAGCCTGAACCAGCTGGTTTTGCTGGTGAACCTGACATGGCGGGAAGTCGGGATTTTACGGACGTATAACGGATACATGCGCCAGATAAAATTTCCGTTCAGCAAGGCCTATATCGAACAGGTGCTCGGCTCTTATCCGCAGATTGCGCTGGAGCTGGTCAAGCTGTTCAAGGACATGCATGATCCAAGCCTGAAAACGCCTTTGGAAATGCGCGGCAAGGCCAGTTCCGCCAAAGTGGCGGAGATGTTGCAGTCCGTGCAGAAACGCGATCATGATCGCATCCTGCGGAGCTTCCAAAGCCTGATCGAGAAAACCCTGCGCACCAATTTTTTCCGGACGGGCGCGGCATCGTGCCTGTCCATCAAGCTGGACAGCAAGGGCATTGCTGACCTGCCGTTGCCGCGTCCGCATGTGGAGATTTTTGTTTATTCCTCCCGCGTCGAGGCTATTCATCTGCGCGGCGGAGAAATTGCGCGCGGCGGCATCCGCTGGTCCGACCGTCATGACGATTTCCGCACCGAAGTGCTGGGGCTGATGCGGTCGCAGATGGTCAAAAATACCGTCATCGTGCCTGTGGGCGCGAAGGGCGGCTTTATCGTCAAGCAGCCGCCTAAAAGCGGCGGACGCGAGGCGTATCAGCAGGAAGGCATCGCATGCTACAGGATTTTCGTGCAGGCACTGCTGGATATCACTGATAACAATGTCAAAGGCAAGGTTGTCCGTCCGCAGGATGTGGTCTGCCACGATGCGATAGATCCTTACCTGGTTGTCGCGGCGGATAAAGGCACGGCGACGTTTTCCAACATCGCCAACGGTCTTTCTATCGACGCGCATTTTTGGTTGCAGGATGCTTTCGCTTCAGGCGGTTCGACAGGCTACGATCATAAAGAAATTGCCATTACAGCACGCGGCGGCTGGGAGTCGGTCAAGCGTCACTTCCGCGAACGGGGCAAGGACATTCAGAAAGAGGCGTTTACGTTAACGGGCGTCGGCGACATGGCGGGGGATGTATTCGGCAATGCCATGCTGCTGTCAAGGAAAATGCAGCTGTTGGCCGCGTTCAACCATGTGCATATTTTTTGCGACCCGAATCCGGATATCGAGAAAAGCTTTGCCGAACGCGCGCGGCTTTTCAAGGCGCGTGGCGGCTGGGACGCCTACGATAAGACACAGCTATCCGACGGCGGGATGATTTACGAGAGATCGGCAAAAACTTTAAAACTGACGCCACAGATCAGGAAATGTTTCGGACTCAAAGGCGATCATGTAACGCCCGATGATCTCGTCCGGGCGATTTTAAAGGCGGACGTGGAACTCATTTGGTTCGGCGGCATTGGCACTTTCTTGAAAAGTGCGCGGCAAAGCCATGCGGATGCGGATGATAAGGCAAATGACGCCGTGCGCGTCGATGCCAATGAGGTCAGGGCGAAAGTGATTGGGGAGGGCGCCAATCTTGGCGTGACGCAGCTGGCTCGTATCGAATACGCCCGATGTGGCGGGATGATCAACACGGATTTCATCGACAACTCCGGCGGTGTCGATTGCTCCGACCATGAAGTGAATATCAAAATTCTTCTGGCCGATGTCATGGCCAGAGGAAAGATGACTCTGGTGCAGCGCAACAAGCTGATGGCGGAAATGACCGATGAGGTGTCCGCATTGGTTCTGCGTGATAATTACCAGCAAACCCAGGCGCTCAGCCTTTTGCTTTACAAGGCGAAAGAGCAGTTGGGCTTGCAGACTGACTTTCTCAGGGATCTTGAAAAAACCGGCCTGATCAACCGGCAGCTGGAAGGGTTGCCGGACGATGAAACGCTAGAGCGGTTGGCGCGGGATGGCGGCGGATTGACGCGGCCGGAGTTGGCCGTGCTGCTGGCCTATACCAAAATGACGCTTTTCAACCAGGTGATTACGACGGATCTTCCGGACGATCCGGCGATGGACAGGCTGCTGATCGATTATTTCCCCAAGGCGCTGCACAAGTTTGACGCTGAAATAAAAGCTCATAAACTAAAACGCGAGATTGTCGCCACGCAGATTGTCAATATCCTGGTGAATCGCATGGGGCCGGTGTTCGTCCGTTCCAGGATGCTGAAGACCGGCGCATCCATTGAGGAAGTGATGAAAGCGTTCATGATCGTCATGGAATCGTTCCGCATGCATGACGCTTTGATGGCGATTGAGAAGCTGGATGCAAAAGTTCCGCACGAGGAACAAATGGCGGCCTTGTTCGCAGCGGCGCAGATGGTGAAGCGCGCTGTTACCTGGTTCCTGCGTTTTGGTGGCGGCAACCTTCAGATTGATGAGGCAATCGCGGCTTTCCAGCCGGGGATTGAAACACTGAAAAAAGATTCCGGAGAAATAGCGATGTTTTCGGCGACGGATATCATCACAATCGCCCGCCGCATTAAAGGCGATATTGCAACCGTTGCCGCCGCTTATTTTCAGATCGGAGAGAAACTGGGGCTTGATTGGCTGCGGGAGCAGGCGGCGCTGATTGTACCGGAAAACGCCTGGCAGGCGCGGGTGATCGGCGGATTGATGGATGATTTTTATATCCAGCAGGCCGCTCTGACATCCGTTATTCTCCAGAGCGCCACAAAATCTTTCAGGAACGTCATCCCTGACTGGTTCGCGCATCATCGCGAGGCGATGGATAAAATCACCCAGCTGGTTGACGGGTTGAAGCTGGAACGCAAGGTGCAGCTGGAAATGCTGACGCTCGTCAGTCAGCGCATCGGGCAGCTGGTCTATCAGGTCAAATAGCCAGCATCAGCAGTACAAGCCAGCCATAGTACTGATTGGCCTTGAACGCGGCAAGGCAGGACTGCGGATCGTTCATATCCCATTTTCTCATCAACCAGACAATCAGGGTGATCGGAAGCGACGCGAGCAGGGGTGTCAAAATGCCGGGGCTGGAGATGACCTTTGCCGTGATTAACAAAAGCAATGACAGGCCGTAAAACGTGGCGATATATTGCGGGCTTTTCTCCGCAAACAGGCGGGCGGTGGATTTGATGCCGACGCGGGCATCGTCGTTCTGATCCTGATGGGCGTAGATGGTGTCGTAGGCCAGAGTCCAAAAAATGCCGCCGGTATAAAGCAACAGACTCGGCCATGCCAGTTGATCGGTTGCAGCGGCCCATCCCAACAGGGCACCCCAGTTAAAGGTCAACCCCAGAAACAGCTGCGGCCACCAGATCATTTTTTTCATTTTCGGATAAGCCACGACCAACGCCAATGAAAGCACGCCAAGGAGGATGGCAAGCCAGTTGAGTTGGACTAAAATGAACAGGCTGAGCGTCAGCAGCACGGCCAGAAGCCGTATAGCATGGGAAACGCTGATTTCTCCCGACGCAAGCGGTCGGGTTTTTGTTCGTTCGACGCCGGCGTCAAGCTGACGATCCCACAAATCGTTCACAACGCAGCCCGCCGACCGCATGATCAGCGCGCCCAGAGCAACCCATCCCATGATCATCCAGGACTCTCGCGGCACGTTAAATACACCGCCATGCGCCAGCACGATGCCCCACCAGCACGGTAACAACAAAAGCCACACGCCGATGGGCCTGTCCAATCGCGTCAGCTTGAGGTAGGGATGCCACGCGGGGGGGGTTTTTCTGAAAAGAAAATGTTCTGGATTGATATCGGATGACATCACTTTATAATAAACTTTGAATTGAAATGCACAAGGTTCCTGATTGTGGTAACGGAAGATTACAAAAAATTTGTTCGCCTTTATGTGCCGAAAGCTGAGTTAGCGCAAGGGAAAAAGTCTTTTTTATCAGACGCTCAAGCGCATTACCTCAGAAATGTCATGAGGAAAATCGCAGGAGACAGGCTGCGTGTTTTTAACGGGCGTGACGGAGAATGGCTGGCCACGCTCAGTGAATTGAATAAAAAGCATGCTTTGATCGCAGTAGATCATCAATTATATGAGCAAAAAAACAGCCCGGATATCTGGGTTCTGGCTTCGCCCGTTAAAAAAGAGGCGTTTGATTTGATGATTGAAAAATCTTGCGAACTGGGTGCTGCAAGATTTTTTCCTATGATCTGCGACCACACGGTGGTGCACAAGCTTAATCAGGAGCGGTTGCAGGCGATTGCCATTGAAGCGGCGGAGCAGTCGGAAAGGCTTGATGTCATGACTGTTGAGCCATTAACCGATATAAAAAACTTTTTAAGTTCACATGATTGCAAAAGAAATATCATTTTTTGCATTGAAAGAAGCGAAGCGCCCTTCCTGGCAAAAGTGGTTCCGCAATTGACGGCAAAGCCCCTTTCTATCCTGATCGGGCCGGAGGGCGGATTTTCTGCCCAGGAGATTGCTTTTATTAAAACAACGAAGTGCGTGTATCCTGTATCTTTAGGGGGCTCTATTTTACGAACGGAAACGGCGCTTATAGCGGCCCTGGCCTGTGTCCAGTTGCTAACGGTTGCTAACGAGCGAGATTGACATGCGGTAAAAACCGTTTAGAAATAAGCTATGTCTAAGCCAAGTAAAATTGTTCATACACCGATTAAAAACAAAGCCGAGCTGATCGAATGGTTTCAGCAGAGCTGTACCCCTGCGCATCAATTACTGATCGGTATCGAACACGAAAAGCCACCTTTCTACCTGGATACGTTTCATCCCGTTCCCTATCAGAGCAACACGGCTAAACCGGCCATTAAGGAATTGCTTGAAAAGATGGTCGCGAAATACGCTTGGCGCCCGCAATACGAGCAGGGAAATATTATAGCTTTGCAAAAGAACAATGTGGATTGGACGCTGGAGCCGGGCGGGCAGATGGAAACCGGCGGTGCCCCGCTGAAGAACGTGCATCAGAATGCACGAGAGACGGATGCGACGATCCGCGAAGCGGTCGTTGCCGCCAAAGACATCGGCATCGGTTTGCTGGCGCTGGGATATCAGCCGACATGTCCGGGTAACCAGATGCCCGCCATGCCGAAATCCCGCTATCGCACGTGGCGCGAATATATTGAGCAACAAAACTTCCCCCATGGCCTGAACGGCCTGTTCTGCACCTCGACGGTGCAGGTTAATCTCGGCTATGAATCCGAAGAAGACATGGTAAAAAAACTGCGCGTGGCTTTGTCGTTGCAGCCGGTGGTTGTTGCTCTTTTTGCCAATTCTCCCTTCAGCGAAGGGCAGCCCAGCGGTTATGAAAGTTATCGCAGCCATATCGTGCACAATTATATGGGCGGCCGCTACGGATTTATGCTGCCGATTGCTTTTGAAAAAGATTTTGGCTTTGAAAAATTCGTCGATTACGCCATGAACGACATGCCCCTGCTGGGTATTTATAAAGATGATGTTTTGATTGATGCCAAGGGCGGCAAATTCAGCGATTTCATGGCGGGGAATCTGGCCGTTGCCCCGGGGCAGCAAGCGACTTTGGCTGATTGGGAAAACCATCTCAACACCATCTGGCCGGAAGTGCGCTTGCGCCGCTTCCTTGAAATGCGCGGCGCCGACAACGGGCCTGCCGAGATGATCAAGGCATTGCCGGCTTTCTGGGTCGGGCTGCTCTACGATAAACAATCGCTGGATGCCGCCTATGACATGGTGCGCGACTGGACGAACGAGGATCGCGAATATTTGCGGACGATGACCCCGCAGCAGGGCTTGCAAACCCCCTTCATGAACGGGACGACGACGGTGCAAGAACTGGCGAAAAACTGCCTGGCTCTGGCAGAGTCCGGTTTGAAACGCCGTGCGATCAAGGATGCGCATGGCAACGATGAGAGTGTCTATTTAAAACCGCTCCATGAAATCGCCGCAACCGGCAAAAACTGGGCGCAGCGATTGCTTGAGCGTTATCATGGCGCCTGGAACGGCGATATCGGCAAATTGTTTGCAGAGCAGAACTACGAAAAAAAGCCGTCTGTTCTGAAGCCGGCCATGCAGGTGGCAGCGCATAGAGTCATTCCACCTAAAACGCCGGATCATCCCCGCCCAGGCGGCGCTTTGTGAGCGCAATCGTGGCGATGGCAACCTGTCTCTAAAAAACAACCCCAAATGCTCCCGCAAACGCCAGGAGGCTGCAGGCGACGATCTGTGTCCACGTCAGCCGCGTGCCGCGCTTGCGGCCGGCACCGTTGCCGCCGGGTTCGTTTAATCCGTGCACGTGCAGGAGCCGCGCGAGGATGAGCAGAACGCCAAGTGCATGGATGATCCAAGCGCTGAACTGCATGGTTTCGAGCATCCACATCAGCAGAAGTGCTAAGGGCAGATACTCGATGAAGTTGCCCTGGGCGCGGACAGCGGCAGTCATTTCGTTGTGCCCGCCTTCATTCATCTTGTGGTTAAAACTGCCATATTTGTGGCGCAGCCTGACGATGCGCCATGACAGCAGCACCAGCATGATGCCGAAGAACCCTGCATAAACCGGCGCGATGAAAATCAGACCATCCGTCACGTTTGCGTGCCTCCGACCGTCAGGCCGTCGATCCGCAGGGTGGGCTGGCCGACGCCGACGGGAACGCTTTGCCCGTCCTTGCCGCAGGTACCGACGCCGTCATCAAGCGCCATGTCGTTGCCGATCATCTTGACTTTGGTCAGCGCGTCGGGGCCGTTGCCGATGAGCGTGGCGCCCTTGACGGGCGCGCCGATTTTGCCGTTTTCGATCAGGTAAGCTTCGGATGCGGAAAACACAAATTTACCGGAGGTGATATCCACCTGCCCTCCGCCGAAGTTGACGGCGTAAAGACCTTTCGGCACGGACTTAATAATTTCTTCCGGCGTATGCGTGCCGTTCAGCATAATGGTATTCGTCATGCGCGGCATCGGGTGGTCGGCGTAACTTTCACGCCGCCCGTTGCCGGTGGGTTTTACGCCCATCAACCGCGCATTCAGGCGGTCCTGTAAAAAACCCACCAGGATGCCGTCTTCGATTAGCACGTTGCGTTGCGAGGGCGTGCCTTCGTCGTCGATGGTGATGGAGCCGCGCCGGTTGGCGAGCGTCCCGTCATCAACCACCGTCACGCCTTTGGAGGCCACCTGCTTGCCGATGAGCCCCGAAAATGCCGATGTTCCTTTGCGGTTGAAATCGCCTTCCAGCCCGTGGCCGATCGCTTCATGCAGCAAAATCCCCGGCCAGCCGGAACCGAGCACGACCACCATCTCTCCCGCCGGGGCGGCGACGGAATCAAGGTTGACGGTGGCTTGGCGACAGGCTTCGTCCACGGCCCCGGTCCATGTCTTGCTGTCGAATAAATGATCATATGAATAGCGCCCGCCAAGGCCGTTGTAGCCTTCTTCCATGCGGCCTTTGCCGTTATCGAGATAGACGGTCACGTTGAGACGGACGAGGGGGCGGATGTCGGCTGCCTTGTGCCCGGCGCTGCGTAAAATCTGCACGGCCTTCCATGAAGCTGCGAGCTGGACCGACACCTGTTTGACACGCGGGTCACGGGATCGGGCATAGGCGTCGATATCCTGCAGCAGCTTGATCTTCTTTTCAAACGGCACCAACACCAGTGGATTGTCGTCGGTGTATAGTTGCTGGTTTGTGCCTTGCGGATTGATGTCCATCTTGCCGGAATAACCCTGCTGCACGGCCTTCACTGTTTCACCGGCGCGGAGCAGCGCTTTTTCCGTCATTTCCGACGAATGTGCGAAACCGAAAGATTCCCCGGCGACCGAGCGCAAGCCGAAGCCAGTATCCGTATCATAAGAACAATTCTTCAGCTTGCCATCATCCCAGCTAAAAAATTCCGATTGCACGTATTCAAGAAACAATTCGCCGTCATCCGCCCCGGTCAGGTTGTTATTGATAAGCATCGCTACCCGCGCCGGATCCAGGCCGGTTTTTTCAAAGAAGATCTTGTCCGTTGTCTGAATATGGTTTGGCATGGTTTTAAGGATAACATACGGGGGAAGAAAGGCGAGGGAGCAGATTTGTTTTTTTCATATTACAGGATAAAATAAAAAACGCCAAGACGCGGAGACGCCAAGTTTTTTTTCATTCTCCTTGGCATCCTGGCGCCTTGACGTTTACAGTCCTTACTACAAAGGATATAGGTAATACCAATGACACAGCTGGCATCCAACATTTCCCCCCAGTCGCCGGAATATGAGGCGAACCGGCAGACAATGGAACAAACCGTCGCGGAATTTAAAGAAAAGCTGCGCCTTCTTCAGCAGGGCGGCGAGGAAAATGCGCGGGCGAAGCACCTGGCGCGGGGCAAGATGCTGCCGCGGGACCGCGTGAAACACTTAATTGATCCCGGTTCTCCGTTTTTGGAATTTTCTGCTTTTGCGGCTTATGGCGTTTATGCCGATCATGTGCCCGCTGCCGGGATCATCACCGGCATTGGCCGCGTGTCGGGGCATGAGTGCGTGATTGTCGCCAATGACGCAACAGTGAAGGGCGGCACGTATTATCCGCTGACCGTCAAAAAACACCTGCGTGCGCAGGAAATCGCTGCGCAGAATAATTTGCCATGTATATATCTGGTCGATAGCGGCGGCGCGTTTCTGCCGCTCCAGGACGAAGTGTTTCCTGACAAAGAGCATTTTGGCCGGATTTTTTTCAACCAGGCGAACATGTCGGCGGCGGGCATCCCGCAGATCGCGGCGGTGATGGGTTCATGCACCGCAGGCGGCGCTTATGTGCCGGCGATGTCGGACGAATCAATCATCGTTAAAAATCAGGGCACGATTTTTCTTGGCGGCCCGCCGCTTGTGAAAGCCGCGACCGGTGAAGAAGTAACGGCGGAAGATTTAGGCGGTGCCGATGTGCATTGTCGTTCGTCTGGTGTGACGGATCATTATGCGCAGAACGATGGACATGCGTTGAGCATTGTGCGCCGCCTGCTTGGCAACCTCAATCGCAGCAAAAAAATCAATCTTGCCGTGCGTGAGGCGAAAGCCCCGCGGCATGATCCAAAAGAAATTTACGGCCTCATCCCGCAGGACACCCGCAAGCCCTATGATGTGCGGGAAGTGATTGCGCGGATTGTTGACGATAGCGCATTCGATGAATTCAAAAAATTATACGGCGAGACTCTCGTGTGCGGCTTTGCGCATTTGTTCGGCTATCCGGTCGGGATTATTGCCAATAACGGGATACTTTTTTCTGACTCCGCGCTGAAGGGAACGCACTTTGTCGAGCTTTGCTGTCAGCGTAAAATTCCGCTGATCTTTCTGCAAAACATCACCGGGTTCATGGTGGGAAAAAAATATGAGACGGGCGGCATTGCCAAAGACGGAGCGAAGCTGGTGCATGCGGTTTCTTGCGCGCAGGTGCCGAAACTGACGGTGCTGATCGGCGGCAGCTTCGGCGCCGGAAACTATGGCATGTGCGGCCGCGCCTTCAATCCGCGCTTCCTCTGGAGCTGGCCCAACTCTCGTATCTCGGTGATGGGCGGGGAGCAGGCGGCAAGCGTGCTGGCGCAGGTTAAAAAAGATGCCATGAAAACACCCTGGCCAGCGGCGGAAGAAGAATCCTTTAAAAAGCCCATCCGCAATCAATACGAAACGCAGGGGCATCCGTATTACGCCAGTGCACGACTTTGGGATGACGGCATTATCGACCCCGCCGACACGCGGATGGTGCTGGGGCTGGGCCTGTCGGCAGCGTTGAACGCGCCGGTTGAAGAGACGAAATTCGGCATTTTCAGGATGTAAGGGAGGTTTTATGTCCTTCTTTGTTCATGTTCACCCGTGGAGAAAATAAAATGGCCGAACAGCACGTTCTC